>NZ_LAUM01000001.1:0-388363 GCF_000972265.1 Vibrio sp. ECSMB14106 | reverse complement strand
CTTATCTTCTTATCTTCTTATCTTCTTATCTTCTTATCTTCTTATCTTCTATACGGAGGTATACAGTACTTTTATGCAAAAACCACTGTATACACCTGTATGAAACTCACATATTTTTCAACTTATGAGACAAAATAGTAAATTCATTCGAATTTAATTTATTATTTACTTTCATATAGTTAGATGATCACTATCTATTTTTTTGACAAAGATCGTCCAATAATCCCGCAAAAAACGCTTGATCTTATAAGCAATCAAAACTACTGTATACACATACAGCATGTATATAAGGACAGCAAAATGATTCAAGCACACGTTAAAGCACAACACTCTAGCCCGCTAGTTCACTGCGCATTTACATCAGTTTCTCGTAAAAGCAAAAATTCAAACGAGGAAGCGTTGTTTGCAAGAATGGCGTTGCTGTCCAATCAACATCAGTGGTTACTGTTTACCGCTCAAACACCAAGACCATCAGCTAAACAGCTTAAGCAACATAATGTTTGCTGCGACCGCGTTATTCATATGAAAGCCTCTCATCAAATGACTGAGGTAGAAACTGTTGAGAAAGCAATCTGTTCTAAGAATGCTAGCGCGATTGTTGCAAGTGCATCGATTGACCAATTCAGCCAACAGTACCTAAGAACACTAGGGTTACGCTTTCAATGTGAAGTCTTCTTTATGGATGCAAATTCAGAGCGTATTCACTAAACCACCTTGCTTAATAACATTTTGGCTCAAAAACATAGCTCACAAACATAGCTTAATCTTTTAGCTAACAAAGTTAACTTAACAAACATAGCTCCAAAACAAAGTCCAAATATACTGCCTTCCCCCGCCCTACAATTCGCCAATTTTTTAGCGGATTGTTAGGCGGGGGTTTTTATTTAAATAATAGATTTAGCAATCGATTGCTTTTTCTCTGGAAGCAAATAGTAGATTGGGTATAATGCCCGTCTAATCATGTGCACACCGCACTTCTCTGTACGACGTTTGATAAAAAATAGGAATGTCTAAATGAGCCTTGCTGATCAAGTTCTTGCCGTAAATGATGACCTACCAATCCGTACTGATAAACCTGTCCACAGTGGCAAGGTTCGTTCGGTCTACTGGTTAACTGAAGAAGATAGCCAACGACTAATTAAAGAGAAAGGCTACGATGTAGCACCAGATGCGCCTTTAGCAATCATGGTGATCAGTGACCGTATCTCTGCATTTGATTGTATCTGGCGTGGTGAAGGGAATCTTAAAGGTGTTCCAGGTAAGGGAGCGGCTCTGAATGCTATCTCTAACCACTGGTTCAAATTGTTTAAAGACAACGGACTTGCTGACAGTCATATTCTTGATATCCCTCACCCGTTCGTATGGATTGTACAAAAAGCTCGCCCAGTCATGATCGAGGCGATTTGCCGTCAATACATCACAGGTTCAATGTGGCGTGCGTACGCGAACGGCGAACGTGAATTCTGTGGTATCGAGATGCCTGAAGGCCTTGAGAAAGACAAGAAGTTGCCTGAGCTACTGATCACGCCTTCAACAAAAGGAATTCTGAAAGGTATTCCTGGCGTTCCAGAAGCTGACGATGTGAACATCACTCGTAACAACATCGAAGATAACTTTGCAGCCTTCAACTTTACTCAAGCAAGCGACATCGCGCATTACGAAAAACTTCTTAAAGAAGGCTTCAACGTAATCAGCCAAGCGCTAGCAAAAGTAGATCAAACCTTTGTTGATACCAAATTTGAGTTTGGCTACGTCAACGATGCTCAAGGCAAAGAAAAACTTATCTACATGGACGAAGTTGGTACTCCAGATTCATCGCGTATCTGGGATACTCAGGAATACAACAACGGCAACATCGTTGAGAACTCAAAAGAAGGTTTCCGTCAGTTCTTGCTTAACTACTTCCCTGATGCAGACATCTTGTTAAACAAAGAACGTATGCCAGAGCGTGAAGCATTGGCTCGTGATAATGAACTTCCACTTGATTCGCTAATGTCTCTGTCTCGCACTTACCTTGATATCGCAGCGAAAATCACAGGTGCAGAGATCGTACTGAGCGAAAATCCTAAGCAAGAGATCATTGATGTACTGCGCGCTGACTATGGTCTAATCGACTAGTCGCTTAATTGCTTAATCTCAAAATAAAAAGCTAGAACGCTAATAAGCTCGTAGACACAAGTTTTAGATACTAAAAGGGCCTCAATATTGAGGCCCTTTTTACGTGTACGTTTTACTATTCCTGAGAGAGGTTGTAGGCGAACTGAAGTTACAGCCTAATCGTAAACTCTTCTCCAGAATTAACCGCAAGCACTAAATGACTACGCGATTCGATATACTCTATCTGCTCTTCTTCAAGAGAATATGGCATCACAACTTTGAGTTCATTTATTCCTTCTAGCTTGGCAAGCTTGAGCAAAGTGACAATGTTTGATTCATCACTTTTACGCGTAGACATTGATTTCAATGCCATCTGCCATAAGCGATCTTCTGGGCTTGCTAGCTCTTTAATGCTATCGCGCCAGACAGTACTGAATACTGGGGTAATGGTGGTAAGTGCTTCCAGGAAAGTCCATTTTTTACTGCATGAGGCGCCAAGAAATGTTGTGTAATCAAATTCTACACGCGTCTCTTTCTGTTTATCCATGATGTCCCCCGACACTTTGGCAACACAATATACTCAATATCCACCAACTTCTTTTATATAGCAATAGGATATAGAAGAATGGTCTTTTATGACCTTTTGATTGGTTAAAAATGCATATAAAAATCAAGTTTGTAACAAAATACGCACTGATAAATCACATATGCGCCTATTTGATTAATATTTTAGAGATAAAACTTATCTAAGCTATTTTATATCGATAATACGGCTCGCTTTTTTATATTGAATACGCCATCCTGACCATGTTGGTAGTTCCCAACGTTTTGGCGATAACTTGCGACCACCCGATTGATAATGCACGTAAATCAGCTTTCTTCCGGGGAAGTATTCAACATCAAGCTGCAAATCAGCAAGGCTCAAAGAAAACGGATATTTTTCTGAAAACTCTGAATAAAGCCAAGTTGGGATGCCTTCAAAGGGAATATCTGACTGTTCGAACATTTCTAGCTCGCTAATGTCAGTAACCCCTAAGACTCCAAGTTGCTCTATAAACCATCCCTCAAAACTCAATTGCTCAATCTCTGGGGTATTGTGTATTTTCTCATCGAGCCCAAGTCTCACGTACAACTGCCAATGCTTGATCTCTTGAGTGCGGAGTTCTGCAAAACCGGGAAGCTGAGCACCGCTGACTACGAGGTCTACGATAGGCTTCAATGACAATTGACCTTCAGCCGCCACGAGTTTAGTCATAATAGGGCGGCCGGCATAGACCAACGCCACCTCGGTAAAAACACCCTCATCATAAACAACAGTTTCACCTTGCTGCCATTCACCTAACTCTGCTTCGACCACTAGCTCTAGAGGCACTGGTGCGGTGGTGGTCGCTAACGTGAGTGTCTGCTTCACGCCACGCCCCGGCAAGGTATGAGTGTCCAACGCCAACATGGCTTGTGCATTATCAGGAAAACGACTCTGACGACCGAGTACCACTTCTAACGCTCCATTGGCAAAGGCTTCTTTCCTTTTAAGTCGGCGCACAAACATCAGTTCAGGATGCAGATTTACAATGGTCTTGAGCAGTTCAATGCGTTGGAAACGTGACGCGACTTCTAGCTGAGGAAGTTCAAACACCTCCCGCATTTGCTTAGCCAGTCCTTGTGCTTCATTCAGTGCTTGTTGGTCGATATCTAGATGCGGATAATCACGACCGCGAACAATCTGAATTAACAGGGTTAAATCACACCCTTCTTTTTCTTGCTGAGCCAGCGCTTCAAGATGCTCTGCATTGTTAGGTAATTGGTACAAACGAGCCGGAACAGACAACGCAGCAGTGAGATCCACCATGGCTTCTTTTAGTGCTTTGGTTTTGATTCGAGTAACAATGTCGGCATACAAAGCATCAATCGGCAACGGGTAAAGATTTTTACCGTGCTCAGTAATTTGATGGTCGATATCAATCGCTTCCATTGTCAGTAAGGTTTGGGTCGCACTATTTAGCGACCTCTCAGGAATAAGGTCAAGAAAAGACAAGCTCTCAAGCGAGGTGCCGCAACATGCTGCAGCCAACATAGGTTCAGTCAGCTCTTCACGCTGTAACTCAGGCGGTGTGACTAACTCTAACGCCGCATGCTCTCCATATAGACGAACGCAAACGCCATCCATTACCCTACCCGCGCGGCCAGCTCGCTGTTTGGCACTCGCTCGTGATATGGATTTAAGCATCAGTGTGGTTCTGCCATTACGCTGGACGGTGCGCCTTTCTAATCCTGAATCTATCACCACACCAATGTCAGGAATGGTTAATGACGTTTCTGCAACGTTGGTCGCAAGGATGACCTTTCTCAGGGTATTTCCTTCAACATTGATATTGCGACCCGATAACGCTGAATCTCGCTCTTTATCACTGACCGACGCATGCAATTTAACAACTTGGATATCTGGATTTTTCGCTAAGACTTGTTCGCATTGCACGATCTCTTTTTTACCCGGCAGAAAAACCAACATATCGCCAGAAGAAGCGATCAGCTGATGATTCACTTCTTCCGCAATACGCTGTTCTAGATGTCGAATATCAGGCAGTGTTCTGGATTCGTTCGCTCGGTGCTCAATCTCAACTTGATAAGTTCGCCCTTCACAGCTTATGCGATTCGCATCCAAATAATGAGCAAGGCGTTCCCCCTCAATGGTTGCTGATGTGATCACCAAACGATGACTCGCTTTTTGCTTCAGAATCGCCACCAGCAGATCAATGTCCCAGCGTCTCTCGTGAAACTCATCCACCACGATGACATCAAAGCTAACGAGTCCATCTTCTGATAACCAACGCAGCGCGATACCGGGCGTCACAAAAACGACGCTAGTTTGCTCGTTGTATTCTGATTCAAGCTTAATCGCATAGCCCACTTTGTTACCAAGCTTCTCGCCCGATTGTTGCGCTAAATATTTAGCGAGTGACGTACAAGCGATTCGTCTTGGTTCAACAACCAACACTCGCCCATGCGCTGATGCCCAAACTGGTAAGCGTGTTGATTTACCCGACCCGGTTTCAGCTTCGACAACAAGATGAGAATTAGAGATCTGTTCATAGAAAGTCTTTTGATAAGAATCGATGGGCAGTGATGACATACAGAAGGTAACTAATGAAAAACGGTGAGCAAAGTATAACGAATTATGACGTTAGAATTCGAAAAGTGTGGGACATAATTAAGAATATCATTTTGTTTGCTCAGATCTCGGAGAAACTATTTACAATTGAATAACTAAACCGTTATCATTTTTCAGTTACCCTTTCTCCCATATTAGGCATCCAATGAACAACGATAAACGCCCTCTATATATACCTTATGCTGGTCCTGCTCTACTAAGTACTCCTCTTCTAAACAAAGGCAGCGCATTCTCAGCTCAAGAACGTAGTTCTTTCAACCTTGAAGGCTTGTTACCGGAAACAACCGAAACAATTCAAGAGCAAGTTGAACGTGCTTACAAGCAATATTGCAACTTCGAAAGCGATATGGATAAGCATATCTACCTGCGTAATATCCAAGACACAAATGAAACGCTCTTTTATCGTTTAGTTCAAAACCACATTTCTGAAATGATGCCTATCATTTACACGCCAACAGTTGGCGCAGCATGTGAGAACTTTTCAAATATTTACCGTCGTGGTCGTGGCTTGTTTATCTCATATCCGAACCGCGATCGCATCGATGATCTACTGAATAATGCAACCAACCACAACGTAAAAGTTATCGTGGTAACTGATGGTGAGCGTATTCTTGGTTTGGGAGACCAAGGGATCGGTGGTATGGGTATTCCAATTGGTAAACTCGCACTTTATACAGCTTGTGGCGGCATCAGCCCAGCTTATATGCTACCAATCGTGCTTGATGTTGGTACTAACAACCCTCAACGTCTTGCAGACCCTATGTATATGGGTTGGCGTCACCCTCGTATCACAGGGGCTGATTACGATGCATTCGTTGAAGAGTTCATCCAAGCCGTTCAACGCCGTTGGCCTGATGCATTAGTACAATTCGAAGATTTCGCTCAAAAGAATGCAATGCCATTGCTTGAGCGCTATAAAGACCGCATCTGTTGTTTCAACGATGACATCCAAGGTACAGCAGCCGTCACTGTAGGTTCTCTACTTGCAGCATGTAAAGCCGCAAACAGCAAACTTTCAGAACAGCGTATTACCTTCTTAGGTGCAGGCTCTGCCGGGTGTGGTATCGCTGAAGCGATCATCGCGCAAATGGTATCTGAAGGTATCAGTGATGCTCAGGCTCGTTCTCAAGTGTACATGGTTGATCGTTGGGGCCTGCTACAAGAAGGCATGCAAAACCTACTTGATTTCCAACAACGCTTAGTTCAAACCAATGCGAATACTAAAGGTTGGGAAAGTGATAGCTCAGGCTTCTCACTACTGGATGTTGTTCGTCACGCAAAACCAACCGTTCTTGTTGGCGTATCTGGTGCTCCGGGTCTATTCAGTAAGGAAGTCATCCAAGAAATGAATCTACACTGTGAACGCCCTATTGTGTTCCCACTGTCTAACCCAACTAGCCGTGTTGAAGCAACACCAAACGACATCATTCGTTGGACTGATGGAAAAGCATTGGTAGCAACGGGTAGCCCATTTGAGCCAGTAACTCATAACGGCACAACTTACCCAATTGCTCAGTGTAACAATAGCTACATCTTCCCAGGGATCGGCCTTGGGGTACTTGCTGTGAATGCGTCACGCATCACTGACGAAATGCTAATGGAATCGAGTCGTGCGCTTGCAACGTGCTCTCCACTCGCAATCAATGGTTCAGGTGCTCTACTTCCACCATTGGAAGAGATCCATACCGTATCTAAGAAGATTGCTCTCGCTGTTGGTAAAAAAGCGATTGAACAAGGTGTAGCTCTAGAGATCACCGACGAAGCACTACAACAAGCCATTGACCAACACTTCTGGCAGCCGGTTTACCGTCGCTACAAGCGCACCGCATTCTAATAAAAATTGTTACGCTTCTAATCAAAGCCTCTGTAATCACAGGGGCTTTTTCTTTACACAGTCTTGTCTTTTTAACTGATTTTTCTCATTTTTATTTGGTATTATCGAACACCAAAAATTTAATGTTCAACCAAAGGGCCATACCGAGAGTGAAATTCGATTCTCACGTTTACCGTACCTACTTACTAAAAGCTTACCAAAAACTACAAGGGTTTATGTTCGGCGCCTTCCTCGTATTCTTGGTAAGCTGCGCTGCAATTATTGCTATCGATTATTGGGTTTCATGGCAAGCAGAAGATCGCATCATTTACGATATTGATGAAGTACCTGAGCGCGAAGTTGCGGTTGTCCTCGGCACCAGTAAATATTTAGGTCGAACACTCAACGATTATTATAAATACCGAATTGAAGCAGCTATCGAGTTGTTCAATCGTGAAAAGGTGAATCAATTTTTACTGAGTGGCGATAACGCTCACCGTTCTTACAATGAACCTTGGACGATGAAACGAGACTTATTGAAAGCAGGTGTTCCTGATGAACGAATCAATCTAGATTACGCTGGATTTAGGACATTAGACTCAATTGTTCGTGCAAAAAAAATATTCGACACAGATAACTTCCTGATCATCACTCAAAAGTTTCACTGTGAAAGAGCGCTATTTATCGCTAATTCTTATGATATACACGCAAAGTGTTTAGCGGTTTCTGGACCAACTCATCACTCGGGAATGACCATACGCTTACGTGAAGTGTTTGCCCGCACCAAAGCGTTTCTTGACCTATACATTATTGGGACCACACCTAAATTTCTTGGCCCGAAAGAGCCAATTCAACTAAATCCAAAACAAGAATCATCACCTATCCCTCCGCCTATTGCAGGACCAGCAGAGACTGATGTGTAGAAAACTACACATTTTTAATTTGTTACCTCACACTTCCCCACTGTTACACAAAAACACACCAACACTCCTTTATTAACTTAAGTAACATTATCCCAACAAAGCCCACCCCTACATCGAGTCAATGCATTAGCACTGTATAGCTTGAAACAAGATAATTCGAAAACTATATACCTCGAAAAAATAAGAAGCATCGCTCTTTGGGTCAGGTGCACCAATAAAACGAGGATAAACAAAAGGAGCGCCTTATGACGGCACTTGTTACTACACTGAAACACTGGCTGTTTACACGCAACAGCATGATCTTAATTGGTAATTTCTCGCTATTTGCGTTATTGCTCAACACCTTGCCTTTCGAAGCTCAAGTGAATACAGGTCTAAGTATTCTCGTATTTGTCGCGATTTTATGGTTAACCGAAGCCATTCACGTCAGCATCACAGCTTTGCTCATTCCACTTTTGGCTGTCTTGTTTGGTGTTTTCAACACATCGGCTGCATTATCTAACTTTTCCAACCCGATCATCTTTCTGTTTATGGGGGGGTTTGCTCTTGCGGCGGCACTCAACAAACAAGAACTAGATAAAGCGATTGCTGATAAGGTGCTTCTAATAGCAAAGGGGAAAATGTCTGTCGCCGTCTTCATGTTATTTGGCGTAAGTGCTGGGTTATCAATGTGGATCTCAAACACAGCCACCACTGCAATGATGCTTCCCCTTGTTCTTGGCATCATGAATAAAGTTGACCAAAGTGAAGACCGCAATACGTATGTGTTCGTGCTTCTGGGTATCGCCTATTGCGCATCCATTGGTGGTATTGCAACTTTAGTCGGCAGTCCTCCAAATGCAATCGCAGCAGCGGAAGTTGGCTTGAGTTTTACTGAGTGGATGGAACTGGGTCTACCGATCTCAATGATCTTGCTTCCAATCGCGATGGTCATCCTATATGCGATGACTAAACCTAAGCTAAACCACAAGTTTGAGTTAGACCACGCTCCTGTAGAGTGGACAAATAGTAAGAAAATCACTCTATCTATCTTCCTCTTAACCGTTACGCTTTGGATATTTGGAAAACCAATCAACGCAATGATTGGCGGGTTCTCTAAATTTGATAGCTTGGTTGCAATTGGTGCGATTGTACTGCTTGGTGCTTCTAGAGTTGTTGATTGGAAAGATGTCGAGAAATCAACGGATTGGGGTGTACTTATTCTGTTCGGCGGTGGTATCTGCTTAAGTAATGTTCTTAAAGAGACTGGTACCAGTGTCTTCTTAGCACACTCACTCAGTGGCTTCTTGGAAACGGCTGGCGTGCTTCTCACAATTCTTGCTGTAGTTGCTTTTGTTGTATTCCTGACTGAATTTGCGAGTAACACCGCAAGTGCCGCACTGCTTGTCCCTTTATTTGCGACTATTGCTGAAGCTCTTGGTATGTCACCCGTTATTTTATCAGCGTTGATCGCCGTAGCTGCGTCTTGTGCCTTTATGTTACCAGTTGCAACACCGCCTAACGCAATCGTGTTTGCCTCTGGTCATATCAAACAAAAAGAGATGATGCGAATCGGTATGGTGTTAAACCTAGTTTGTATCTTAGTACTTACGTTGTTCGCTTGGATTTTCTGGTAAACATTCAATGTTTAAAGAGTCGACCTGATAGGTCAATACTTATAGGAATGCTCTAAAAATTGGTTGCAGTTCCCCCGGCTCACCAATATAAAAAATGCCACACGTTACATATGTACGTGTGGCTTATAAACTAACTAAAACAATTTTCAGATTAGTGACTCAAGATCACCTGATTTCGCCCCGAATGTTTCGCTTGGTACAAAGCCTCATCTGCACGAGCAATCGTCTCCGACCCCTTTTCTTGCTTCATTTCCGCAACGCCAATACTGCAAGTCAGAGGATCACCATGCACCCAAAGATGCTGACTAACCAAAAATCGGACTTTCTCAGCCTTCCTCTGTGCTTCATCAGCATCAGTATCAGGACAGAAAACGATGAATTCCTCACCGCCCCACCTCACTAGCTTATCAGTGTCACATATCGAACTGCCGACCACCATTCCGAACTCTCGTAAAACATGATCCCCCATTTGATGTCCGTATTTATCATTCACACTCTTAAAGTAGTCCAGATCGAGGTACAAGATACTCAACTTTCCGTGGCCTCGCTTAACGTGTTGAGACTGCATTTTCAGCCACTCACGAACGGCATGCCGATTTAAGGTCCCAGTCAATTCATCACGATGAGCTAATTCTGAAAACTCTAAATTCTGATCTCGAAGCGCTTGGTTAAGACTTTTAAGATGAAGGTGTCTTTTCTCCACTATCAACATACGCTTTCTTGAACGATGCAGTTCTGAAACTAAAAATGCCGTACCAGTACAAACCCAAATAAACAGCAGAATCATAAATAGGCTCTCTGTTGAAATAGACGAACCTTCAAATTCAATGCTGCGTATCACGATTCGATGATGGCCGATTTTCGCTCCAGAACCCGTCGCAAACTCAACCATGTTAACGTTCGAATACTCTGGTAAGGAATGCTCAAGATCAATATTGTTATCGGAAAGCCACCATGTCATGACTTGTAGGTTGTTGATGGGAATTTCAATAACTCCACCATCCACGCCAGGCGAAAATTCCATTCCGTTGTACTTATGCGTGTACTCGTCATCAGGAACAGAGTAAGCCGGATTATAATTTCTCAAATACGTTCTTAAACGAGCACTAGAACCTTCGTCTGTATGATAATCAATATTCACTCTAAAGGTATGGTACTGGGAAAGATCAAGGCCAACGGTGATGTCTGGGTTGATACGAATCGATAGGCCGCAATATGGCCAAGGGTACTCCGACACCTTCAGTTCACAATCGAGGATGTATTGCTTGTCTTCAAATGAGATTTTAGAGGTACTAACGCCCATGTGGATTTGATCACTGGTCGCGATAAATTCGTATTTTTCAGGGGTAATAGAAGTGATTAAACGATTTCCGTTCACTCGGTAATATTGCATAATCGCAAGTGTCGCAATAACTAAAAAGATGACTATTTTATGGATCCACTTCACTTCTAAGTTTCCGGCTTACTGCTTCTAAAATATAAAACTAATGGTATAAGAATTCAGAAGACCATTAATTTTGCGACAATTTATAACTAATAGTTCATCTACAAACGTTATATCACGCGTGAACAAAATGTCATACTATAATTTATAAATGGAATTTTTTATCAGTTACCCACCATGATAATCAAATAATCTTACGTATAAAAACGGACTCTATTTGTTATACTCAGCGCATAATCATCGTTAACCGTGGCGCCTGCTTACAGAGCGTCCGAGTCGACGAAATAATAATCAAAATACAACGAGTAATGTCATGTCTTTATTAGCAAAAGGAACACTCAAGAAGATGAGTGCTTCGCTCGATGGTGCGGTGACCTACCGTCTACCTGTCGGTGAAGAGTTTGTGGAGCTAAACCCTCTGATTGGTAAAACCATTAATCTCACTCACACGGGTAATATTTTTTGCTGTTCGTGTGGTAAGAAAACCAAAAAAAGCTATTCTCAAGGCCACTGCTTCGTCTGCATGAAAAAGCTCGCTAGCTGTGATATGTGTATTATGAAACCAGAGACGTGCCACTATGATCAAGGAACGTGCCGTGAACCTGAATGGGGCGAAGCAAACTGCATGGTTGATCACTTCGTCTATCTTTCGAACACTTCAAGCCTTAAGGTTGGTATCACTCGTCATACTCAGATCCCCACTCGCTGGATCGATCAAGGTGCCACTCAAGGCTTACCAATCTTGAAAGTGAAAACACGTCAGATTTCTGGCCTGATTGAAGTTGAGTTAGCAAAGCACATTGCTGACAAAACCAACTGGCGCACGTTGCTAAAAGGCGACGGTGACGATATAGAGTTGGCAGAAAAAGCCAAAGAACTCTTGCCATTGGTTGAGGATAAAATCCAAGAGATCAAAGCTAAGTTTGGTGACGATGCTATCGAGATTCTGAGCGAAAACATCACTTCACTGAGCTACCCAGTTGAGCAACACCCAGTGAAGATTGTGTCGCATAACTTTGATAAGAATCCTGAGGTGACAGGTGTACTTCAAGGCATTAAAGGCCAATACCTAATCCTAGATACGGGCGTGATTAACATCCGTAAATTTGGCTCTTACGAAGTGGAAGTATCAGCTTAATCATTTGCTAACACGAGACGAAGTCTTTCTTAACTTTAGCTCTCAGTAAATTAAGTGTTGAACAACTCACAACCAGTACATGCACAGTCGGTGTGGCTATTGTTAAATCAATAAGCTCAATGAAATAAAAAGAGCATACTCCCTACTCAATACTATTGAGGCAAGTATGCTCTTTTCTAATTCGATAACGGCCAAGGTATTAGTTACTTCTTGCTAGTTACTTCGCAAGATCCCTTCAAGTACATTGAACAGCAAGTCGATCTCTTCAATCGAGTTGTAATGCATACAACCAATACGTACCACGCCCTGCTCTTCGATACCCAACTGCTTCACCAAACCTAGCGCATAGAAGTGTCCATTCCACACACAGATATTATGCTCACCCAGCTTCTTAGCGATAAACTCTGGAGAGTGGTTATCAAAGGTGATTGCGAACGTTGGGGTTCTTAGGTTCGAATCAAACTCTGTCTTACCATAGAGTTTTGCCCCTTCCAGATCGGACAAACGTTTTAGGAAGTACTCACTAAGCTTGCTTTCATGCTTACTATACAGCGCATAACTTTGCTCTAAACGAGAACGTAATGAATCGGCTGGATCACCTAACTGCGCCAAGTAATCCACCGCCGCAATCACACCCGCAAGGCCTTCAAAGCTTTGCGTACCTGTTTCAAAACGGCCTGGGCCAATGTTTGTCGCTGGCTCTACCTTGTAAGGCTTTAAAGTATGTAGCCATTGAGGTGAAATATAAGCAATGCCAACATGCGGGCCGAAGAATTTATAAGCTGAACATGCCAAGAAATCACAATTCAGCTGCTGAACATCGATCAAATGATGTGGAGCGTAATGCACGGCATCGACATAAACCTGCGCACCATGCTGATGTGCAAGTTCGATAACTTTCGCCATGTCGACAATCGAGCCCGTCGTGTTCGAAGCAAACGTCACCGCGACAAGCTTGGTTTTCTCATTCAGCAGCGACTCAAAGTGCGCCATATCCAAACTGCAATCTGACTCATCCACACGAACTTGGCGAACAATAGCGCCTTTGTCGTCTGCCGCTTGCTGCCAGCTCGATACATTAGAATAATGGTCTAACGCCGTGACGATAACTTCATCGCCTTCTTGCCAATCGCGGCTGATCGCTCGGCTAAGTTGGAAGGTCAGAGATGTCATGTTCGCGCCGAATACAACATTGCCTGAAGATTCAGTGTTGAGTAGCGCTTGTACCGCTTCTCTCGCTTGCTGCATTAAGCCTGTCGTCTTTTGGCTCGAAAAATAGTGACCGCCTAGGTTTGAATTAAAGTGCCCAAGATATTCCGTCATTGATGCTAAGACATTTTCAGGAACCTGAGAGCCCCCCGGCCCATCAAAAAAGGTCACAGGCTTACCGTTATGGTATTGGCCTAGCGCGCTAAACTGCTGGCGCACATCGTTAAGAGTGAAGGACATTGCGCGCATCCTTAGCCGTAAGAACAAACACATCCATATAGCCCATCTCATCGTGGTCTATGGTACGAATTGGTTGTGCATTATGCCAAAGCTTACTGTCAGCCAGCATTGCCACTTCACCATCGCCTAATACTTTTCTAAAGAATGGCGCTTCATGTGAGTCTTGATACAGCATGATTTCACCGCCCACAATGTTATGTCGGTTCACACCGATTAAGGCGATATGATCAAAACCATCTTGGTGAACACCTTCCGGAGCGACCTGAGTTTCTTCAAAGATAGCGGCAATGCGGATCTGATGAATTTCGATTTCTTGCCCGTCTTCAAGCCCATTCGTTTCAATAAACAGTTCACACATCTCTCGCATGCCTTCACTGCTTATAATTTTCGCTTCAATCGGCTCAAACTGGCGAACAACATCACCTTGAAAATGGTTAATATCTTCAGACTGAACAAAGTTATGTTTGTTTAGTTCAACGACCTGTCCGTTGCGGAATTTAACCACTGAGTACCTTCTCAATCGAAACTGACCATCTGCATGCTCCGTACTTGGAAGCTTGGAGAATGAAGGTGACAGCTCCTCAACCGCGTGGTTACTGAGATGGGTAATATGTAGGGTATTTTCGTGAGCATGTAACATCATCGACTCCTTAATGATTGTTAATCCACATTCGGCATTTAACGTTTTATTTACATAAAGGATACTTGAAGATCTTGCCAAATCAACAATAAACAATCATTTATCCCGTCAAATTTAATAATTAAGATGATAAAACCAAATTCCAAATAAAAAGCAGTGTATAACACCAGAATAAAAGATGACCAACTCTTAAAACTAGCACACTCCACTAGCCAGTTAAAAACACCTTAAATTTTTTATATAGCGATATTATTAACTATCCTAATAAATTTCACACTCTATCAACCCTTTTTCTTCAATACGCCAGTCTCCTTGCATAAGCTCAGTCCTCACTATCGCCATCATTCATTTCTATATTTTTGCACAGTAAAATACGACCTACCTATCAGATGCCAAGCTACTGATGACTTAGCCAACAAAATCAAGCTGGTTAATTTGCGAGTAACCCAAAATTCACAAGCCTTTTCTTGCCCGTCTGGACAGGTCGAGTTAGGGGGAACTCGGCCGCCCTCAAATAGAGTGCTTTCTAACAAAGCCTACAATTATAAATGATGCATTTATTTGGAATATGACGGTCTGCCTTTATATTCTAACTTAGAATTCGTTAAAAATTGGCGACTATAAAGAGTGGGGATGTTCTATACAAACCAGATGGGAGGGTAAGCAAGCTTGAAAGGTTGATCGCTAAAAGAACCATCTTTGGTGAAATTTACACCAAAAGTCAAAGCGAAAATAAGTTAACTAGACTTAAAACGATTCATTTAAAAATAGTACAATGAGCTAAATCTCAATTTCACTGGACCGATTTTTGAAACCGTTCTTCGAGCGCTTCTGCTGGTACATTCGCTGATCAGCTAAGCTCAAACACTCAGAAAAATTGGCACATTCGAAACTAAATGCGCTTCCAAAGCTGAGGCCAGATTGGGGCCAATCAGCACTGCGAATTTGGTCTTCGACCTGAGCCACCCTATGCTCGATCTGAGAATAAAGGGCCTCACCTTGTGTATCTTTATCAACTCTCAATAACCAGATAAATTCATCGCCACCAGCTCGATAAACCATTCCAAGGTCTGTAAATTGTTCTCGCATCATGCGGCTGGTGTATTCTAAAAAGCGATCCCCTTCATCATGACCATAAGTGTCATTAATCGATTTAAGGCCATCACAGTCGATAAAGACGATGCAATAAGAGTTATGTGCCAATTGTTTACTGGCATCATTAAAATCCAGTCGGTTTCCAAGTCCAGTCAAACTATCCACCCTAGACTGGATATACGTTTTCTGATGTTGACGCTGTTGAATCCGCAACCATTCAGTCAGTGACAATAAAATACAGATGCAATCGATTGCCAATGCAACAACAACTATCACTTCTGTCGAGCTCTGAGTCGGCAATGGCGTAACATGCGCAAAAATGTAATATATCAAGGCCGCGCCATAAAAAAGTCCACCGACCAAATAATACTTAGCGACAAAGTTTCGTTGATAAGCCATTACTATACCAGTCACTATCATCGTCGGTACCCAGATTGCTGCAATCAAATGAGACATAACAAAAGTCAGAGGGAACGGGGCAAAGACATTAATAAACCCAATAATGACACACAGCCAACTAAAGATATGAAAGATAAGATTAATACGAATAAAGTGTTGCGGAAATCCAAACAATAATCTTGTGTAATAGCTAGAAAAAGCAACCGCAAACGGAAACAATACCATCCCAAAATAAACGGGGTTCAAACTTTGGCTTGGTAGTAAGTACCCCCAAGCGCCAGAAGCGGCAAACCAGCCCAAACCATGCAGCCCGACATAGCCAGCACAAGCCAGTGTAACCGGCTGCTTAGTTTGAAAATAACAAAATAGAGCGAGAATTCCCAATGTCAGCATAACCGTGATAGAAGCTAAAGTGAGCGTATTATTGCGGAAAACACGAATATGAAATGCATGTTCAGGTTGAAGAGTTAAGTTAATTGCCGTTGGGAATTTTTTTGCTTCCAAGTAAAGCCAAAGTATTCCAGATTCTCCTGAATTCAATATTAGTGGGAAGCTTTGCCTGTGCAGATGCGGAATGCTCTTATCACTTAATTGGCCAAAATCGAATATTCGTCTAACCTGACCATTTTTTGATTGCCAGTAACCCCAACCTTGGTCCAAATAGTTGACACGGAGCGTAACAATTTGGTGTAACGACTTAATTCCGGGGTTGGCTAAATCAAGCCTCAGCCCAAACGCCCCTTCACCACCAAATATCGTTTCAATCCTTGAAGATGATTCGATATGTTCTCTTAATATGGGAAAATCGACCGGAGCAGATAATAGAGGCACTTCATACCATTTTACAGCCTCACCAGCTAACACAGATTGCTCCCCATTGACTTGCAACGGAGAAGCAAAGGCTAAATTTAGGCACACACTAAACACACTGATAAAAAGGAGGAGAATCTGCATATAGTTAAAATAATTCCGCATGATATATAAATATCAATAATAACACATACAAAAAAATAACAACCGAGAAACGCTCAATAATTCAAGTGTTAACCAACATTAAACCGATTCATTATCATATCGTTCATACCAAAAGAGGCGCCTTGTGATCGCTTATCTGCGACCTAATTTTGATGAACTCATGCAGTGTCCTTTAAGACAAATTTTTTAAGATAAAAACATAATATTCAGCTCTTTTTGTTTTCTACCCATCAGGACATATACAAAAAGAAATATCTGTTCTAGAAACATTATTCTCACGAAAGCTCTTAAAATGAGCAATCAAGTATTGCTATTTGCAAGAGTACTTCCTTAACTTATTACTTTTGGTCTAACACAGGAATACAAGACGCCATTTATTTCGGTTATGTTCTAACCTATAACGATTAATTACACTTCAGCCCTTGTTTAACCTTTTATTGCCTCCATATTTTCCATACAATCCTAAGCGATTATAAATAAAAACAAATTCAATTTCGGAGTCCTCATGAGCGACGTAAAGCACTGTAATTTATTGATTCTTGGTTCTGGCCCTGCTGGCTATACAGCTGCAGTTTACGCTGCTCGTGCAAACCTAAACCCAGTACTTGTTACCGGTATGCAGCAAGGTGGTCAGCTTACCACCACAACAGAAGTGGAAAACTGGCCGGGTGATGCTGAAGGTTTAACGGGTCCAGCACTAATGGATCGCATGAAAGAGCACGCAGAGCGCTTTGAAACAGAGATCCTGTTCGACCACATTAACGAAGTCGACCTATCAAACCGCCCTTTCCGCCTTAAAGGCGATTCTGGCGAGTACACATGTGACGCTTTGATCATCTCAACGGGCGCATCAGCTAAGTACCTAGGTTTAGATTCTGAAGAAGCATTCAAAGGCCGTGGCGTTTCTGCTTGTGCAACGTGTGATGGTTTTTTCTACCGCAACCAGAAAGTAGCGGTTGTGGGTGGTGGTAACACGGCGGTTGAAGAAGCACTTTACCTATCTAACATCGCGTCTGAAGTTCACCTAGTTCACCGTCGTGACACGTTCCGCGCTGAAAAGATTCTAGTGAAGCGTTTAATGGACAAAGTAGAGAACGGTAACATTGTTCTTCACACTAACCGCACGCTAGAAGAAGTTCTGGGCGACGATATGGGCGTTACTGGCGTTCGCATTAAAGATACTCAGTCTGACAAGACAGAAGATATCGAAGTAATGGGCGCGTTCATCGCTATCGGTCACCAGCCGAACACTGAAATCTTCAAAGGCCAAGTCGACATGAAAGATGACTACATCATCGTTCAGTCTGGTCTGGAAGGTAACGCAACACAAACCAGCATCCCAGGCGTGTTCGCTGCAGGTGATGTAATGGACCACAACTACCGCCAAGCAATCACTTCTGCCGGTACGGGTTGTATGGCTGCACTGGATGCTGAACGCTTCCTAGACGGCCTGAACGATAAATAAAATCTGAGATTACAGATTTAAATATCGAAGTCCTTGCCTCAGTGGATGCAGGGCGTCATCACAATTTGTTATAAATCCCTAGAGCCCAGTGGTATATCCACTGGGCTTTCTTTTGTATACTACTGGCCCTCAACGAATAATAATTATCATTAAGCCTTCATAATGGATAAGAAAAAACAACGCAGCTTGAATAAGTGGCTGAAGCAACAAAGTAAGTTAGCAAAACGCTGGCTTATGATTGCGATTAGCCTTGGCGTACTTTCAA
This sequence comes from Vibrio sp. ECSMB14106, assembly GCF_000972265.1. Taxonomy (NCBI): domain Bacteria; kingdom Pseudomonadati; phylum Pseudomonadota; class Gammaproteobacteria; order Vibrionales; family Vibrionaceae; genus Vibrio; species Vibrio sp. ECSMB14106. Next base: position 369,875 of record NZ_LAUM01000001.1, on the reverse strand, counting down.
GCGTGTTTTTAATTGCTCAAGCAGCTCTTCTCGCCTCTATTCTTCACCAGCTGATCATCGAGAATGTCGATAAATCTGAACTGGTTGGTCATTTCGCAGGCTTGGCATTATCGGTCGTTGGCCGTGCTGGCTGTACATGGGGACGTGAAATCGCAGGTTATCGCTGTGGTGAACAGATCCGTGTCTACATCAGACAACTCATCCTTGATAAGTTACGTGAGTTAGGCCCTGCTTATATCAAAGGCAAACCTGCGGGTACGTGGGCAACCCTATTGCTAGAGCAAGTTGAAGACATGCAAGACTTCTTCTCTCGCTACTTACCTCAGATGTCTTTGTCGGTGATGATTCCGTTTATCATTCTTGTAGTCGTGTTCCCGATAAACTGGGCTGCCGGCTTGATCTTCTTGATTACCGCGCCACTGGTACCGATGTTTATGGCGCTTGTCGGCATGAAAGCCGCAGATGCAAACCGTAAAAACTTCAAAGCACTTCAGCGTCTTTCAGGTCACTTTTACGACCGTTTGCAATCAATGACAACCATTCGTCTGTTTGATCGTACAAGCGCAGAAACAGAAGTATTGAAAGGTGCTTCTGAAGTGTTCCGAACTCGTACCATGGATGTATTGAAGATCGCTTTCTTGTCTTCTGCGGTTCTTGAGTTCTTCACATCTATCTCGATTGCGATGACGGCGGTTTACTTCGGTTTCACTTACATCGGTGAACTGAACTTTGGTCATTACGGCGTTGGCATTACTCTATTCGCGGGTCTGTTTATTCTTATCTTGGCACCGGAGTTTTACCAACCTCTGCGTGACTTAGGTACGTTCTACCACGCGAAGCAACAAGCGGTTGGCGCAGCCGAAAGTATTGTCGAGTTCCTAGAAACAGACATCACTAAGGTTAAATCAGGTGACACTCAACTAAACCCAACCCAAGGCATCAATATTGAAGCTCAAGACTTGAAAGTGTTGAGCCCTGAAGGTTTTCAACTGGTTGGCCCTATCTCGTTTGCGCTTAATACTCGCCAGTCGACTGCATTGGTTGGCCCAAGCGGTGCGGGTAAAACAAGTTTGATCAACGCCATACTTGGTTTCATGCCTTATGAAGGAAGCTTGAAAATCAATGGCATTGAATTGCGAGACCTAGACTTAGCCTCTTGGCGTAAGACGATTAGCTGGGTTGGTCAAAACCCGTTGCTACTGCACGGCACAATTCGTGACAACGTCACCCTTGGTAAGCAAAATATTACTGACCAAGTTGTCGAGAATGCACTCGAGCAATCTTTTGCTAACGAATTCGTAAACGAACACGGCTTGGATTACATGATTTCTGATCGTTCGGGCGGTCTGTCTGTTGGTCAATCTCAGCGTTTGGCTTTAGCTCGTGCGATGATTCAAGACGGTCAGTTCTGGTTGCTCGATGAACCTACTGCCAGCTTAGATACTCGTAGCGAACAGCTGGTAATGAAAGGCATCAATAGCAATATTGAAAGCCGCACTGCCCTGCTTGTAACGCACCAACTTGCTCCTCTTCAATCGGTCGATAATATTCTGGTTATGCGCGATGGTGGTCTTGTTGAACAAGGTCATTACTCTCAGCTTTCGACTGCGGGTGGTTTATTCGAAGAGATGCTTAACGCGAACTTAGCTCAACAAGATAATAAGGGTAATTTAGATGCGTGATTTACTGCCTTACCTGAAACTCTATAAAAAGCATTGGTTTGGCCTATCGCTGGGTATGCTATTAGCTTTTGCAACACTGTCGGCTTCAATTGGCTTGTTAACGCTATCAGGTTGGTTCATTTCAGCCTCTGCTGTTGCTGGCCTTACGATTGCGCGTGAAACCTTTAACTACATGCTACCGGGTGGTGGTGTACGTGGTTTAGCCATGGGCCGAACAGCGGGGCGTTGGGGCGAACGTGTTGTGAGCCACAATGCAACATTCAAACTGTTAACTGATCTACGTATCTTCTTCTTCAAAAAACTGGCACCGCTGATCCCAGGTCGTATTTCAAACCTTCGTGACGCAGACCTACTGAATCGTTTGGTTGCTGATGTCGACGCAATGGACCACGTGTATCTGCGTTTAGTAAGCCCAGTGACGGTTGGTGTGTTCGGAATTTTCTTTCTAACTCTTTTCCTGATGTGGTTCGATACTGCCCTTGGTTTAATTTTAGGTTCAATCCTTCTCATCATGCTTCTGGTTTGGCCGATCTTGTTCTACAAGCTGGGGAAACGTAACGGCGGTGAACTGACCCAAAACAAAGCAGAGCTGCGTGTTACGACACTAGATTGGATTGAAGGCTGCAGCGAGCTAACTCTGTTCGGTGCTGAAGAGCGTTACCGCAACGCCATTCTAGATACACAACAGAAGCTGATGGCGAATCAGTTTGTCAATGCCAACTTAACCGGCATGGCATCAGCTGCACTGATGCTGTTCAACGGTTTGACTCTGGTTCTTATGCTTTGGCTTGCTGCTGACGGCGTGGGTGGTAATGCACCAGACCCGTTCATCGCGCTAATGGCATTCGCAACTATGGCAAGTTTTGAACTGCTGATGCCTATTGCAGGTGCATTCCAGCATTTAGGTCAAACTCTGTCTTCTGCTCGTCGCTTGAACGAAGTAATTCTGTCTGAGCCTGAAGTTCAGTTCGCGGAAGAGAAGCTCGACATCAACAAGCCGCTTGATATTACGTTCTCAAACGTGACGTTCAACTACCCTGATTCTAAGCGCAGTGTTCTAAACGCAGTTGATCTAACGATTCTGGCAACGAATAAGGTTGCGATTGTTGGTCAAACTGGTTCTGGTAAATCAACTCTAATTCAACTTCTGACACGCTACTGGGATCCTAAAAAGGGTTACATCTCAATTGCGGGCATTGAACTGACACACTGGAATGAATCACAACTTCGTGAATCAATCAGCGTGGTCAGCCAACGAGTAGACATCTTGAATGGTACTCTCCGTGACAACTTGTTGATTGCAAGACCAGAAGCAACCGATGATCACTTAGCGAATATCCTAAAAGACGTTGGCCTAGAAAAGCTGCTTGAGAATAATGCACTTGATAGTTGGTTAGGTGACGGTGGTCGTCAACTTTCTGGTGGTGAGAAGCGCCGTATTGGTATCGCACGTGCGATTCTTCATGATGCCCCTATCCTGCTTCTCGATGAGCCAACAGAAGGCTTAGACAAGCAAACAGAGCAAAGTATTATGACAATGTTCGAAAAGCACTTTGAAGGTAAAACGGTTATATTCATCACGCACCGCTTGATTGGTCTAGAGTCGATGGATTCTATCGTTCTGATTGAACAAGGAGAGATTGTAGAAAATGGCTCTCACGAGAAGCTGTTAAACGAAGAAGGACGTTATTTCCAGCTTCGCCAAGCAATCTAGCTTCTTCATAAGTTATAAAAAACCATTCAAGGCCCGAGTTTATGCTCGGGCTTTTTTATCCGCTCCCTCGAACTATCAGTTCCTCTATGCACACCAAGCCGGTAACGCACACAGGAGACTAATGGTAGTGCCAATGTCAAACCGACGTTACCAGAACTGCAAGTTGATAACGCGCTATTTATGAGCGCTGAGTTACTCTGATTGGTATAACTCTCTCATGCGCAAATGCAAAAAAGCCGAATATGATAATCACATTCGGCTTTCAATTTCGTTGTAGCGTATTAACGACTAAACGTTACTTTCTTCTACTTTTTAGCTATTCACTTAAAGCTTGAAGCGGCTGATTTCGCTTTCTAGTTCATGAGACAGCTCAGAAAGCTGAGCAGCTTGTTCGGCGGCTTGGTGCGCTTCGTCTGCTAGTTCATTAGATACGTCACGAATTCCTTCGGTATTGCGAGTAATCTCAGATGTTACTGAAGCTTGCTCTTCTGCAGCTGAAGCAATCTGTGTCGCCATATCACTGATACGTTCAACGGCTGCATGAATTTGCGTTAGGCTCGCAGCTGCTGAGTTCGCGTCATCGACACTGGTTTCAGCAAGAGTACGACTATCATTCATGATGTTAACCGCTTTGCCTGTTGTGCCTTGGAGCAGTTCAATAGTCTGTTGAATCTCTTGCGTTGAACCATGTGTACGTTGACTCAACACTCGAACTTCATCCGCTACAACTGCGAAGCCTCGACCCTGCTCACCTGCACGTGCAGCTTCAATAGCAGCATTAAGTGCAAGTAAGTTAGTTTGCTCAGCGATGCCTTGAATGTTAGACAAGATAGTGTTGATGCTATTACCGTGCTCTTCTAGTTCTAGAATTACGTTAGTTGCGATTTGAACTTCTTGAGCAAGGTTTTGGATTGAGCTTTGAGTCTGTGTCACTTGACCAGTACCGTGTTCACACGCGCCAACGGCTTCAGATGAGTTCTGAGCGGTGTGGTCGGCGTTACCCGCGATCTCTTGTGTTGCAGCTGCCATTTCGTTAACAGCTGTTGCGACCATATTGATTTCGTCTTGTTGCATTTGGATACGAGAGCTACGCTCTTCAGCTTGAGAAGCCGTTTGACGTGCTTGGTTACCCAATGCAGCAGACACTTCGCTTAGCTTAACAACCATAGTGTGCATGTTGCCCACAAAGCGGTTAAAGTTTTCAGCAAGCTTACCAATCTCATCATCACTCTTAGGCTCAAGTCGTTGAGTAAGGTCACCTTCACCTGATGCAATTTCTTCTAGCGCAGCAGAAACACGATTTAGGTCGCGGAAGAGGAAACTAACTAACCAAGAAACCAGTACGATCACAATTAATGTGATCACAACAGCCGTTGTGATCAACTGAGTAAGTAGTGTTGAGTGGTTCGCTTCTTCTGTTGCTTTGTCCATCTGAACCGCAAAGATCCAGTTAGTGTTAGGAACCTTCGTGAAATAAAGAAGCTTCTCAGCACCGCGCTGTGTAAAGCTCTCTATGCTGCCAGTACGCACAGCATTCTCAATGATAGACATCGAGATATCGCTTGAAAGTTGGCTCACAGGCTTCAAGCTTAACGCTGAATCTGGATGTGCTAGGAACGTGCCGTCAGAGGCATCAATTAGCATTGCGTATGCGTTGTCACCCACATCCAAGCTGATTACGTCGTTAACCAATTGGTCGATCAGTACGTCTGCGCCGACTACACCAACAAGCTTGCCGTTGTGACGGACAGGCTCTGCAATCGTTACTAAAAGCGCTTTCGTGATCGCATCTTGGTAAGCAGTAGTTATGATTTGTTTGCCTGCCGCGTTTGCTTCTTGGTACCAAGGGCGTTGACGAGGGTCGTAATCTGCACGGTTACGATCAGGATGTGAACGGTACATTCCGCCTTCTGGAGTACCTAAAAAAATATCGTCAAAGCCACCCGCGATACGAGCTTGCTTAAGGAAAGGGACAACATCTCTTTCTTGTGAAAACTCATTAAATGCCGAAGCGATATCCTTACGAATAGTTATCCAGTTTTTAATACCTTCAGATGCTGCTTCTGATACGCTTTCTGCTCGTAGATATACGCCATTATGAGTCTGTTCAAATAATTGATTTGCTGATAGCCAAGTCAATGCTGTTGCCATAACGACAACAGCAGATAGGCTAGCGCCTATAAGCTTCTGTTTAAGTGTTATTTTCATTATAAGTTTTCACGAGTGGTGGGAAATCCTGCGCATATTACCCAATATCAGTATTAAATTCGAGCGATTTCACAATTTAATATCGTTATATAATTTAGATAAACCATAAACTTAAATTATGTCAATTCCTTGGCATTTTGCCAAAATAAAGGCGGCACTTTAAGCATGGTTATTTAGAAAGTGTGGGGGGAAGGAGATTCGTTATTAGGTGGTAAACAGCCACAAAAAAAGCAGGAAAGTTCCCTTTCCTGCTTTTCGTATTATCTAATGTTCAACGATGATACAAAACCATGTATCACTGTGAATCTTAGGAGTTAGCGCTTTTCAGTACGCATACCCATTAGCAAACTCACACACATCAGCAATAGAATGATAGTGAACGGTAATGCAGTTGATATTGCACCCGCTTGCAGAGCTTGTACTGCTTCAGTACCACCAACCCACAGTAAAGCTACCGCAATAGCACCTTCGAGGAAAGCCCAGAAGATACGTTGAGGAACTGGAGTATCAACCTTACCACCAGAGGTGATGCTATCGATAACTAAAGAGCCAGAATCGGATGATGTAATGAAGAACACAAGAACTAATACAATCGCAATGATTGATAGCAGCGTACCAAACGGCAGAGCATCAAACATTTGGAACATTGCTAGTGATACATCTGTCAGACCATCTTGGCCAAGTATGCCAATATTATTTACGATTTGATCAATCGCCATCCCGCCAAACACTGACATCCAAATGATAGTCACAGTGGTAGGAACAATCAGTACAGCTGTAATGAATTCACGAACAGTTCGACCTTTAGAAACACGTGCGATAAACATACCGACGAATGGAGACCACGAAATCCACCAAGCCCAGTAGAACACAGTCCAACCGTGCAGCCACGCTTCATCTTCACGGCCGTGAGGATTACTCAACGGAATAATGTTTTCGATGTAAGCCATCAATGTAGTTGGTATTGAAGCAAAAGTAACGGCATAACCAATCAGCGCAACCAGAACTAATAGCATAAAAGCAACTAACATGTTGATATTACTGATAACTTTAACACCGCCATCAATACCACGGACTACAGAAACCACGGCAAGTAAAGTTACTACCGTAATAACAATAACTTGTAGCCCTAGACCAGCTTCAACTCCAAATACATGTTGAATACCACTTGCCGCTTGTTGAGCACCTAAGCCTAGCGATGTAGCCAAACCAAAGAGTGTCGCCAGAACCGCAAGAATATCAACAATGTGACCAGCCCAACCCCAAGCTCTATCACCTAAAATTGGGTAAAAGATAGAACGAATAGAAAGAGGCAACCCTTTGTTATAAGAGAAGAAAGCAAGTGAAAGTGCCACTACACCATAGATCGCCCAAGGATGTAGACCCCAGTGATACATGGTTGCACCAAGTGCCAATCGAGCAGCTTCAGGTGTGTTAGCTTCAACACCAAGCGGCGTTTCATACCAACCAGTGAAGTACGCAGCAGGCTCTGCCACGCTCCAAAACATTAAGCCGATACCCATACCTGCAGCGAATAGCATGGAGAGCCAAGACATAAATGAATAGTCAGCGGTTGCATCAACACCACCAAGACGGATTTTACCAAACGGAGAAACTATCAAGCCCAAGCAGAAAATAACAAAAATATTGCCCGACCAAATGAACAACCAATCAAATGAATTGATGATTTGGCCTTTCACACCATCTAGAGCGGCTTTTGCTGATGCAGTATCTGTCAGTAAAATAGCAATCAGAAAAAGAGCAATAAGTCCTGCACTAATACCAAACACAGGGTTGTGAACATCAAACCCCCACTTTTGGACGTTATCTTGACCGACAGTGTAATCCGTACTGTCAATACTGTATTTATCTATACCTTTAGTCATTATCCCTCTCTACAGAATATTACTAATATCCTTTAATTTACCTGTGACTTAATCATAAACTCGAACATACGATCCAAGTAGAACAAGCATGTTGTCACAACAATTCAAATACTTGGATGTTGAAAGTCTAGCAGGTTAACTTATTGTTTTCAGTAAATCAGAATCAGTTCGATTAATTTTCAAACAAAATTCACGTAATTACTCAAATTTATGAAGAGACAAAGGCCGAATACATCGACCTTGTACTCTAAAATACTTTTAGCTCAAAGCACTTTGTTGTTGAACCAATTGATTTTCTGTTCGTAAACCAAGCGTTAAACTTAGACACATAAACAACAATATGAACGCAAATGGTAATGCCATTGATACCGTTCCAGCTTGCAATGCTTGAATTGATTCAGTACCGCCAACCCACAGTAAAACAGCCGCAATAGCACCCCCCATTAATGCCCAAAATACACGCTGTGGAACTGGAGCATCAACTTTCCCCCCTGAGGTAATACTATCAATCACTAGCGAACCTGAGTCTGAAGAAGTAATGAAGAACACCATAATCAAGCCGATTGATACAACAGATAGCGCAGAGCTCATAGGAAGTGCGTCATAAGTGTGGAATAGAGAAAGCGTAATATCTTGTAGGCCATTCACCCCGATCTCACCAACTTTATTTGCCACCTGATCGATAGCTATACCACCAAAGATAGCCATCCAAATAATGATGACCGATGTTGGAATAAACAATACAGCGACCATGAACTCACGAATTGTACGACCTTTAGAGATACGAGCGATAAACATGCCTACAAATGGTGACCAAGATATCCACCATGCCCAATAAAATACTGTCCAAGCTTGCATCCAAGTTTCATCATCACGACCATGTGGATTACTTAGAGGAATAAAGTTTTCTACGTAACCCATTAGGGCCGTTGGTATCGATTTGATGCCCGCCATACCACCTGCAATGGTTACGAAGACCAACACAGCTAAAGCAACCAACATATTAACGTTACTTAGAAGCTTGACACCACCGTTGATACCACGGATAACCGACATCGTCGCCAAAAAGGTAACCACAGCAATAACAATCAACTGCATGCCAATACCACCATTAGTCCCAAACACATGGTTAATACCACTGGTAGCTTGCTGTGCCCCTAAGCCTAGCGATGTTGCTAAACCAAATAATGTCGCTAATACCGCAACGATATCCACAATGTGACCAAACCAGCCCCAAGTTCTATCCCCTAAGACAGGGTAGAAAACAGAGCGAATTGACAACGGTAATCCTTTATTGAATGTAAAAAAGGCAAGCGCTAACGCAACAATGGCGTAAATAGACCAGCCGTGTAAGCCCCAATTATAGATCGTTGCACCTAATGCCAATTTTGCAGCTTCAGGAGAATAGGCTTCAACATTCAATGGGGTTTCATACCAACCCGTGAAATAAGCAACAGGTTCTGCAACACCCCAGAACAATAAACCAATCCCCATGCCCGCAGCGAATAACATTGACATCCAAGAAAGGCTAGAGTGCTCTGCTTTGGCATCATTGCCACCTAGGCGGATGTTGCCATAAGGGGATACAATGAGGGCAAAACAGAAAATTAAGAAGATATTTGCAGCCCACATGAACAAACCATCAAAGTTACCGATGACCTGCCATTTAATTCCATCAAGTGCGGCTTTCGCGGTTTCTGGATCTGCCACCAGAAGAGCGATCAAGAAAATAATGATCGCTCCTGCACTGATTCCAAATACAGGGTTATGAACATCAAAGCCCCATTTCTGAATGTTATCTTGTCCAACTGTATAATCGGTATTTTCAATACTATACCTATCTTTTACAGGCTTCATGTTTCCTCTCTAATTTGTAGCGCACAGTTTGCAACATTGCATTCGGCGCTTACATTTTGGAAAAAATAATATCAACCTGTCGCAAAAATACTAAAAAAACCTCTGAAAAGTTGGCCTAAATGGCAAAGTTAGTAATTAAATTACACTTTTGATGTAATTTAGCGTAAGATCACTCTACAAGCCCAGAATTAACAGCATACTTAGCCAATTCTGCAGTTGAGTGAATATCCAGCTTATGCTTAATATTTTGCCTATGAGTTTCGACTGTCCGATAACTGATATTCAGCGTCTTCGCGACCTCTTTGCTACTCTCCCCTTTCGCTACTAATTTCAACACCGCTTCTTCACGTCTGCTCAATGGATTCTTTACAGATTGTGTCGGGGTAATTGGCTGAGTAAATAGATTTTGCGTCACTTTTTCGCAAAAATAAGTCGAACCTTGATTCACCGTTTTTATCGCTTGAACCATCTTTTCTGCAGAAATCTCTTTCAACATATATCCAACCGCTCCTGACTGCATCACTTTCATGATGTATTCACGGTTGTTATGCATGGTCAACATCAGTACTTTCGCTTCAGAATCCTCTTCTTTGATCTGATTAGTCGCGTCAATCCCATTCATGATGGGCATACTGATGTCCATTAACACAACGTCAGGACGAAGAGTTTTAACTATTTCTACCGCTTCTAAACCATTGCTAGCAGTACCTATCACGCTAATATCTGACTCAAGCTCCAACCTCGCCATAAAGCCATCCAGTACCACTTGGTGATCGTCAGCGATCACAACTCGAATAACTTCACTCATTCACTAATCCCTCTAGTGTCAACAACACTGTAATTTCCGTTCCGAAGCCAATCTCGCTCATCAATTCAAAATCACCGCCAATGAATTCGACTCGCTCTCTCATATTGCGTAGGCCAATCCCTCGTTTTTCCATCGCTTTATAAGTATTAAAGCCCACGCCGTTATCTTGAATCAGCAATTGCAATACATTGCCGATTTGTTGTGCAATAACCGTTACCTTGGTCGCTTTTGCGTGCTTCTCTATATTATTCAATGACTCTTGCACAACTCGATACAAGGTCGTTGCGACCTCCGATTTCAATTTTCCAGGATTGGTTTTAAATAAAGTATCAACTTCAATACCGGAGTGAGCCTGAAAATCCAAGAGTAATGACGATAAAGCCGCTTCCAAGCCAATATCATCTAGGGAGCTAGGGCGAAGCTGGTGAGAAATATGCCTGACCTCCTCAATTGCTCTCATTAATGAGTGCTGAGACTTATTCAAATGGGACTTCAGATCTTCACTTTGTAATTTATAACCTAACAACTCCAAATGACATCGACTTGAGACTAATAACTGGTTAATACCATCATGTAATTCACGAGCTAAGTGTTTTTTTTCATCTTCTTGAAACATTACCGTTTTATGGGCAAGTTCCTTCAAATTGTTATCGGCAATACGGTGTTCATGCATGTTAATGGCTAATGTAAGCACAATGATCACCGCCACTGTCACACTAATAATTACAACGATAGAAAAGAACGTGGTTTCAATATTTTTGTTGATCGCGTCCTGCATTGAAGCCACTTCCTGATGCACGTCTTCAATATACAAACCCGTGCCAATCATCCATCCCCATCGTTCTAACCAAGCGGCATAACTCAACTTCGGAACGACCTCTCTAGTTGATGGCTTTTGCCACAAATACTGGTGAAACCCGCCCCCCGTTTGAGCCTCTTTCAGCAGGGCCTCTATAAGAAAGTCACCATCTTCATCTTGCAGTTGAAGTAAGTTTCTCCCTATCAATTCAGGCTGTATTGGATGGACTAAATTGGTTCCATGACGATCATATGCGAAAAAATACCCATCGGATCCATATCTAAGTTTAGATAATATACTCCGAACTTCAGTCTTGGCGTGTGCTTCTTGGATCTCAGGGTCGTTGTAGATGTGCTCGATGGCATCAAATGCGAGATCGACCGTATCTTTGAGGGCGTTTTCACGAGATTTAATTAAGCTGTCCCTGAAGATCTCGACCTCTTTCGCACCCAACGTTTTGGTTTGGTGTAACGAGATCCAACTTATGCTCGCGGTTACAAGCAGCAACGGGAGTAACGTCAGCAAAATCAGCTTAGCTTTAAGAGGCATTCCTTTCCCTCACAAAAAAAACGGCTTACTGAATATCAATAAGCCGTTTTACTTTACCAATTTATAGATAGCCGTTGAAACATATCATTCACATTCTAGGCTTCACTCACATTCCATAGAAAGATGGGAAAGCGAGAAGTGATCCAAGTACGATGATTTGAATCAGAATGAACGGCATCACGCCTCGGTAGATATCCTTGGTAGTGATGCCTTTCGGTGAAACTCCCTTCAAATAGAACAAACTGAAGCCAAATGGCGGCGTTAGGAATGAAGTTTGTAGGTTCATTGCGATAAGGATAGCGAACCAAGTCATGTTGATGCCCATCAATTCAGCCACTGGCGCTATGATCGGGACGATAATGAAACAGATCTCTACAAAGTCGATGAAGAAACCCAAAATCAAAATAACCAACATGGTGATGATTAAGAAGCCCCACTTTTCACCTGGCAGTTGCAGCATCCACTCTTCGACTAAATAGTCGCCACCGGTATAAGTAAACGCCATCGAAAATGCAGTAGCACCAAGCAAGATAGCAAAGACCATTGCGGTAACCTTCACTGTCTCTTTAGACGCAGCAAATACCATCGACCAACTAAACTGACCGTATAACAGTGCGAGAATCAATGCACCAGCACCACCTAACGCTGCCGATTCAGTTGGCGTTGCCACACCTGCAAAGATAGATCCCAATACCACAATGATGAGCGCTAGCGGTGGGAGAATCGCTTTCAGTGCATTAAACACTTCCTGCTTACGGCTGATGGAGTCATCACGTTCAATAGGTTGAGCCGCTTCAGGGTGTAGCTTTGCGTATATCAAGATATAAACGATGTACGCGCCGACCAGCATCACGCCCGGCCAAATCGCCGCTTGGAACAAGTCGCCTACTGGAACACCTAGAACATCACCCAATAGAATCAATACGATGGAGGGTGGAATGATCTGCCCTAGCGTACCAGACGCACAAATAGTGCCGCAGGCTAAGCCTTTGTCGTAATTGTACTTGAGCATTACAGGTAGGGAGATAAGTCCCATTGCAACAACAGAAGCACCAACCACGCCAGTAGAAGCGGCAAGCAGAGAACCTACGAGTACCGTCGAGATTGCGATACCACCACGAACACCACCAAACAGTCGTCCCATAGACTCAAGCAACTGCTCAGCGAGCTTGGTCTTTTGCAAAACAAGCCCCATGAAAACAAACAATGGAACGGCCATCAGCACCGTGTTTTCCATAATTGATTGGATTCGATATGGCATGAAGGCAAACATTTCGATGCCTTCAGCCCAAACACCAAAGATTAACGCGATACCACCAAAGGTGAACGCCACTGGGAAGCCAAGTAAAAGTGCAAACAAGGCGACGAAAAACATTACTATTCCAATCATGTTCAGCCTCTACTTATTCTTTGTATTAGTATTGTTTGCATGGATAAGGTGCGGATTAAAGATCTTATTCAGTGAGTGCAGGATTAAACCCACGCCACTGAGTGCCATTAAGAAGAATGACAGCGGGATCATGGCTTTAATGATCCAGCGATATGGCAAGCCACCCGGGTCACCTGAGGTCTCACCTAATTCATAACTCTCTTTAGCAACATCAATACCAAACCAAGCAACCAATAGACAGAAAGGCATCAAAAAGATAAATGTGCCAAGTAAATCAATAATTGCCTGGGCTTTAAAACTCAATTGTTCATAGAACACATCCACTCGCACATGACCACCAGCCTTGATGGCATAAGGAACACCTAATAAGAAAACGGCTGAGAATAGGTGCCATTCCATCTCTTGAAACGCAATTGAGACATCATTGAAGGCATATCTCATGACAACGTCATACACGACGTTAGCGATAAGTAAAATAAACAACATACTGGAAAGCCATCCCAGTGCGTCACCGATACGATTAAACAGGCGTTCAATATAAATTAGACTTCGCATTCCCGACTCCATGGAATTTGAAAAGGCATCGCGTATTAGAGTTAGTGCAGCTACAACGACTAGCGCTAACAAGATGCACGACGTAGAAAGGGTTCTTGAGCGTATTACAGGGTTTATCCTGCTTAATTATTATGGTTTAAATGAACCCGCCGCTTGCTCACTAACTATTTGTTAACTAGTTATCTGTTAACTAATAAGCAGGCTTTGGGTTCATTTAACTTCAGTTCAACAACTGTCGATTATTTCGCTTGGCTATTAAGGTAAGCTCTGTGTGAAATATCCGTCCATGAGCGCACTTGCTCTAGGTAACTTGCTTGTGAAGCTTGAATTTCTTTTGCCAATGCATCTTTCTCAGCGTGCTTAGCAAGTAGGCGATCGTTCGCTTCTTTCAATGCAGACATTACTTCTGGTGGGAAATCTTTCACTTGTACATCTGGGTATTCTGTCTTTATTGAAACCCAGTTCTTGCCGCTTTCATGTGTTGCTTGCGTGTACATGTCGTAAGCCGCGGTGCGCATTGCAACGCGTAAGATTTCTTGTAGGTCTTCAGGAAGTTTGTTCCAAGTGCGTTTGTTCACTAGGAATTGAAGCTCAGAACCCGGCTCATGCCAACCTGTATAGTAGTATGGCGCGATCTTGTGAAAACCCATTCGCAAATCAAGTGATGGACCAACCCACTCTAGTGCATCAATTGTGCGGCGCTCTAGCGACGTGTAAAGCTCTCCTGGGGCAATATTGGTGGGTTTAGCGCCTAGCTCTGCTAGAATCTCACCGGCAAAGCCTGGGATCCGCATTTTCAAACCTTGTAGATCTTCGACACTGTTGATCTCTTTTTGAAACCAACCGCCCATTTGAACATCAGTATTACCGCCGGGAAATGACATCAAGTTGTGTGGAGAGTAAACCTGCTCCATCAACTCCATACCACCACCGTGATAGAACCACGCGTATTGCTCTGCAGGGGTCATACCAAAAGGCATAGAAGTGAAGTAAAGAGTATTTGGAACTTTACCTTTCCAGTAATAAGAGCCTGAGTGACCCATGTCGTATTGACCAGACTTAACCATGTCAAAAACGCCAAGCGGTGCTTTGTGTTTGTTCGCTGAATCGATTCTGATTTGCAGCCGGCCATTCGACATTTTCTCAGCCATCGCAGCCATGTTCTTGGTCGCGTCACCGAATACAGGGAAGTTTGGTCCCCATGTTTCAGCAAGCTTCAAGCGATAAACCTTATCAGCAGCAGTTGCACCGGTAGCGACCAAAGCTAAACAAGCCGCTGCAGTTACCGCAACGTTTTTAAAAACTCGTGTGAGGGAGTTAGAAATGAGACTCATGTTCACGTCCTTTTGTTGGGTTAATACTCTTTCTTTGAGTATTTTTTGTGATTCAACATAAGAGTGCACCTTGATGAGGCAACTAGATATCAGGGAGAGCACGCACCACGGATTCACACAAACTGCGTATTAGACCAAAGGATTACGTAGAACTACGTAGGAGATAATTGAGATATGTCGATTTTAAAGGACTCACTTTATTCACGAGAAGAGTGCTTATTGATAAATACTTAAGTAGATCTATTGAGCCGAAATTAACAATTGATTCCCATTGCGTGATGAGAATCAATTCGTTGCTACATTCTGGGGATATCAACCAGCGATTTATCACTACAGACGCCCTACTTTAATGCTTGCTAATAAAGCGCATGAACGTCAGACAAGGGAATCATTTTCGAAGAGCAAAAGATGAGATGTGAAGCTGTAAAACTGAGTTTGGCACGATTCGTCAGATACAAAAAAGCCTCGATGATCGAGGCTTAAAAACTTAACGAAGCGAATATAATCCTAAGGGATTAGATAGCTTTGTAGATAACCTTGTTACCTGCTAGCTGTTCTTTCGCTACTAGGTTTTCTTCAAGAAGTTTTTTCAATGCGCCTGTTGCCCATGAAGCTGCTTTCGCGTCTTCTTGACCAGCTTTTAGACCGATACCTTTAGGGTTAATGCCATCAGCATTGCTAACAACGATATCTAGAACTTGTTGTTGCTTAGGAGTCAGTGCTACTGCAACTTCTTTAGTTGCTGCTACTGTTTTCTCTACCGCTGGTTTTGATGCTACAGGTTTTTCTGCTACCACTTTCTCTGCGACAGGCTTCGCTGTTTTAGGCGTTGCCACTGCGTTTACTACAGCCGCTTTAATGCGTTTCTGCAGTTTAGCCTGCACCTTACGCTTATGAGCAAGTCTCATTGAATATTTCTCCAGTTCACTGCTCTTATCGCAGTGGTGAAAATTTGAAGCGCGATTTATACCAAAAAACAGGAACTATTTGTAGAGTGAAGCGTCGAAAGTCGACGAAAAATACCGATATTGTCTACTAGAGTCTATTATTTAAACATCGACTTATCAATTCAGGGTCATATATACTGGTTATCCATCCAGACAAAAATATGAAAACTTGGTGTTGCCTATGGACACTCGTCACCTTACAAATTTCTCTTTACCTTCATTCACACGCTCGTACCGAATTATCACTGTTATTTTGGGTTTCATTTGCTTGATCGTTGCTCTATACAGCGACAATGCAAAGCTACTAATCGTCGGCGCATTTTGTATTATTGTTCTTCTGGGGACTGGGTATTATTTAATGCTGCGAAGTAGAGTGATGCTTACACTCACTCCAACTCATTTTCAGCAACACTTTTATAAAGGTGGCTGGGTTTTACAATGGCGCAACATTCAAAAGATTGGCCTTTGTACTTATGAACAAGAAGGGTGGCACCAACCTTTACCTTGGGTCGGTATTAAGATTAAAGATTACTCTCCCTATCTTGACTCTATCTGCCCAAAGATCACTTGTGAGTTATTGCTGAGCCAACGATCACTTTTGTATCTAGGAGCTAAACAAGCGGGTAAAGAGTCAAACTTTGAGGATATAGTGCTCGACTCATCGCATTACCACACTCGCTGTACTGAAAATGGTTGTGTTGAACTGAGCCAATATAAAGAATCACAAAATACTGACGAAGTTAGTTTCAGCGATAGCCAAACACAGACTAGCTCTGATTCATCCAATAAACCGAAGAATCAAAACACAGTCATTAAAAACTATTCTGGGTTACAGGCAATGCTTGCGAATAGGATGAAGTACCAAAGAAGTTTCCACGGTTACGATATTTTCATATCAACTCAAGATTTGAATATGAGTGGAGAAGAGTTTATTGGATTAGCTCGACGCTACTTGGCTGCAGCTGAGCGGCTTTCTGATTAAAACGAGCACGTTTGAAATTAGAGCGTTAAATTTAAATAAACTAAAAGTTGATATTAAAACAAGCATGCTCGCATACGCGTAAAATTAAAAAAGCTTAGCTTTCAGTACAAAAGCTAAGCTTAATTTTTCAATCAACCTCAACACGAATAATCGGCTGTCAATCAAAGACTTAATTAGTATAAAGGCATTTCATCCGCTACGAACGGATTAGATGCGCGCTCACGACCAAATGTAGATTCAGGGCCATGACCCGGAACAAATGTTACGTCATTGCCTAACGGCCAAAGCTTAGTTTTGATTGAATCAATCAGCGTGTTGAAATCCCCTTGAGGGAAATCAGTACGACCAATCGCACCGTTAAACAACACATCACCAACGAATGCTAGACGAGCTTGCTCACTGAACAGTACAACGTGTCCAGGTGTGTGGCCCGGAGTGTGGAACACATCGATAACTTGGTTACCAAAAGTCACTTTGTCCCCCTCATCTAGCCAAGTATTTGGTTCAAAGGCTTTACACAGAGGGAAACCAAACATCTGGCTTTGATTCTCTAGGCCTTGAAGCCAAAAATTATCTGCCTTGTGTGGGCCAACAATGCTAACCTTCAAGATCTCAGCAAGGGGTACAGTGCCGCCGACATGATCTAAGTGACCGTGCGTCAATACCAAGTTCACCACCTTAACACCTAGTTCTTCGATGATAGCCGCTAGTTGTTGAACATCACCGCCCGGATCGACGACGATGCCTTCCATGGTTTCATCACACCATACAATCGAGCAGTTTTGAGAAAAAGAGGTAACAGGTACAACTTGATACTTAAGAGACATATACAAACCTTAGAGGGCAAACTGAAATTTGGGCAAACTATGACATTGGATGTCTACTTTGACAAGTGTCTACCGTATCGCTCTTCCACTAAGTTTAGCTCTACCAGCTGCGTACTGGACCAGTATCAATATGGATAAAGTTGCTACGCGCATAATAACCCACACCACCTGCATGTAAGCTTTTAGCTACGTCTCTCAACTCTTTCAAATCCACACCATCAATACGAAAATCGATCGCTTTGCCTAACATGTGGTAGCTCTTCTTCGCCACACCACTCGACTTAGAGCGTATCGCTTCATTCGTCGCTGGAGAGCGGTAGCCAGAAATGATTTGAACTTCTTCTTGAATACCTAGGACATTTTGAATCTGAGTTATTTGATCAAATAAATTCTTATCCATTGGATGAATCTCGTTTCGGCGGAAATCACGACATAATTTGCTTAGGCGAGCCATCTCATCACCAACATAATTAGTGCCATCGAAATAACAGGTCTCTAATCTCTCACCGGTGTGAAGGTTATTCATACTAATCGTTCTTGGTCGATCTGGGTACGAAGCAAAAGCAATAGAAGGAGTGATTGAAGCTATAACAGCAGTACCACCAGCGTAAGCCAAAAACTGACGGCGAGAAAATAAACTTTGAGACATACAGCAAGAAAATCCAATTACATCGAACAAAAAACGCACGATACATAATGAGAATTGCTGCGTCAACGTACAAAAACGCACCAAAAGGCCAGTAACTCTAACCTTTTAAACGTTAGTTATTGATACACATTATAATTTTATCAATAGAAACGACGTTGTCATTTTTTGGTCAATATCGCCTTTTTTAATCAGATTTGAATCAACCGCCCTCTTTGTCGTATTGATAGATGTCACTACGGTATTGGATCCCCTCCTCTTCAAACAACACGGTTTGATAGATGATATGCACCGGAATCCTCTTTTTGAGACGGACCTTAGTGTTAGGAGCAAGATCATAGCTCTGATTGGGAACTTTCCTTACCTTAGTTGCAAACAACAACTTTGCTAGTTGTTCCGCATGCTCGACACGTATACAGCCTGAGCTATAGGCACGGGAGTCACTATTGAACAGACTTTTACTTGGCGTATCGTGCAAATAGATCGCTCGTTTATTAGGAGTATTAAACTTATACAAACCTAATGCATTACTCGATCCAGCCTGTTGACGCATGCGATATGGAAACGAGTTAAAATTGATGGTCTGCCAATCGATCTTTGTGGTATCGACCGTCTCCATTGTGCGCCAACCGTCAATCACTTGGAAGTGGTGTGTTTCTAGGTAGCTTTCATCCGCTTTTACCTTGGGCAGAATGTCTTTTACCATGATTTTCCATGGCACATTCCAAGTCGGGTTTAGTATGACCGAATCTAGGTTTATCTCTAAAAGTGGTGTTTTTCGCGACTTTCTGCCTACGACGACTTTGGACTCAAACACCTCTTCGCCACCCTCCCAATACTTCATATCAAAGCTAGGAACATTCACCACAATGAGAGAGTCTCTATTTCTTGGCCACAAGCGAACGCGTTCTGCATTTAAGGCTAACGCATTCAATCGATCATCGAAGCCCATGTTTATCCACTTGATCGTATTAGGCCCGATAATTCCATCGGCTGTCAGGCCATGCATGTGTTGAAACAACTTAATCGCGCTTTCTAAGTCGCGATCAAACTTGGGAAAATCGACAGCAATCATTGATGTGTCGACACCCACTAAAGCTATGCGCTCAACGAGAACGGTTTTGTTTGAAATCAAGTCCCCCAACCGTTTCAAACCCTTTTGTTTATATAGCTCAATAGAGAGTTCAGAAGCAGTTTTTAGGACAGAGTAAGTCGCCTTAAATTGATCGAAGTTACCAACGGGAGGCGCGTAAGACAGCACCATCTCTAACAAATAATCATCGGCTACACTGCTTTTTAATCTCATAAGAATATGAGGGGAAGGCGCTGGCAGCTTAGAATGCAACTTACCTGAAAAGTACCACGCCTTACCGGCTAGTGGCGCATTTTCAACGTAGCTTAAGTAATAGATAAAGGTGTCGGTGAGTAAGATGTCTAACTCTTGCCATTGACCTCGAGATTGATATTGACGGATTTGCTTCAGTTGTCGATCAAAAAGGGGAGCCATTTGCGCTTGCTCTAAAAGCGACAGCTGAAATTCAAACGCTTTAACAAGTTCAGGCGAATCCCAAAGAATAGGAAGAGAAGAGTCTTGATAAATACTCTGGGTGAGCTCTGGATAAATCAGCATAAAAGAGAGCTCTGAATCAGCCGGTATAAATCGACTCTCGTCAGAACTCGTATAGCTCCATGCATGCACAGAAACTAACGCCAACAATCCACAGAAGTATTTCGCGAACATGCTTCACTCCATTTCCTATCATCCAATAAGTATGGCAAAAAAATCGGAGTGAGCATGTTATTTTTACGAGGCGATATAAATCAGATAGAGCTCCAATGATTATCCCACTGGATGGGCGATTGCTGTGTCGACTTTTGATAAGGTGTACGTTGACTAACCACACTACCCGCCCCAGAGCTTAATCGAAACTCACCATCAAGCAGCACAGCACCAGAAGCGTCAGATAATGCAGACAGTTCTACTAATTCTTTAGTCTCTTTAGACCAAATACCATAACAATTACCTCGTGGTGAGGTCGCAATGATCCAGTCATCAGACGCCGCAATACTTGCGATGTAGTGATTGAACCTTGCCCATTGCTCAGGCTCCGCGTTCAGTGATTCAAACTGCCCGCCTTTGGTATGCATCGCCAACAGCGAAGGATACTCATCTGGCTCACCACGATATTGCTGGCCACAAAGCACGGTTTCAGCACCATCATGGGCTAAGTGTCGAATACTCAGCTTCTTGTCTAGCAATTCAACCTGATCAAGCACTGCACCTTCAGGTGAAACATAACTTAAACTAGGCTGCATTGAATCGAGGTTTTTCGGTGTTCTGCCATCAGTATGAACGCCACCAACACCAATCGCGAGATTACCATCAGGCATGATGATCACTTCATGTGGGCCGATACCGAAACCAGTGAACTCTTCAACCTTACGATACCCTTGCGCGACATCATAAACGCCAATCACGCCTTGGCTGGTGTCCGTTTTCCCTTCGGTGGCATACAGAAACTTGCCATCCAATGAGTAAACGCCATGACCATAGAAGTGGCGGTTGTTACCTTTCACGACCATTTTGATTTGCTGACCATTTTTATAGTCAAACACCATAAAATAGTCACCTGGGCGACGAGCAAACACCACAGCATGCGATGAGGTTGGGCAAATAGCAACGCCGTGACCACGATCGGGGATAGGCAACTGACTCAACGGCATACCATATTCATCAGCCACCACCGCTGAATATTGACCACGTCCATTTAGCGCACAGCCAATCAACTGGGGATCATTCGATGCACTCTTTCGAGTCGCACACCCAAATGGCAGTACTGGAACAGCTGCGCAACCCAGTGCAGCCTTGAGTAGCATTCTTCTCGTATTATCAGTCACCATCGGTAGCATTAAATCCTATTACCACGCCAAGCTCTATCGCCACTTCTTCATGAATCAGGTACTTCAAGTGTTCTAGCTTATTGTATTGAGTAAGCACCGTTCGGTAGCCTTCTTTACTCTGCAATAGTTCAAACAAACTTGATTCTGTAGGCCAACTATCTAGCGTTAGCGTAAATTGAGCAGCAACACGATCTGCAAGGCCACCTAAGCCCTTCTCTCTCAACAAGCCATCTAGTCCATTGCCATCAGCCAAATAAAGCTTTTGAAGTGCTGCTACATTGGCTTTTAGTTGAGTCATCGAGGTTTGTGCACGCCATGATTCTGAGAAGTAAGGACGCGGATGACCGATTTTCGCCATCGGACGACTCAGCTTTTTCATGCTGTAATCAAGTTGGTTGGTCAATAAAGCGATGTATTCCGACTCCCAACGAGTCTCGTCTTGCACTAACCAAGGGTTAACTTGCCAAGCTTCAGCAATAGAAGCCGATTTCATCGCCAAGTTTTGTGCGATAGCTTGTGAAGATAAACACCCTAGCGCTTTATCTTGAAGCAGTGACGACTGCTCGTCGTACAGAGACCATTCCAATGCGCCAAGCCCTTGAACAGTCACACTTTGCTGCGCGATTTCGTCTTGTGACCAAGCTTTATCTTGCTGAGTCAGCTGACGCATTTTTAAGCCTGTGGTATTCTTTTTGTCTGGCCAAAACTGAACATTCCAACTCTCTTCAAGTGCCGCTGTTGGGCCTCTTTCTTGGCCTTGCAATGCCATCCAACTATTCATTGTTAGCTGCCACTGGTTTTTCAACGCATCTAACTCAACAGTGTTGGTTTCACAGTAACCCTGCATCAAGACTTCCAGCTCACTGGCTTGCTTAGCAAATAGCACTGCTGAATCAAATTCTTGTTGATACACGCTACGACTGATATGAGTGGTCGTGTCTGCTTGATAAGAGACTCCGTTAACCTCAGATGAAGCCGTTTGCTCACCCGATGATTGGCAGCCTGCCATGATTAATACCGACAAAGGCATTAACAAAAATTTATGTGTCATGCTGTTACCTTACTTCCTAATTTTTCTTTTAATTATATGAGTTCAACCTATTTAAAAATTACCGCTGGCCTCGCATTCCTACAAGTTCAGCGGTTATGTTCTTTTGGCTAACTTATTCTTCGGATTAGCTTGTTCTTTAAGTTAACTGGGGCGTTGAGCTACTGAATCTCATACCGACTATAGCGAATTCAAAAACGCCAGCAGTGCTTCACGCTCAGTCGCATTCAAAGACAGAACCTTTTGTCTCGCCATTTCTGCTTCACCACCGTGCCAAAGCACCGCTTCCATAACGTTTCTTGCACGACCGTCATGAAGCAAGAAGGTGTGACCGTTCACTTCTTTGGTATAGCCTAATCCCCACAATGGCGTGGTGCGCCACTCTTGACCATTGGCAAGATACTCAGGGCGATTGTCGGCTAAGCCTTCACCCATGTCGTGTAGCAACATGTCCGTGTATGGGCTAATTAACTGGTTAGATAATGCAGGCAGACCATCTCGCTCTGCTGTGCGAAATTCGGCTTGGTGACAGCTTTGACAACCAATATCTTTGAACAGTTTTTTACCTTGCAAAACAGCAAGAGAATCAACATTACGACGAATTGGAACCGCTAAGTGCTGCGAATAGAACTCAACAAACTCTAGAATGTTGTCGCTGACTTCTAGTTTGCCACCATTTGGAAAATCATCACAAGTTGATTGCGCTGATGTGCAGTTTTCATTCGGGAATAAGCGACTCGTTAAGCCCAAATCACCGTTAAACGCCGCCGCATTTTGCTGCATTAGGTTTGGCTGTCCGGCTTTCCAACCGAAGCGACCGAGTGCCATGTCATTGGTTTGAACATCAAGAACATAGTTAGCTTTACCCGACACGCCCTGTTTGTCTGCCAACTGTTGGTCAGCAAATCCTAGAATCGTTTCTTTTGGAATGCTCTCAAGCAAGCCAAGGCCGATCATTGGCGGAGCAACACGAGCTGAAAACTCTGTTTTAGGGTGCATCTCGCCAAAAGCAAGATCAGTAATCTTTAGGGTTGGTTTACGCAGAGTCACGACTGTGCCGTCTTTGAATTCAACCGGAACATCTGTGTAGCTGATGTTCACTTTACCCTCTGGTTTAACACCTTGAAGTGCGAAATCTTGAAGCTGACCACCGTAGGTCGGTTCTGGAATACCACCATCGCGAATAAAGGCTTGTCTCTGATCTGGTGTTTCAGCCGGAATGCTTAAACGAACCAACATGGATACTGCGTTCTCATCGCCTTTTTCTGGCGCGTGACCACGACCATCTTTGATGTGGCAGTTTTGGCAACCATTGGTGTTGAACAATGGCCCCAATCCATCACGAGCATCGGTTGATGATGGCGCAGGCACCCAAGGGTTTCTAAAGAAGCTGTTACCTACGCTGAAATCTAAGCGCTTGCTCATTGGTAAATTGGCAGCAGGAAGAGAAAAAGCATTCGCTCCCTCTTTCTTCACAGTAGTTTTACCACCAGAGTAGGTTTCATGGGCGTGTAATGGAGATAAGAAAAACAGTGCGGTTAATAGTGAGGCTGAGAGATACGACTTCATACATTGCCTTGCTGTGCATTTGATTTTAGTTTTTTTGATAATGACTTTCTTGAATAGCAAACAATTAAGGGCTCAATAAGAGCCCTTGCATTAGTTTTGGCCTCGGGTTCTTAGAACTCGTGATCAGCCGTGTCTGGGTTTAGACTATCAATACCAATCACACCAGCAGCACGCTCAATCGCAGCAGTTTGAGACACTAGCGCAACAATTGTTTTGTTTACTAGTGCGTTACCTGCCGCGTTGTCAGCAGCGATTAGCTGATCGAAGTGCTGGTTGTTTTTCTCAGCAGACGTTACTAATTCACCTACTTGTGCACGCGCTAGGTCAAACTGCTTTTGAATCTCTTTCGCAGCTTGCTCATCTTTTTGCTCTACTAGGTCAAACAGGCTTGGGCCTGAAAGCAGAGTGCCGTCTTCACGCTTGTATAGACCCGTGTAAACGTTGTAGATGCCTTGCTCGTTGTAGTAGTGAGAGTTGTGTGTGTTATCAGAGAAACAATCGTGCTCGTCTTCAGTCGAGTTCGCTTCTAGTGCCACCTTCATACGCTCACCCGCTAGCTCACCTAGAGACAGTGAGCCCATACCGAATAGCATTTTACGCAAACCGTTTTCGCTAGATTCAGCAAGAAGTTCTTGACGGTAGTTGCCTTTCTCGCCTTCAGCCCACTGCTTTTCCATCCACTCTAGGTCTTGAATAAGGAGTTCAGCTGATGCTTTTAGGTATGCGCCACGACGGTCACAGTTGCCATTTGTACACTCAGCGCCAACAACGAAATCTGTGTAAGCACGCTCACCTGCACCGCTGTTAGTACCGTTTAAATCTTGGCCCCAAAGTAGGAATTCAATCGCGTGGTAACCAGATGCCACGTTCGCTTCAGAACCGCCGATCTCGTTAAGGTCTGCGATTAGCTCAGGGGTAATGTTCGTTGCATCAACAGTCGTCTGACCAATTTGAAAAGTCTTGTTTGCCACGATGTTTGCGCTAGCGCCTTCGTTACCAAGCTCATATTGGTAATCAGAAGAAACGTAATCGATCAGGCCTTCATCTAGTGGCCATGCGTTTAGTTGGCCTTCCCAATCATCAACAATAACGTTACCAAAGCGGAACACTTCAGATTGTTGGTAAGGAACACGAGACTCCAGCCAAGCTTGTTTGACTTGTTCGAAGTTACCAGCAGAAGGAGAAGCTAAGAAGGTATCAATAGAAGAGTTCAACGCTTTTGCTGTAACTACTGAATCGGCAAACACTGCATGCGCGATATCTGCGTAATGTTCTACAACTTGATCTTGAGTTACTGCTGCGAAAGAAGAAGCAGAGGCAAAAATGAGTGACGAAGTTACGGCTTTTGTCACTAAAGATTTAATGGTCATGAAGCATCCTTGTTGAGCTTTAAATTATTATTCGTAGTAATAGTGCAAACTATTATCATTTACACTACGGATTAAAATAATACAAACTTACAATTTTATTGCAAGATAAATACAAAAAAACCTCACGAAGGTGAGGTCTTTAAACATTTTTGTGTTTTACGCAACAAAGAGACGAGTCAGATATCCAAATTATGTTTTCCGTGTGAGACTTTTGCCTTGAGGTAGCTTTCGTTCCCCGACTTTATATGGGCAGAGGTCTTTACCACTTCTTCAATCTCAATACCAAAAGATCTAAGCTCATTGATCTTCTTAGGGTTATTGGTCAGCAAACGGATTTTAGTGGTGCCTAAAGCTCGTAGCATTTCAGCTGCTTCTGTAAAATCACGCAAATCATCACCAAAGCCTAGGTGATTATTTGCTTCATACGTGTTCATTCCTTCACTTTGAAGACGGTAAGCATCAATTTTGTTATACAAACCAATACCGCGTCCTTCTTGGCGTAAATAAAGAATCACGCCACCCGTTTCACCCATAATCCTTATGGTTTCGTCTAACTGCTCACCACAGTCACAGCGAGATGAATGGAAAACATCACCAGTAAGACACTCAGAATGCATGCGAACAAGAGGTATGTCTTGTGTCTTATCTGCTGACTTAAATATCACAGCAACATGCTCTTTATCTGTTTTCAAACCATGAAAAGACAGAAGCTCAGCATCAATACTGCTTGTTACCCCTACTTTGAAATCTATTCTGGCACGCACTTCCGCCATAGCTATACTCACTTGAAAATTCGATGTATTTAACAACACTACATTATATGTCTAGGCAATATTTTGTAGCGAACTATCTAATGATAGACACTATGAGGCTGTTAACAATTTTTTTCAAGATCGAACAGGCAAAAAATTGTTATGTTATAACAATAAATGTTCACATAAGAAAAAAACCCACATTGGCGTGACCAATATGGGTTATAAATAAGTTTAATTGTAGTGGTTGACTAAAACTGTAGTTATACCTTGACCGCTTATCAACCAACTTGTGTTTGCTTCCAGATGACTAATTGAACCCAGGCGTTTTGCAATTCGGTCAACTCTTCCGGGGTCAAAGTAGATACACTTGACTTGGCACTGTATTTTTCGCCCCATTTATCTGCTTGGACATGGGTATGGAACTCTTTTTTTAGATTTGAGATTACGTTATCCACGAATACATCCTTATATAACAGTGCTTAGCCTTTATAATTTTTAATGTTACAAAATACAGGTCAATTGGTAAACAATAATACATGACTTTTATGAGCTCTTTCTAACACTTTTTACTGATAGATATATAAACAAGAGGAATAATAGACTGGGTAGTAGCCAAAGTAATAAGTTTGAAGCGTTCATTGCCGGCTTATAAAGTACAAATTCACCAAACCTTTCCGTCATATATTGAGTAATTTCACGATCACTCTCTCCAGCTTTTACCCTATTGAACACAACAAGACGTAAATCTTTTGCGATGGGAGAATTCGACTCAATAAGGTTTTGATTCTGACATTGCGGACAACGTAGTCTTTTTGCCAAGGAAATAGCTCGCTGCTGCTGTTCTGAGTTGTCAAACTCAAACAGTTCAACTTGAATACTCGTATCTTTATTACTGGCAGTAAACAGGTCTTCAGCCATGGTCGGAAGGCTAATCACTAAAAGAGCTGACAGCATAAACAACGTTTGTATTAGAGACTTCATCATCCATTCACACCATCAAAATACATCGCAAGCTCATCTTTCCATACCGTTTCATTAATCACGCCCGATAGCTTTTTAATGATCTGGCCATCAGCATCGACCAAATACGTTTCAGGTGTGCCGATTACGCCCAACTCTAACGCTAACTTACCTTGCGGGTCACTGATCACGGTTGAGTACGGGTTGCCAGCATTCGATAACACGTTAATCGCAGCCCCAGAGTTATCTCGATAATTAAGCCCGACGATGGGAATGCCTTTATCGTGAAGTTGAAGCAAAAATGAATGTTCGGTTTTACATATCACACACCAAGAAGCCCACACATTAACCAGTTGATAAGGATGCTGCGTGACATCAGTAAGCGTAACTTTCTGCTGACCACTGACGCCTTCACTATTTACTAACGCACTCGATGTAAATTCTGGAAATGCCCTTTGTTGTTCAGACACAATGGTCGATTGCTGCTTATTATCAAGCGCAAAGACAAACCCCAGCACCACAATCAATGCTAAGGCAATTAGACTAATTAGCTTGTTACGAACGCTGGTATGCATACTGTGACGCCTTAACGGTTTTCTTTTTACGATGAGTCAATGAGAGTAAAGCGCCGATAATGGAGAACAGTCCACCAAACCAGATCCAGCGCGCATACGCCTTATACTGAACACGAAATGCGTAAGCGGTGGAATCGACTTTCTCGCCCATGGTGATATAAACATCACCATGCCAGAACCATTTCATTGCGGGCTCACTCATGTTCATGACTCGAACTTGGTAATGCCTTCTTTCCGGCGAAATAGAAAAACTTTGCTCGCCAGACTCTAGGCTGAGTATCGCTTTTTCTGCAGTAAAGTTTGAAGCGACATACAGCTCAGTATCACGATGAGAAAGCGCCCAATCCATGAATTCGACTTCTACGCTCGGGCTTAACTTATAGCTGCGCTCAAACGAGTGGTAGCTATTCATGGCAGCACCGACCGCTAACACTGCTACCCCAACATGAGCAAAGGTCATCACCCAGACTTTGCGTTGGAACTTGGAACTGCGCGTTACCACCAAGCCATACACATGAGTGAGTAAAACCCAAAATGCGAGTGACCATGTCATCAGAGCCATCACTAGGATCTTCTCTACTTGCCAAGCGTAACAGGCGAACCCGAGACCAATCGATACTAAAGCGATCAGCATCATAACGCCTTTCGACGCTTGAGGCTTAATGCTCAACAAAGGGGCTAAGCCGACGACGGCTAACGCAAGCAAAGCCAAAGGTGCAATCAATAGATTAAAGTAAGGTGCGCCGACCGAGATGTTTCCTAGGCCAAGCAATTCAAATACCATTGGATAAAATGTTCCGAACACCACGACAGCAGTCGCCAGAACAAAAATAAGCACCGCGACTAAGCTCAAAAAGCTTTTGCTGGCGAAGCTGGTAATCGGATTAGATTCAAAAGACTCTCCTCTGACGATAAGCAGAGAAAATGAACTCACCAGCACCAGAACTAATATAAGCAGCAGTGCGATCCCTTTGGTTGGGTCGACTGCAAAAGCGTGTACCGATGTGAGTACGCCAGAACGAACAATAAAGGTGCCTAATATACTCAAACAAAACGTAATGAAAGCGAGACTGAGAGACCATTTCAGTAACTGTTGTTTGCCCTTTGCAACGCCTAGGCTGTGCAGTAAAGCGGTCGAAGTAAGCCACGGCAACAAGCTCGCATTTTCAACCGGATCCCAGAACCACCAGCCGCCCCAACCTAATTCGTAATACGCCCACCAAGAGCCAAGAATGATCCCTGCGGTTAAAAAGATCCAAGCGACTAGACACCAACTGCGACAATGAGCAACCCAATCAAATTCAATTGGATCAACCAGCAAAGCGGCAACTGCAAATGCCAGCACTACAGAAAACCCGACATAACCAAGGTAAAGTAAAGGCGGGTGAAAGATCAGACCAACATCTTGCAACATTGGGTTAAGGTCACGCCCTTCTAGCGGCAACGTCGAGTTCATTTCAAATGGGTTTGATGCGAACAAGGTGAACCAAGCAAATATCGCGAGTAGCAGATTCATCACCCACAGCACTCGGCTTTGGTATTCATTTGAATAGTGTTTTTGTAAGGCGATAACACCAGACCAGACGCTGATCGTCAGTACCCAAAATAACAAGGAACCTTCATGGCCAGCCCATACGGCCGCTAGCTTAAAAAATGAGGGTAATTGAGTATTTGAATGTTCAGCGACGTATAAGATAGAGAAGTCATCACTGACAAAGGCATAGCCAAGCAATGCGACAGAAGTGAGAGAAAACAGCGCACTTGAAAGAGAGAAACTGCGGATTAAACCTAGATTTTGCGTCCGTTTATTTAGCATTTGGTAAAACGAATGCACACCAATAATGCTGCTGAGTACAGCAACCAACACCAAACTAAACAGCCCCAAAGAACCGACCATATCACCTCAATAAGACTCTACCGGAGCAGAGCCAAGTTAAACAATTGTTCGCTTATACTGTTCCAATAAACAGAAGCCAAGTAAGCAGATGCCCAGTATCCAACATCTACTTACTCATTAACTTGCGCGAAATTAAGCTATCGTTAACTGCCCTGCATAAAGGACAAAAGTTCGCAGCATTAATACGCCCATTAGGCTTAGTGAAGTCACCGAGAAAATATACACCGAGCTATGGCGGATCGAGGTTGGTGTAACGGCATTCAGCAACAATGGTAGAACCATGCCAACACCGATAACGCCGTACCAGAACCAACTTGCCCAGAAACCACTGCCGATTGCGTTCCATACGGCTTGCTCACTTTGGCCACCAGCGAAGATAAGCCCAGTAAAGAAAGTAATAAGAACAAACAACTCAAACATCACGACCGGACGTTCGAATCCGTGAATCCATGAAATAGTCGGGCTATGAGGTGATTCTTTAAAGACCAACACACCAAATAAAATACACGCCGCCGCTCCCGAAGATAAGCTCGAGAATAAGAACAAAATCGGCAGCACGGGGTTATTCAATAGTGGGAAAGTATTTAAAGCTGAAAGCAAGAATCCGGTATAAGCGGCAAGCATTAGAGCAAGAACAGCTAAGAATACTTCCAAAGCATTCTCAAACACTTCTAATTTTCCAACCCAGATACCGACGAAATCGAGTCGCCCTTTTAACCATGTTTGGTCATTTAAAAATACGACGATTTGATCTCTAAATATAATGCCGATCCAAAGAAATAAGATCACCATATACACTTGGAATAAGATCACCCCCATCGACATCACAGACGTTGGATTATAGAAGATCATGATCTTCCAAAAAGATAACGGTTTTGTCAGGTGGAAAACCAAGATCAGTAGGCCTGAGATGATCCCAAATGGCGCAAGAAAAGCGGTCGCCTTTAACACACCATTATGAGCAGGATCGCCTTCAATGACCTTACGTTTTAGGTAAATGGAGATCATTACGGCGCCCGCCGACATCCCCGCGAGAAATAGATAGATAGCTATAATCCAGTCCCATACCACGGTACCAGACTGAAAAGCTGTGTCCCATGCACTCATAATCAGATCTCCCCTTTTTGGTGTGGCACTTTATAGAGTTTTGGCTGAGTCCCTAGGTAGGCTTTATCTCTGTAAACCACTTCCGATTGAAGCACCTCGTTTATCTCACTCTTAGGATCGTTCAGGTCGCCAAATATCAGCGCATTGGTTGGGCAAGATTCAACACAAGCAGGTAACTTCCCTTGAGCCAAGTTAGTGTCACGGCAGAAGTTACATTTATCAGCGGATTTATTCTCTGGGTGGAAAAAGCGCACTTGATATGGGCAAGCTAATAAGCAGTAACCACAACCCACACACTTCTCTTTGTGCACGTCAACAATACCGGTTTTCTCATCTTTATAGGCCGCACCCGTTGGGCAAACCATCACACACGGAGCATTATCACAATGTTGGCAAGAGTTACGGGTAAAACGGTAATCAACATTTGGATATTCGCCTTGAGGTTCGCTCTTAATGATCTCTAAGCGCGATACACCTTCAGGCACTTTGTTTACTTCACGACAAGCTTCTGTACAAGCGGTACAACCAATGCACGCGGTTTCGTCATGAATCATTCCATAACGTTTAGCCCCATCCTCTTGAACATTGGCCAACGTTTTACGGCTTGTTACCGCCGCCGTTCCTGCAACACCTGTGGTAAAAATAACGGCACCCGCGCCAGCTAAAAAGTTTCTTCTTGAGCAGCTCATAGATTACTCCCCTTCTTTCTTCTGGTTGAAGTCTGAATGGCAATCCACACACAGCTTAATGGTTTGCTTCTTATCTAAGCCCAACACCTTTGCTTCTGTCGCATGAACATCATGGCAGTTTGAACACGTTAAATTTTGTGCGTGAACGTCGTGGGTCCAACTCGCTTCGCGCAGATCATCAGGCTTGTGACAATCGATACATTGGCTATTGGCATCTAAAATTAAGCTAGGATCGAGGAAAACCTTGTCGGTCCCTGGTTGTGATTGAGCCTCACGATACTTCACCACTTTAGGCGCGCCTTCGCGGTGATCGGGGCTAATAGAACTATGACAGTCGGTACAATTTACTTCACGGCCAAGCAAAGCGTGTGCACTTTCACCATGTGAACCCAATACCGTTTCTTTTGAATCTTTATGGCACTGAACACACTTGTAGTCTTTGTCACGGATTAATTCGATTTCATGTCTTGTTGATTCTCCTACTGGCGTAACAGCAGGCTCAGCAACAGCATGAATGGAATAACCATAGAGGCAGAATGCTAGAAGGGATTTAAGCATTATGACTATGGCCAATTTAATATTGCCCATTTTATCCTTTCCTTATACCGGCATTATTTAACTCTCAACTAAATAATATTCCGGTTAAACAAAAGTACCCTTAAACGATATTATTACCGCTTAAATGATATCAATTCTTATTTTGGATAAGCCACAACGCTTTCTATAGTTAGAATATACCTCTAATTAGGTAATACGAAATTTGGATGGGTTAATCTGTGAACGCAATCACCCTATTTATATCATGGTCAATCTAGGTAATTGATTGTTATATATGATAATAATTCTCAATTGAATTTTAATACCACTAACCACCAATACCTCTTTAGGGGTATATAAACTTCAACGTGATTGAAGTCACTACCGTTAATTGATCTAAGACAAGCTATATCCAACACGTAACAAAATGTGTTTGTTTATGAATTAATATAAACAGGAATTCTCCAGTTCTTAATTTGAATAGCAAACTCACAACGCTTGGTATAAGAATCAGTATATTGGAGATATCACTGTGAAAAAGCATTGGATACGTAATTCGGTCACAGCACTATTAATGGTTAGCGCATCACTAGCAAGCGCGACCAGTTTTGCTGCGTCTGAACAAAAAGAAATTGGCGATCCTCGTAACGACCAGTTCGAGCAAAACCACCCAGATCAATATCATTCATGGAGACAAACGTCAGAAAGTGAAACTATTGAAGATGCGCTAAAAGAAGATCCCAACATGGTCATCATGTGGGCTGGCTACGGCTTCGCAAAAGATTACAACAAAGCGCGTGGTCACTTTTATGCGATTGACGATGTAAGACAAACGCTTCGTACTGGCGGCCCAACGGACGAAAGTTCAGGCCCAATGCCAATGGCGTGTTGGAGCTGTAAGAGCCCTGACGTAGCACGTGTTATCGAAGAGCGTGGCGAAGATGGTTATTTCGAAGGTAAGTGGGCGCGTCTTGGTAACGAGATCATTAACCCTATTGGCTGTTCAGACTGTCACGATACCCAAAGCGAAGGCTTTAAAAATGGTGAACCAGCACTGAAGGTGACTCGTCCTTATGTTGAACGTGCATTTGAAACAATTGGTAAAAAGTTTGATGATCAAAGCCGTTTAGACCAACAGGCTTCTGTTTGCGCCCAATGTCATGTCGAATACTACTTCACTGGGCCAACCAAAGGCGTGAAATTCCCTTGGGACCAAGGTACAACCGTCGGCGATATGGAACGTTACTATGACGCGATCAACTTTAAAGATTGGACGCATAAAGTATCGAAAGCGCCAATGCTAAAAGCGCAGCACCCTGGTTTCGAAACATGGCGTGAAGGTATCCACGGTAAAAACAAAGTCGTTTGTGCTGACTGTCATATGCCGAAAGTGACTAAAGAAGATGGCACCGTTTATACCGACCATAAAGTGGGTAACCCATTCGACCGCTTCGAAGATACGTGTGCAAACTGTCACACTCAATCGAAAGAAACCATGCGTAACATCGTATCAAGCCGTAAAGCGCAAGTTCTGAACATGAAACTGACTGCTGAGAAGCAAATCGTAGCCGCTCACTTTGAAGCAGGCGCGGCATGGGAAGCGGGTGCGACAGAGCAAGAGATGGAGCCGATCCTACTGGATATCCGTCACGCTCAATGGCGTTGGGACTACGCTATTGCATCTCACGGCATTCATATGCATGCACCTGAAATCGCTCTAGAAGTGCTAGGTACTGCCGTTGACCGTGCAGCGGATGCTCGAACTAAGATTGTTCGTCTACTGGCGAAGAAAGGCATCACCGATCCAATCGAAATTCCAGATATCTCGACAAAAGAAGCGGCTCAAAAAGCGCTTGGAATGGACATGGATAAGATGAACGCTGAGAAACAACACTTCTTAGACACGGTTGTTCCTAAATGGGAAGAGCAAGCTGAAAAGCGTGAAGCCAACTACGAATACTAGTTTCTTCAATTAGACCATTAAGTAAAAACCAGTCACACTATTGTTGTGTGGCTGGTTTTTCTGTTTTAAATATTCAGTTTTAGGTTTGAAGCATTCAAATCAATACCTACTTTCCAATGACCGTTTGCTAATTAAAGGAGTCAACAATGAAGACCTTACTTTCGCTTTCAGCATTATGCATTGCACTACTCTGTTCAGGCGTTCACGCATCAGAGCGCGCAGAGA
The DNA here is from genome assembly GCF_000972265.1 of Vibrio sp. ECSMB14106. Lineage (NCBI taxonomy): Bacteria > Pseudomonadati > Pseudomonadota > Gammaproteobacteria > Vibrionales > Vibrionaceae > Vibrio > Vibrio sp. ECSMB14106. Next base: position 336,095 of record NZ_LAUM01000001.1, on the reverse strand, counting down.
CAGGGTGGGAGTTAATAGAGAAAGGCGCATTAGTTGTTGATGTCAGAACACCTGCAGAGTTCGAACAAGGGCATCTAGACAACGCCATCAACTACCCTCTTTCTGAAGTGGCTACTCACTTTGCTAAGATAGATAAAGACCAACCAATCGTGTTGTATTGCCGCAGTGGCAATCGTTCAGGGCAAGCTTATCAATTCTTGCGCGCTCAAGGATTTACTCAAATCCACAATGCTGGTGGCTTAATAGAAATGCAGGAAAACCAATAGTCTTCGAAATGAGCTCTTAAGTAAGATCGCTACTTTAGCAATTAGCCAAGCTTAACGGATCATCTGTTTGGCTTGGTTGATCGAATGGATTATAGAAACGCGATCAATCCCCTTTTGATTGGAATCGAGAATTTGAGTCCACGCATCAATCGCTTGTTGATAGCGCATGCTAATGAAGTGATCGGTCGCAATCAGCATTAATGCAGTCCGATCGTTTGGATCAAGCTGCATTGAGTGATCCAATAACGCATTCACGTCATCGCTCATCGCTTGAGAACTAAGATAGTAAAGTGCCGTTGCTTTGGCTGCATAGAGTCCAGAAGGTGCTTGAGGATCTAATCGAATCGCGTAGTCGTAACAGGTGAACGCTGCATCAAACTCTCCTTTCTGCATATACACACCACCAAGCTTAAACCACAAACCGGATTGATTTGGGTCTTGCTTAAGGCTTTGCTGAAGCTCATCTTTGAAATCTGTTGCTGTGTAACTATTGCTATCATCCAAAGGAAGTTGAGGTAACTCTTGTTTCAGTTGAGACCAGACAAGCACACTCAAAGCCACTGCAGTAAATGAAATCATCACATTGCCTTTTAGATGACTGCCATTGTTGTTCGCGGCAACAACGATCACCACCAAAAACAGGCTCATCAATAACAAAGCAGCCAGTAACCAGATATCCATTTTACTCTCCCTTTTTATCCGCCCATTCACTCTACCTCTTTCACCACAAAGCAAACTTGATCAAGGTATAGCTATTGGTATTTAACGATTATCCACAAATAACAGGTAATAAAAAACCGAGCACTTAGGCTCGGTTTTTTCAATGGTAAACTTAATTACTTAGCGTAATCGAGATTACTCAGAGTCTTGTTCGCTATCACTTTCAGAGTCAGAAGCATCTGATGCTTGCTCTTCACTTGATTCTGCAACTTCAGCGTTGATAGTTTCAGCATTTGCTTCTTCAGCTTCGCCTTCGACAATCTCAGCTTCTTCTACTTCGTCGATACGTTGTAGACCTACAACATTCTCGTCTCCAGCAGTACGAATCAGTGTTACACCTTGAGTGTTACGACCGACTTGGCTTACTTCCGCGACGTAAGTACGTACCAATGTACCTGCGTCAGTGATCATCATCATCTCATCGCCTTCTTCAACTTGAACCGCACCAACAACCGGGCCATTACGTTCAGAGACTTTGATAGATACTACACCTTGAGTTGCACGACCTTTCGTTGGGTATTCAGCTAGTTCAGTACGCTTACCGTAACCGTTTTGCGTCACAGTTAAGATATCGCCTTCATTTGAAGGAACAATCAATGAAACCACTTGATCGTTTTCTGGAAGCTTCATACCACGAACACCAGAGGCAGTACGACCCATTGCTCGTACTTTGTCCTCATTAAAGCGGACAACCTTGCCCGATTGAGAGAACAGCATAATGTCGCTATCACCATTAGTAATATCAACGCCAATCAATGAATCGTCGTCGCGTAAATTAACAGCAATTAGGCCATTAGCACGTACGTTTGCGAATTGATCCAGAGGTGTCTTTTTAACAGTACCGTCGCCTGTTGCCATGAAGATGAATTTCTCGCTAGAGAACTCAGAAACACGCAGAATAGCCGTAATACGCTCACCTTCTTCTAGAGGAAGAATGTTAATGATAGGCTTACCACGAGCTGTGCGACTTGCTAACGGTAGTTGGTAAACTTTCAGACGGTATGTCTTACCACGTGTAGAGAAACATAAGATGTTATCATGAGTATTAGCGACAAGCAGACGCTCAATGTAATCCTCATCTTTCATCTTAGTAGCACTCTTACCTTTACCACCACGATGCTGGGATTCGTAATCGCTTAGGATTTGGTACTTAACGTAACCTGCGTTAGAAAGCGTTACTACAACGTCTTCTTGAGCAATCAGCTCTTCCATGTCGATATCATGAACTGCCGTTGTGATTTCTGTTCGACGTTCGTCGCCATAGATTTCACGTACCGCTTCAAGTTCTTCACGGATAACTTCCATCAAACGCTCAGTGCTTGCAAGGATATGCATTAGCTCAGCGATTTCTTCTAGAAGTGCTTTGTACTCATCTAGAATCTTCTCGTGCTCAAGGCCAGTTAGGCGGTGAAGACGAAGTTCTAGAATAGCTTGTGCTTGTGTTTCCGTTAGGAAGTATTGGCCATCGCGGATGCCGTATTGGTCTTCCAACCAATCAGGACGAGCCGCATCAGTACCAGCACGTTCAAGCATGGAAGCAACGTTACCAAGATCCCATCCGCGCGCCACTAAGCCAGCTTTTGCTTCAGCTGGTGTTGGAGCGTTACGGATAAGCTCGATGATTTCATCGATGTTAGCCAGTGCTAGAGACAGTGCTTCAAGGATGTGTGCACGGTCACGCGCTTTCTTCAGCTCAAAGATAGTACGACGAGTCACTACTTCGCGACGGTGGTCTACGAAGCACTTAAGCATATCTTTGATGTTGAACAACTGTGGTTGACCGTTGTTCAACGCAACCATGTTGATGCCGAAAGTCGTTTGCAGTTGAGTCTGTGAGTAAAGGTTGTTCAGAACAACTTCACCTACAGCATCACGCTTACATTCAATAACAATACGCATACCATCTTTATCAGATTCGTCACGTAGAGCACTGATGCCTTCAACTTTCTTATCTTTAACCAGTTCAGCTATCTTCTCAATCAAACGAGCTTTGTTTACTTGGTAAGGAATTTCAGTAACGATAATGGTTTCTTTACCATTATTTTCTACTTCAATATTCGCTTTTGAACGCATGTAAACTTTACCGCGGCCAGTCTTATAAGCATCAACGATGCCTTTACGACCACTGATAAGTGCTGCTGTCGGGAAATCAGGACCAGGGATATAGTCCATTAGCTCATCAATAGTAATATCTTCATTATTGATAAATGCTAAACAGCCATCAACAACTTCACCAAGGTTGTGGGGTGGGATGTTAGTAGCCATACCTACTGCGATACCAGAAGCACCGTTTACCAATAGATTAGGAATTTTTGTAGGAAGTACTGCTGGAATTTGCTCTGTACCATCGTAGTTCGGTACGTAATCCACAGTTTCCTTATCAAGGTCAGCCAGGAGCTCGTGAGCAATTTTCGCCATACGAACTTCGGTATAACGCATTGCAGCCGCGGAGTCGCCATCGATAGAACCAAAGTTACCTTGGCCATCAACTAGCATATAACGCAGTGAGAACGGTTGAGCCATACGAACAATCGTATCGTATACCGCACTATCACCATGCGGGTGGTATTTACCGATTACATCACCTACTACACGAGCAGACTTTTTATATGGTTTGTTCCAATCATTACCTAGTACATTCATCGCGAACAAAACGCGGCGGTGTACAGGCTTTAGGCCATCACGCACATCTGGAAGGGCACGACCAACGATGACGGACATCGCGTAGTCTAGGTATGAACCTCTAAGCTCATCTTCAATATTTACGGGCGTGATCTCTTTCGCTAGATCGCTCATAGAGCCATTTTCCCTCTATAGTCAGATCGTATTTTTGAATACGTATAAGACCGAAAAATATAACACAAATTTACCTACGGAGGCATCACTTTCCCTCTCCTTTTACCATCTTGTGACCCTTGTAGCCAATCAATTGATGAGAAATTGCACCTCCGCGTCATATCTCGCTGAAACATGGTCACTTTACACCCAATAAATTAGCAAAATTGTAGATCTTCTGGTCAAGGCGAAAAGGCAAGCTATAATGCCTGCAATTTCATGGATGCATTATTTAACTTGGAAATGCCCGATTATGACTAAATCACAGAATGTAGACCCAGCAGAAATCAAGAAATTCGAAGACATGGCATCACGCTGGTGGGATCTAGAAGGCGAGTTTAAGCCATTACATCAGATCAACCCACTTCGCCTAAATTATGTACTAGAGAAAACCGAAGGCCTGTTTGGCAAGAAAGTACTCGATGTTGGCTGCGGCGGTGGCATTTTGGCTGAAAGCATGGCCGTTGAAGGCGCAGTAGTGACAGGTCTAGACATGGGTACAGAGCCGCTTGAAGTAGCTCGCTTGCATGCATTAGAAACCGGTACCAAGCTAGATTACATTCAGAGCACAATCGAAGACCACGCAGAAGAAAACCCACAAACTTACGATGTGGTGACTTGTATGGAAATGTTAGAGCATGTGCCTGACCCACAATCGGTGATTAACGCATGTTCAAAGTTAGTGAAACCTGGCGGCCACGTATTCTTTTCTACCTTGAACCGGAATTTCAAATCTTACTTGTTTGCAATTGTTGGTGCGGAGAAGCTATTAAAGATCGTTCCAAAGGGCACTCATGAGCACGAGAAGTTCATTCGCCCTGCTGAACTTATCAAGATGATTGATAACACACCGCTGCAAGAACTAGGGATTACAGGGCTGCACTACAACCCATTAACGGACACTTACCGTTTAGGGATAAATGTGGACGTTAACTACATCGTTCACACCCAAAATTTCGCCTAAAAAATATCGACACCCCAACCGTAAAATTATTTAGCAAATAGGCTCACGAAAAAGGTTGCAATTAACATAAGTTTGCGACTTTTTTCAGTCTAAATTTCGTGCGCTAGCTTCCATTTTGACCACCTCGATTTAAATTTAATCGTCTAAAATCCGTCGCCTATTTTGCTCAAAGATCAAGGGATTTTTTTTTATGGGCGAGCAAAAATAAAGCATCATGAAAAACCGAATTTTATACAATCAAGTCGCATCTAACTTCATCAGTTAGTGGTTACTTACAGTTTTTTTTCAATCCACCACTTATCCACAAGCACTCCAATTTCTTTACCTTGAAAAATATCGGATGTAGCACTATCTTGTAACCCAACAAACAAATGACCCCTATATGTTGTGTTTGAACTACAATGTATGGGTAGACCAAGATCACAAGGCCGGAACGTAATTTACAAAAATTACACAGAAACACACAAAAACACGGCCTTGTTCAGTTTTGTTAGGGAAATTAAGCAGAATGAACCAACAACTTACTGTTACCAAGCGTAACGGGCGCAAAGAAACTATCGATCTAGAGAAGATCCATCGCGTGATCACATGGGCAGCTGAAGGCTTGCACAATGTTTCTGTATCACAAGTAGAATTGAAAGCTCACATTCAGTTTTACAATGGCATCACCACAACTGACATTCATGAAACAATCATCAAGTCAGCAGCGGATTTAATCTCTGAAGAGACTCCTGATTATCAATATCTAGCAGCACGCCTGTCAGTATTCCACCTACGTAAAAAAGCATACGGTGAATACGAGCCGCCTGCGCTTTATGACCACGTGGCAAAACTGGTTGATATGGGTAAGTACGATAAACACCTAATGGAAGACTACACGAAAGCTGAGTTCGACGAGCTTGACGAGTATATCGACCACAAACGTGACTTAGACTTTTCTTATGCAGCAGTTAAGCAGCTTGAAGGTAAATACTTCGTGCAAAACCGCGTAACAAAAGAAATCTACGAGAGTGCTCAGTTCCTTTACATCCTAGTTGCTGCGTGTCTATTCGCTAAATACCCAAAATCGACTCGTCTTGATTACATCAAACGTTTTTACGATGCATCATCTACGTTTAAGATTTCTCTACCTACACCGATCATGTCTGGTGTACGTACACCTACTCGTCAATTCAGTTCTTGTGTACTGATCGAATGTGGTGACAGCCTAGATTCAATCAACGCAACAGCAAGCTCAATTGTTCGTTACGTGTCGCAACGTGCTGGTATTGGTATTAACGCAGGTCGTATTCGTGCGATTGGTTCTGAGATCCGCAATGGTGAAGCGTTCCACACTGGCTGTATCCCTTTCTACAAGTACTTCCAAACAGCAGTGAAATGTTGTTCTCAAGGTGGTGTTCGTGGTGGTGCAGCAACTGTGTTCTACCCACTATGGCACGGTGAAGTTCAGTCTCTATTAGTACTGAAAAACAACCGCGGTGTTGAAGAGAATCGTGTTCGTCATATGGACTACGGTGTGCAGCTGAACAAGCTTATGTACTCTCGACTTGTGCAAGGTGGCAACATCAGTCTGTTCTCTCCGTCAGACGTACCAGGCCTTTACGATGCGTTCTTCGAAAATCAAGACCGTTTTGAAGAGCTATACGTTAAGTATGAAAACGATCCTTCAGTAAAACGCGAAACAGTCAAAGCCGTTGAGCTATTCTCTCTGCTAATGCAAGAGCGTGCTTCTACTGGTCGTATCTACATTCAGAACGTTGACCACTGTAATACACACAGCCCGTTTGATTCTGAGGTAGCACCAGTTCGTCAATCGAACCTATGTTTAGAAATCGCGCTACCAACTAAGCCGCTTTCTAACGTAGAAGATAACGAAGGCGAAATTGCATTATGTACGCTTTCAGCATTCAACCTTGGTGCAATCAACGAGCTTGATGACCTAGCAGAGCTTTCTGAATTGGTTGTTCGTGCCCTAGATGCGCTCCTTGACTACCAAGACTACCCGCTTCCAGCTGCATACAAGTCAACAATGAACCGCCGTACTTTAGGTGTGGGTGTAATCAACTACGCATACTACCTAGCTAAAAATGGTGTTAAGTACTCTGACGGCAGTGCAAATGGCCTGACTCACCGCACATTTGAAGCAATTCAATACCACTTGCTAAAAGCATCTGTTGACTTAGCGAAAGAGCAAGGTCGTTGCCCATCTTTCCACGAGACCAACTACGCGAAAGGCCTACTGCCAATCGATACTTACAAAAAGGATATCGACTTAGTATGTGAAGAGCCATTGCACTACGATTGGGATTCTCTACGTGAAGAGATCATGGAGCACGGTCTGCGTAACTCTACGCTAACAGCACTTATGCCTTCTGAGACATCGTCTCAAATCTCGAACGCAACTAACGGTATCGAGCCACCACGTGGCTATGTCTCAGTGAAAGCATCGAAAGATGGCATCCTGAAGCAAGTAGTTCCTGATTTCCTAAATCTTAAAGAGAACTACGAGCTGCTTTGGAACATTGGTTCTAACGATGGTTACCTGCACCTAGTAGGTATCATGCAAAAATTCGTTGACCAAGCTATCTCTGCAAACACTAACTATGATCCAAGTATTTACGGCAGCGGTAAAGTACCAATGAAGCAACTGCTTCAAGACCTACTAACAGCGTACAAGTACGGTGTTAAGACGCTTTACTACCATAACACTCGTGATGGTGCTAAAGACGACCAAGGCGATGCAGTTCAAGTGCCGGAAGAAGATTGTGAAGGCGGCGGTTGTAAGATATAAACTGCAATAAACATTAAGACCCCAGAGAAGTTATCTTCTCTGGGTTTAAAGCATTAACAGGGTCCGTTTTATTACGGATCTTTAAAGGATTTGAGGCATTTATGGCTTACAGTACTTTTTCTCAGAAAAAAAATGATCAACTAAAAGAACCAATGTTCTTAGGTCAGTCGGTAAACGTTGCACGTTATGACCAACAAAAATTCGAGATCTTCGAAAAGCTTATCGAGAAGCAGCTTTCTTTCTTCTGGCGTCCAGAAGAAGTAGACGTGTCTAGCGACCGTATCGACTACAACAAGCTACCTGATCATGAAAAGCACATCTTCATCTCTAACTTGAAGTACCAAACGCTTCTAGATTCTATCCAAGGCCGCAGCCCTAACGTTGCCCTGCTTCCATTGGTATCTCTACCAGAAGTGGAAACTTGGATTGAAACTTGGTCTTTCTCTGAAACGATTCACTCTCGTTCTTACACGCACATCATCCGTAACATCGTGAATGATCCAGGCGTAGTATTCGACGACATCGTTGAAAACGAAGAGATTCTGAAGCGTGCGAAAGACATCGCGTTTTACTACGACGATTTGATCAAGCTAACGGCAGACTACCATCGCTACGGCGAAGGCAACCACAGCATCAACGGCGAAGACGTTAAGATTTCACTTCATGACCTGAAGAAGAAACTTTACCTATGCCTAATGTCTGTAAACGCACTAGAAGCAATCCGTTTCTACGTGAGCTTTGCATGTTCATTTGCATTCGCTGAGCGTGAGCTAATGGAAGGTAACGCTAAAATCATCAAGCTAATCGCTCGTGATGAAGCGCTTCACCTAACTGGTACTCAGCACATGATCAACTTGCTACGTAACGGTCAAGACGACTTCGCATTCATGCAAATCGCTGAAGAGTGCAAGCAAGAGTGTTTTGACCTATTCAAAGAAGCAGCCGAGCAAGAGAAAGAGTGGGCAGAATACCTATTCAAAGATGGCTCTATGATAGGTCTAAACAAAGACATTCTTTGCCAATACGTTGAATACATTACCAACATCCGTATGCAAGCGGTTGGCTTAGGTACTGCTTACCCAGAAGCAACGTCGAACCCAATCCCATGGATCAACGCATGGTTATCTTCAGATAACGTACAAGTTGCTCCACAAGAAGCTGAAATCAGTTCTTACCTAGTTGGTCAAATCGACAATGAAGTAAAAGCTGACGACTTTGAAGGATTTGAGCTGTAATGCCAACAATCAAAATCAACAAGCTGACTTCGATTGAATCTAACCCTTCAAACACTCTGTTGGAAACAATGGAACAAGCTGGGTTAGAGCCAGAATACAACTGCCGAGATGGTCACTGTGGCGCTTGCCGCTGCACGTTGGATTCTGGTGAGGTCGAGTACGTTGGTTTTGCTATGGCTTACACGCAAGGTAATGAAATATTGCCTTGTATCTGTAAAGCAAAGACTGAACTATCACTGAGTAACGTTATTCATAGAAACAAGCAAAAACGCGCATAAGCCAACTGGCTTTAGGTCGCTTTGCTCGAATAACTTCAATAAGAATTAAAAAGGGTCCGCTTCCTTAGGAGTACGGACCCTTTTCTATTTATGTCTTTAGGTATCGTAAGACGACTCGTCTATCGCTCAACCAAAGTCTTCTCATTGGTTCGCGCCATACGAAGCCAAACGTTTATTGCTGAGTCAGGTTAAGAGTCACAGAGCCAATATAACAAGCGCTTCGGCACTCTCCACAGCCGTTACACTTATCTTTGTCCACTGTAGGCAACTCTCCTACTTCGATGTGTATCGCACCTGCTGAACACGCCGTTTGGCATGCTGAACAATCCATTTGTATGTAATTATTGCAGCTATCAGCAAAGCTCGGCTTGAGGTCGATATAAGGCGCGACCGTTGGATGAAGTGCGCCGGTCGAACACACTTCAGTGCATTTGTTACACATAGAACAACTGTTGTAATCCAAATTCAGCAGCGCACTGCCCTCTAGCATCTCAATAACGCTATTTGGACACGCTTGTTCACACAGCCCACAACCGTCGCAAAGACGCTCAAACAACACCTCATCGAGTGCTCTTGGCGGCCTTGCGTGCAAGCGCTGTGATACCTCTTCATAATTCGCGGCTGCTTTAACCGGTTTAGAAAGTCGAGTTAAGAAACCGCGCCTATTTGAGTTTATTTGTTCAGACATTAGTCGATATATAACTTTTTAGTAGCAACATTTAAATTATATTCAGATGTTAATTTCTTAAGCCAATTTATTACATCACTTGATAGCTTCTTATAAAATGATAAATCTGATGATGTATTTAATTTATCTAAATAAGTAGAAGACCAAGGTAATAAGTGACACTCCAGCAATTCACGGGCTGAATCGATATTATTGTTTTCTAACAAATACGTATGGGCGAATAACATTAAACCAAATTGATCTTCTGGCTCTCTTAACCCCGTGTCTAATTCAATCTGATTCAATTCTAAAAACTGGCGATACTCAACCGTAGAAGCGCCGAACACAACGCGGTCTTTATCTAGGAACACAGAACCCCAAGGCGGAGCTGGCATGTCTCCAACGCCTTCAAACAGGCGGCTGAACTCTGCTGCGAGCGCATCTTCGTCTTCGCCTCTCAATGCCTGTAAGCATTCTTCAGAGAGCACTTCGCTCTCAACCAAAGCTTCAACAATGGTGACCAACTGTTCTTTACTTGTCGCTTGATAAAATAGCGAACCCAATAATTTATGCGTATCGATAATCATTATTATTTATACCGTTATAGGTTTAAAGATAATTATATAAATAAGACGATTTAATTCTTTGATCTATTTTATACATTCGATTAATAAGATTTAAATTTCGCTCTTATTTGATGCCAGTCAATCAACAATCCGAAATAAAAACACAAATAACAAACTACCTATAAAGTGCTAGTCATCAATAGCAAAAGGCATCTTAGAATGACGAATAAAAAAGAATCTGGGGTAATGAATCTTACTCGAAGAGGCTTCATGAAAGCTTCTTCTGCAGTAGGTAGTGCAGCCGCACTTGCGAGCGGTATCGCTTTACCTTTCAAATCCAAACCAGTAGCGGCTGCGGTTGCTGAGAATGTGGATGAGAAAATCGTATGGAGTGCATGCACAGTAAACTGTGGCTCTCGCTGCCCGTTACGTATGCATGTACAAAACGGTGAGATCAAATACGTAGAAACAGACAACACAGGTACTGACGAATACGGTCATCACCAAGTTCGTGCGTGTCTACGTGGTCGCTCTATGCGCCGCCGTGTTTACAACCCAGATCGCCTGAAATACCCAATGAAACGAGTGGGCAAACGTGGTGAAGGTAAGTTCAAGCGTATTAGCTGGGAAGAAGCTTACGATGAAGTTGCTAGCACTATGCAACGCCTTATCAAAGACTACGGTAACGACACTATCTACCTAAACTACGGTACAGGTACGCTTGGCGGTACGGTTACTAAATCTTGGCCACCAGCTCAAACGCTGATTGCTCGTCTAATGAACCTGAGTGGTGGTTACCTAAACCATTACGGTGACTACTCAACAGCGCAAATCACGAAAGGCTTGAGCTACACCTACGGTGGTTGGGCGAACAACAACTCTTTCTCTGACCTAGAGAACACCAAGCTTAATATCCAATTTGGTAACAACCCTGCCGAGACACGTATGTCTGGCGGTGGTCTGATCCACCACTACGTAGAAAGCAAAAACAAATCGAACGCAAGAACGATCATCATCGACCCTCGCTACACCGATACTGCCGGTGGTCGTGAAGATCAATGGATTCCAATTCGTCCTTCTACGGATGCGGCATTGGTAGCGGGTCTTGCACACGTGATGATCACGGAAGACCTTGTCGACCAACCGTTCCTAGACAAATACTGCATCGGTTATGACGAAAAAACTCTGCCTGCATCAGCGCCTAAAAACAGCGACTACAAATCTCACATCCTAGGTTTAGGTGAAGATGGCGTAGAGAAAACACCAGAGTGGGCTTCTAAGATCACTGGTATTCCAGTTGATACCATCGTTAAGCTTGGCCGTGAAATGGGCACAGCGAAACCATGTGCGATTCACCAAGGTTGGGGCTTACAACGCACTGCGAACGGTGAGCTAGCGTGTCGTGCAATCGCGATGCTGTCACTACTTACCGGTTCTGTGGGTGTATCAGGCGGTTCAACAGGTGCCCGTGAAAGCGACATCAACATTCCATTTGTGCGCTTCCCTACTGTGCCAAACCCAGTTGAAACGTCTATTTCAATGTTCATGTGGACAGACGCGATTTACCGTCACCATGAAATGACCGACATCACTGATGGTGTTCGCGGTGCAGAGCGCCTTAAGAACCCAATCAAGATGATCTGGAACTACGCAGGTAACTGCATCATCAACCAACACTCAGACATCAACAAAACTCACGCGATTCTTCAAGATGAAAGTGCGTGTGAAATGATTGTCGTGGTTGATAACCATATGACGTCTTCAGCGAAATACGCCGATATCATCCTGCCTGACTTAACAACATCAGAGCAAGACGACTGGTGTATGGATGGTAAAGCATCGAACATGCCTTACTTCATCTATGCACAGAAAGCGATTGAGCCTCAGTTCGAAGCGAAATCTATCTACGAGATGTGTACTCAGCTTGCGAAGCGCATGGGCGTAGAAAAAGAGTTCACCGAAGGCCGTACTCAAGAGCAATGGATTGAGCACCTTTACGCTGAAACTCGTAAGAATGACCCAACACTGCCAACCTTCGAAGAGATGAAAGAACTGGGTATCTACAAGCGTAGCTACGACCACCACTACATCGCTTACGAAGACTTCCGTAAAGACCCTAAAGCGAACCCACTGACCACACCAAGTGGCAAGATCGAGATCTACTCTGAGCAACTGGCTGATATCGCGAAGACTTGGAAGCTGAAAGAAGACGAAGTGATTCACCCACTTCCGATTTACGCGGATTCTTTTGAAGGTCATAACGACCCACTAACAGAGAAGTACCCACTTCAGCTAACCGGTTTCCACTACAAGGCTCGTACTCACTCAACTTACGGCAACGTTGCAGAAATCAAAGCAGCAGCACCACAAGAGTTGTGGATCAACCCAATCGATGCAAAAGAACGGGGTATTGAAAGCGGCGACATGGTGAGTATTTTCAACGACCGTGGCGAAGTACACATTCCAGCGAAAGTGACACCAAGGATTCTTCCTCGAGTTGTCGCACTAGGCGAAGGTGCATGGTACGCACCAGATGGTCAGAAGATCGACCATGCAGGCTCTATCAACGTGCTGACCACTCAGCGCCCGAGCCCACTTGCTAAGGGTAACCCTCAGCATACAAACCTAGTTCAAATCAAAGCGCTAAAGAAAGCATAAGGTAGGTTGGAATGAAACAATACGGCTTTTACATTGATTCAAGTAAATGCACGGGTTGTAAAACCTGTCAGCTTGCTTGTAAAGATTATAACGATCTAGACATCAAAACGAACTACCGCCGCGTATACGAATATGCAGGTGGTGGCTTCACTCAAGATGGCGATACCTGGGTTCAGAAAGATGTCTTTTCTTACTACCTTTCTATCGCTTGTAACCACTGTACTAACCCAGCGTGTGTGAAAGTGTGTCCTTCGGGCGCGATGCACAAACGTGATGAAGACGGTTTGGTTGTGGTTGATGAGAGCGTATGTATTGGTTGTCAGCACTGTAGCAATGCGTGTCCTTACGGCGCACCACAATACAATGCCAAGAAAGGTCACATGACGAAATGCGATGGTTGTTACCAACGCGTTTCTGAAGGCAAACAGCCTATCTGTGTTGAGTCTTGCCCACTTCGTGCATTGGAGTTTGGCGAAATCAATACACTTCGCGAGAAGTACGGCTCTGGTGCGGATGTGGCTCCACTGCCATCTTCAACAGAAACACTGCCGAACATCGTAATTAAGCTAAACAAAAACGCGAAGCCGACTGGCGATACCAGCGGTCACCTAGCAAACCCGAAGGAGGTGTAAGATGATTTTTCATGAGTGGTCTTTAATCTTCTTTACGGTGCTGGCACAAACTGCGGTTGGTGGTTACTTACTGATTGGCGCACGTGCACTGGTACTTGGTCATGACGAAGAGAAGCTGAACAGCTACAAGGTTCCAATGTTCATTCTATGGGCATTAATGGGTCTCGGCTTCATGTTCTCGACAACGCACCTTGGATCTCCACTGCGCGCATTTAACGCTTTTAATCAGCTAGGTTCAGCTTGGTTGTCTAACGAAGTGTTCTTCGGTGCGGCATTCTTCGCTGTCGGTGGCCTGCAATGGCTATTGTCTGTGCTTAAGAAAGGTGGCGTAGCTATCCAGAAAGCACTGATGGTTGGCGCAATGGTACTGGGTGTTATCTTCATGTACGCGATGATCAATGTATACATGATCAACACAGTACCGACGTGGGACAACATCTACACACCACTGAGCTTCATCATGACGATGGTTGTGGGTGGCTTGCTGCTATCTCAGTTCGTGATTGTATTCGCAAACGACAGCCGCTTTACGGTTGACCGTAACATCACCATGCTGGCTGTTATCGCTGTTGCTATCAGCTTGCTTGTGACAGTAGGCAAACTGAACCTAATCGGTGACATCCAAACTTCAGCAGCAAAAGCATCTGAGTTGGTTGACGGTTTAGGCAGCTATGTGATTCTTCAAGTTGCATTACTGATGGCAAGCTTACTGGTTTGGATTCTACCTATGCTGAACAAAGCAAAAGTAAATCCAGTTAACCTTGGCTTAGCACTAGTATTGTTCTTGGCTTCAGAGTTAATCGGCCGTGGTTTGTTCTACAGCCTACATATGACAAGCGGTTTGTAATCGAGTTCTTACAGACATGAGTTGCGTGTAAACATCGCTGCTTGTTTGGTTATCTAGAAGGCTAGATAAACAAAAGGCCCAACACCTATTTAGATGTTGGGCCTTTTTATTTGTTCTGTTTTAACGCTAGCTCAAGAGAACTTGGTTAGCGACAAGAGCTACTTACTTAATAATAGCCGCTGGAATAAACATGTCTTTCAATCGCTTAACCGAAGAGTAAGTGCCAAACATCGGCTTGTTGTCTAGATGCCTTCTCAGCATATCGGCGGCGACTGTCTTAATCACGTTGCGTTGGTCTTCACGCGAGTACTGACGATAAAACTCAAGCACCTGCCCCCACTCGCCTGCTTCAGTCGACAATGCAACGCTGAATGTGTTGCCTTCCAGCTTACCAGTCACCAAAGCCAATTCGGTTCCGCACTTCTCTCTTGTTGCGCCAGCCAGAGCAAAGGTTGCGGCTAATGGATCGCTTTTTTCAAGTTCGCTCTCTTTTGGCTCAGCCATCACCCACGAGTGTCCAAAGCAATCTTCTATCTGCTCATTCAATTGCAACCACGCTGACAGTGAACCTTTGGTCGACACTTCAGACACAGATAACGTCTTCTTTTTTTCCGCCATGATGTGGCCAATATGGTCAATCATCGGCTCATCAACACTCACTACGTTACTCTCTAACAGCTTGTACACCATTTGAAGAAGCTTAACGCGCGTTTCTAAGCCAGCCTTAGGACCAAACAGTTTGACCTCAATAAACGGCAAATAAGAACGGTAGCCAAGTTCATAGCCGGCAGGAAGCTTAAGCTGATCTAACGAATCAGAGATGCCCGATTCAGATAAGCCAAACGTAAACAAACGGCTGCATTCTGAAGCAAGCACTTGAGGATACGTACGCGACAAGTCAGGCAGAATTTCAAAGGTCACCATGCGCTTGAATTCACTCGGCACACCCGGCGTGAAATAGAACGTCGCATCGTTAATCTTCAGCTTAAAGCCACACGCAGTGCCAACTGGGTTATCGACAATCTCAGCGCTTGCTGGCAACAAGGCTTGTTTAAGGTTGCTGTCAGGCATCGGCATACCGCGTCCAGAGAACATTTTTTCCATACGAGTCAACCACTCAGGGAACATAATTAAGTCCTGCTCGGAAGCAGTTGCAGCAGCGGCGGCGCTCATGTCGTCGGTTGTCGGCCCTAAACCACCATTAACGATAACCACATCATAGTTAAAGCTCAGCATCAGCAGTTCTTCAACCAGAGCATTCATTTGGTCACCCACAGTGGAACGTTTAGCAAGAGCAAAACCGTGCTGATAAAACTCAGCAGACATCCAGGCCGCGTTTGTGTCGACAATGTCTCCATGAAGAACTTCTTCACCTGTACTTAACATTGCGATTTTCGTCATATTACTTCCCTTGTTGTCATAAAAAGACACTGTATTATTTACAAACTAGTCTATGGTTGAATTTGATACATTTCACCTTTCATAAGTATTGACCATGTCTGAACTAAGATTCTTATGAGAAAAGTAATAAAGTATTAGTTCCCTAAATCAGGCATTTAATAGATAATTGTGACTCTGATCAATTTTTAACTTCTCGTGGAGACCCTTGTGTCCAAATCGCCGTCACTAGCAAAGGTTACAGCTGTATTATCAATGTTAATGTCAGTTAACTCGGCTGCAAGCCAATATGACTTCGAACAGCCAATCAACCTTTCTTACTCGGATGAATGTGCTCAAGATTACTGTGTTAGTGAAAGCTTGTACACCTACAAGCCAAGTAAGAATTATGCATTAAACGAGTCAAGCGATCAGTACGATTTAACGATCGACAAGCAACCACTTTATCTGACTGTCAGCGATGGTAAAGATTGGGATTACCTTATGGGTCAAACCTACACTATTCTTGGTTTGAGTGTCGCAACCGTTGGCCTAATGACCCTATTACCTGAAAGTATTACTAAGTGGGACGATGACCAACGCGATATTAGTGCACTAGGTCAGAAGTGGAAGGATAATGTTTCTGCTGGTCCAGTATGGGACCGTGATGAACACTTCTTAAACTATGTAATGCACCCTTATTTTGGTGGTGTTTACTACACTGCAGCTCGACACGCGGGGTACGATGAGTTTGAGTCTTTCCTATACTCTTGGACTATGTCGACATTCTTCTGGGAATACGGTGTAGAAGCGTTTGCTGAAGTACCTTCATGGCAAGATCTCTTCATCACACCATTCTTTGGTGCGGTTGTTGGTGAAATGATGTTAGAAGCAGAACAAAACATCGTTGCTTCAGGTGGTGAAGTGATGGGTTCTCAAACCATGGGTGATGTGTCTCTATTTTTCCTAAACCCTGTTGGCCATATCCATTACTGGGTAAGTGACGCTTGGGGCGGCGACGCAGAAGTTAACCTGAATACTAACCCTTGGTGGGACAACCAAGATGCCGCTAAATTCGCTTACGATGCTGGCGCACCATACGACTCACAGTTTGTTGGTATGAACTTCAAGGTAACGTTTTGAACCAGTATCCGTGTTACTTGCTAAGCCGTTTACTCAGTTGCTTGCTAAGATTCTGAATCACAAATAACAGCGACAACTCTTTTACAAAGCGGCTCTTTAGCCGCTTTTTTGTGCCCTAGCCTTCATTCTCTTTTTTTGTATCGCAGCTTAGTTTCAAAAATTGACACAGGTCAAACATTGTTCGATGTAACCTTCTACACTGAAATTAAAGAACTTTATCGCGTGATATCAAACATTTAATTGGCAAAGAATAATTGAAACTTTGGGGGCTGATATGAACAGTACATTTATCGTAAACTTTATCGGAAAAGCATCACCAGCAACAATCAAGCAACTTGCTGCGGTTACTCACGAAAACGACGGAAAATGGCTCATCAGTAAAGTGAATTTTATTGAAGATCAAGTCGCGGGTGTACTCAAGGTTGAACTTCCAGCCATCAACGAATCGATTGTTAAAGAAGCCTTCAGCGCTAATCCGGATCTCATCGTGCAATTTGTCGATTCAGACCATGCACACAATGTCCAAGACACGATACACCACCTTAGACTCGACTCGAACGACAGAGCAGGTATCGTCAACGAAGTAACCCATGTCTTGGATAGACAAGGAATCAGCATTCTAGATATGGACTGCCACCGAGTCTTTATCGCTGGTGGCGGCGGTGTGAGCTCAAGCCTGTTTACTTCCAAGATAGCGGTTAAGCTGCCAATCGAAGTTCAGATCGAAGACGTAGTGAATGAGCTAGAAACGCTTAGCGAAGATACTCGAGTGATAATTGAAGGTTAACTGGTAGTCGCTCTCAATTTTATATTCTGTTTTCTGATTAACGGACACCTAAAAACAAAATAGAGCTGCTCATTGGCTGCTCTATTTGTTGTTCTGAGTCTAAGGATCGTTATTTAACCGACCATCGTGACAATGAACGTTTGAAGTCTTCATAGCCAAACTCATTCAGCTTTTGAATTTCTCCGTTGCTACGCTCGCAATAGATCGATGGCATCTTCAGGCCATTGAACCAGTTCAGTTTCACCATGGTGTAGCCCGCACTGTCCAACAGGTGAAGCTTTTGGCCAATCTTAAGTGGCTCATCAAAGCTCGTTTCGCAGAACTGATCGCCCGCCAGACATGAACATGAACCAATCACATAGTCGTGACTACCTGTTTCTGAGGCTTCTAGCACCGATGCTGGTTCATTGTAAATAAGCGTATCAAGGCGGTGTGCCTCAGTCGCTGAATCCACAATCGCTGTTTTCTTCACGTTCTCAACGATATCAACCACTGTCACAACTAGGTCGGTTGTTTTAGTGATGATCGCTTCACCCGGCTCAAGGTACATCTGCACGCCGTGTTTTTCAGAGAAGGCTTTCAGCGCAAGACCCAGTTTTTCGATGTCATAGCCCGGCCATGTGAAGAACACACCTCCGCCCATGCTCACCCAGCCCAACTTATCTAAGTGCTCACCAAACTGTTCGGAGATTGAATCAAGTAGGCCGATAAATGCATCAGCATCTTTGTTCTCACAGTTCATGTGGAACATCACACCATCAATCTCATCGAAGGTCTCTGGCTTGATATGGTCAGCTTGTACGCCCAAACGCGAGAATTGGCGCGCTGGGTTTGCCAAATCTTGTCCTGCGTAGCTCACACCCGGATTTAAACGTAAACCCAGTGAAGCTTTACCTTCAACAATATGACGGTAAGCAGCAAGCTGGCTTTGAGAGTTGAAAATCATCTTGTCGCAGATGTCAGCTACTTCTCTCACGTCATCTTCGCTGTAACCGACACTGTAAGCGTGCGTCTCACCACCAAAGGTTTCGTGGCCAAGCTTCACTTCGTATGGGCCAGAGCTTGTCGTGCCATCGAGATAAGGTTTGATGATGTCAAACACACCCCATGTCGAGAAACACTTCAGTGCCAATACCAACTTCACACCTGAAATCTCTTTCAGCTGCTTGGCTTTCTCTAAGTTCGCAATCAACTTGTCTTCGTTGATCATGAAATAAGGCGTTTTTAGTTCGTTGTTTTGCATGTTAATACCTTGCGGCCCTCGAGTTCACGAAGGCACATGAGAATCGAACAAAGCCGACGCAAGAGCGTTGGATGTAATTCGCAAAACTTTGCCCTTATCGCGAGGACAACGCGATGAGGGCAAAGAGCAACAAATTACTTCAAAGTATGGATTAGAGGTAGACCAGCTGTAGGCTCTAGCTCTTGAACGTGCCAGTCTAGACCGATTTCAGGCATCGTTGCTAGGAACGGGTCTGGGTTTAGCTGTTCCATGTTGAACACGCCTTTATCAGCCCATTCGCCGCGGAAGAACTGAAGTGCAGCGGTAATCGCTGGAACACCTGTTGTGTAAGAGATAGCTTGGTGCTCTACGTCTTCGTAAGCCACTTCGTGGTCCGCGTTATTGTAGATGAACACGCTGCGCTCTTTACCGTCTTTCTTACCTTGAACCCAAGTACCGATACACGTTAAACCTGTGTAACCCGGAGCTAGAGATGTTGGATCCGGTAGTAGTGCTTTAAGAACATGTAGAGGCTGAACCACAGTGCCATCGTGCAGTGTTAGCGGATCTGGGTTAAGAAGGCCGATATCACGCATGCAGTTGAAGTAGTTCAGGTAAGCATCGCCGAAGCCCATCCAGAATTCGATACGCTTAGCTGGGATGAACTCTTTCATTGAACGTACTTCATCGTGTGCCATTGAGTACACCTTGTGAGAGCCACAGTTAGGGAATTCAAACTCAAGCATACGAGAGTGGCAAGGTACTTGTTTCCACTCTTCATTTTCCCAGTAGAAAGAATCGCCTTGGATCTCAAGCATGTTGGTTTCTGGGTCAAAGTTTGTCGCAAACTTCTTACCGTGGTCGCCAGCATTCACGTCCATTACGTCAATTGAGTCAATCTCATCGAACAAGTGCTTAACCGCGTACGCAGCAAAGATTGATACCACACCTGGATCGAAACCAGCACCAAGAATGCCTGTGATGCCCGCTTCAGCGAACTTCTCACGGTAGCCCCACTGCCAATCGTAAGCTTGTGGTACTTGTTGGCCTTCAGAACATAGGTCAACCGCTACCGATGTATCTAGGTAAGAGACTTTTGCTTGGTAACACGCTTCCATGATCGCCATGTTTACCCAAGGAGGACCAGCGTTGATTACTAGGTCTGGTTTCACTTCGTTAATCAGAGCAACAAGTTCATCAACATCGTCAGCATTTACTGCGCGAGCTTCTAGTTTTTTAGTTGAATCTTTAAGGTTATTTTTACCTTTGATTGATTCGATGATTTTTTCACATTTCGCGATTGTGCGAGAAGCGATTGTGATATCACCCAGTACTTCGTTATTTTGTGCTGCTTTATGTGCAACAACCCAACCAACGCCGCCTGCACCAATTTGTAGAATAGCCATAATTTTAATTACCCTTGTTGTTCTGCTAGCTCAATAGCTAAAGTTTGAATTTTGTTAATTAGAGATTTGAAATCTGATGTCGTTAAGCACGGATTCAAGATAGTGAATTTCAGCGCGCTTTTACCGTCGACAACCGTTTCGCCAAGCACGGCAACGCCACGAGTCAGTGCTTCCAGTCTTAGCGTTTGATTCAGTTTGTCTAAATCAATAGCGCTGTTTGCTGATTGCCCATTGCTAGGCACCGAACGGAACAGCACAGTAGACAGTGACGGCTCAGCAAGCAGTTCAAAATCGTCATGCTTCTGAATCAGGTCGGCAATTTGAAGCGTCTGCTCTAGAAGATGATCGTACATATCGCCCAATTGCTTTGGCCCAACGCTTTGCATCGTCATGAAGACTTTCAATGCATCGAAGCGTTTAGTAGTCGCAATAGACTTATCGACTAGATTCGGCAGCTCATCGTGCTCGCGATTCAAGTAATCTGCGTGATGCAATAGGTACTTAAAGTTCGCTTTGTCTTTCAGCAGCACAGCACCACAACTGATTGTTTGGAAGAACAACTTGTGGAAATCAACGCTGACAGAGTCCGCTTTCTCGATGCCTTTCAGACGAGCTTTATGGCTACTTAAGATAAGCGCACCACCGTAAGCACTATCGACATGGAACCAAAGATCTTGTTGATCTGCGATGTCAGCAATCGCTTCAAGATCATCAATAGCACCGTGATCGGTTGTACCCGCAGTACCAACAACAGCAAAAGGAATCAACCCTTGAGCTTTCAGTGTTTTCACTTCTGCGTCTAGCAAGTCAGGCTTGATAGTACCGTTTGCATTGGTATCAACACAGCACACTGCCGCTTCGCCTAGCCCTAGTAGAGAGGCTGACTTTTGAACCGTAAAGTGAGATTTCTTTGAACATAAGATACGCAGCTTGCTCGCGTATTCTGGTAAGCCAAGCTTTTGGATAGAATGACCATTGTGCTTATCGGCAACCCAGTCTCTCGCAAGCAATAAACCCATTAGGTTGCTTTGCGTGCCTCCGCTGGTGAAAACACCGTCTGCTTGTGCGCCAAGTTGGTATTTGTCACACATCCAATCCACGACGCGCTGCTCAACATAAGTCGCAGCAGACGCTTGGTCCCATGAATCCATTGATTGATTCAACGCCGCGATAATCGATTCGGCTACTACAGAAGCCATAAGAGGAGGAGTGTGAAGGTGTGCAATACAGTCTGGGTGTTGTACGAAGATGGAGTTTGCAGCGACAAGGTCTGCAGTACTATCTACAACATCAACCAAAGCGTGTTGATTGTTATCTAGGTCGACAGCCTTGATAGCGGCCTCTAGCACTTTTGGTTCTAGACCTGAATATGGAGTTTCAACCTGCTCAAAAACGGCTTTCATCGCTTGGGTGGTTTGATTCATCACATTAGCAAATTCGTTGCTACCACCTAAACCTGTCTGGATGAAATGCCTGTTCCATTCTTGGTTTGCTTGTTCACTTGAAGCTTGATCTTGTTGTAAACCGCCACCCGCTGCGATGATCGCTTCTTCCATCACGCGCAATGCAAAGTCGATCTGCTCAAATGAGATAATCATTGGCGGAAGGAAACGAATGACCGAACCATCACGCCCACCCTTCTCAACCATCAAACCGCGCTCTAGTGCTGCTCGTTGAATAGCTAGGGTTAGTTCGCCGTCGGATTGTGGTTCGTTAAACTTGTTAAGCTCACCATTTGGTTGCTTGATCTCAGCGCCAAGCATCAAGCCTTTACCGCGAACTTCAGCAATACAGCTCACACGCGATTGAATCTTCTCAAGCCCGTGACGTAAGTATTGGCCTGCGATGTTCGCGTGTTCAACCAAACCATCACGCTCGATGATTTCCAACGCCTTAGCGCCAGACACCATAGCTAATTGATTACCACGGAATGTACCTGTGTGCTCACCCGCTTTCCATGTATCAATGCTCTTATCGAACACAAGTAGCGACATCGGCAGTCCACCACCGATCGCTTTAGACAAACATAAGATATCAGGGTTAACACCCGACTCTTCAAACGCAAATCTATGACCCGTTTTGCCCACACCACACTGAATTTCATCAAAAATCAGTAGGATGCCGTGTTCATCACAGATACGACGTAGGCCTTGCAACCAAGAAGCAGGAGCCGGAATCACACCGCCCTCTCCTTGCACAGGCTCTACGATCATCGCGGCTGGTTTCATGATGCCGGATTCGTCGTCATTCAACATGCGCTCGATGTAACGAACGCTCGCGTTGGCACCTGCCTCACCACCAATGCCAAACGGGCAGCGGAGGTTGTATGGGAAAGGCATGAAATGTACGTCAGACATCAAACCGCTACGACGCTCTTTAGTGCCGAGGTTGCCCATCATGCCCATGGTGCCGTTCGTCATGCCGTGGTAAGCACCACGAAAAGCAAACATGGTGTTGCGACCTGTGGTTTGCTTAGCGAGCTTGATCGCCGCTTCCACAGCATCAGCTCCCGATGGGCCACAGAATTGAAGAACCGAGTTATTTGAAAAGTCTTGAGGAAGAAAAGCTTTAACTCGCTTGATAAACGTCTCTTTTGCTTGAGTCGTAATATCAAGAGTTTGGTATGGTAGACCAGAATCAAGTTGGTCTTTAAGTGCTTGGTTAATCTCTGGGTGGTTATAACCCAAAGAAAGTGTACCTGCACCGGCTAAGCAATCGAGAAAGATCTGGCCACGAGTATCTTCAACTAAAGCGCCACATGCTCGCTTAATAGCAATAGGCAGTCGTCTTGGGTAAGAGCGAACATCCGACTCATGCTGTTCTTGCTCTAGCAAAATAGCGTCAGGTGTTAGGTCGTACGCTCCCTCTACGATAGGAACCATAGTTGAAAATGAATTTGCGATAGTATTGATATCGGCTTCAAAGGCAGTAGTCATAAAAGTCCCCTTGAATGAGTTCATACTCATCTCACCAGACTCGATTTCACTATAACTCTCTGTTTATATTAGAG
This sequence comes from Vibrio sp. ECSMB14106, assembly GCF_000972265.1. Classification (NCBI taxonomy): domain Bacteria; kingdom Pseudomonadati; phylum Pseudomonadota; class Gammaproteobacteria; order Vibrionales; family Vibrionaceae; genus Vibrio; species Vibrio sp. ECSMB14106. Next base: position 312,691 of record NZ_LAUM01000001.1, on the reverse strand, counting down.
AGTTCATTATGAAGTAGGTGCGTTGTCTAGAAATGAGATATAGCTGTACGCTCGTATAAGTCAAATGACGAACACGAAATTAGGCCGTCTTAAGACAGCGATAAATTGTTAACGTAAGCTCAAGGTTCAGTAATGCTACTGTTTTGAAGAATTGGACATTTTTGCAGGATCGGACAGCTATGAAGCGCTAGTCCCTTTGGAAATGCAGAGCTGATTAGCAATGTTGTTTTTAGTGTGTTCAATGTTGGGTTTCCCATTAACATGGCGAATGGCGCCATAAGTATCCCGTCTATCAGCTTAAGGACTAGCCGATACCTACCCTACGTTATGTCCCAATCAGCAAGAATGGTCATTACGCGTATCCCCCAGAAGCCATCATGATTCGTTTTGAACATCATCCATTCCGAGATTAAGCGGGAAAGTAACATAAAGTGAAATGAACTATCAATAATTTTTAGTGATGGCTTCATAAATACAAGATTTGGTTGGGTGATTACTTTAAATATCGATATTTAAGTGTCAATTTTTGAGGGTAACGAGAAATTAAAATAGCAGAAAACAAAAAAGCCCGAACATTTCTGTTCGGGCTTTCTAATTTGGAGCGATACATCGGGTTCGAACCGATGACCTCAACCTTGGCAAGGTTGCGCTCTACCAACTGAGCTAGTATCGCATTTGCTTTATTGAGATAAAGACTTTAATAGATGGTGCCCCGGGCCGGACTTGAACCGGCACAGCGCGAACGCCGAGGGATTTTAAATCCCTTGTGTCTACCAATTCCACCACCAGGGCACGCAATTCTTTATTGCGATGCCGATTACTGAAAAGTAAAACACCATCTTAATGCTGACGCCAATCAACACTACAAATTTTGGAGCGATACATCGGGTTCGAACCGATGACCTCAACCTTGGCAAGGTTGCGCTCTACCAACTGAGCTAGTATCGCATTTTCATTCAACTTCTTTCTAGGAGAAAGAGAATGGAGGCGCCTCCCGGAGTCGAACCGAGGTCCACGGATTTGCAATCCGCTGCATAGCCACTCTGCCAAGGCGCCTTAGTAACTCCAGTCGAATCGCTCATTGCCATCCTCTTGGGTACGGGATGCATTTTACGGATTCAGACGATTGAGTCAATATTATTTTTGTATTTTTAATTCGTTTGAGTAGATTTCATACGAAACAGGCCAAATAGCTGACTTTATGTTCAAAACACACTGTGAGCGGGTTATTCAAAGGAGATCTATATCACATTAGATGTCCAGTATTGACAACTTAACCTTAGGTTAAAGATCAAAAAAGCGAGCCTCAGCTCGCTTCTTCATCAATGATGTTTCTCGTCTAACAAATCGTCTTTGGCGGCCATCAAGTATTGCGCCATAGACCAGTAAGTTAGAAGCGTTGCAGCATAGAGCGCAATATAACCAACCCAAACCATCCAATCGTCATAACGCCAAATAAGTACCCATAACGCGAACATTTGAGAAACTGTTTTAACCTTACCAACCCAAGACACAGCAACACTTGCACGTTTGCCGATTTCCGCCATCCATTCTCGAAGAGCGGAAATAATAATTTCGCGAGCAATCATGGTTACCGCTGGAATAGTAATCCAAATTGAGTGGTAATGTTCAGTAATAAGAATAAGAGCAGTCGCAACAAGTACTTTATCAGCGACAGGGTCAATAAATGCACCAAAGCGAGAGGTTTGTCCAAGCTTGCGTGCCAGCATGCCATCTAGCCAATCGGTGAAACCCGCAACCCAAAAGACCATTGCAGCAGCAAAAGGAGCCCATTCATAAGGTAAGTAAAAAACCACAACGAACACTGGAATCAGAAATAGTCGCAGCAAGGACAAAATGTTAGGTATATTTAAACGCATTTTATTAGGCTCTTATTAATCGCGCGTCAATGGTGCGGGATTTTTACTATTGTTTCAATGCTTGATAAATATTTTCTGCCAAAGAATGACTAATGCCCGGCACTTTGGTTATTTCTTCGACAGTTGCACGCTTAAGTTCTTGTAAGCCCCCCATATATTTCAGTAATGCTTGGCGACGTTTTGGTCCTACCCCTTCGATTCCTTCCAGTGCACTGGTTCGACGCGTCTTACCTCGTTTCGCCCTGTGTCCCGCAATTGCATGATTATGGCTCTCGTCACGGATGTGTTGAATTAGATGTAACGCTGGCGCATCGCTGGGTAAGTTAAATTCTTCGCCTTCTAAGGTCACTAAGGTTTCTAGGCCAGGCTTACGAGTCACCCCTTTTGCAATACCCATCATTCTTGGTCTAACCGGCCAATCTCCCCAGTACTTAGAAACAATCTCATAGGCACTATTTAACTGCCCTTTACCGCCATCAATAAAGATGATGTCTGGGATCTTATCGACATCAAGCTGCTTCGAATAACGCCTCTCCAGCGCCTGAGCCATCGCAGCGTAGTCATCGCCGCCTGTAATATCCGTGATGTTGTAGCGACGGTATTCCGGTTTAACTGGTCCTTCTGGATTGAATACCACACAAGAAGCGATCGTGCTTTCACCCATGGTGTGGCTGATATCGAAACACTCCATGCGTTTGATAGCATCCATCGACAGTACTTCTTGAAGCTCTTTAAAGCGCTGATTGATCGTCATCTTATGATTAATCTTGGTGGTTATTGCCGTTAATGCGTTGGTATTCGATAGCTTAAGGTAACGGCCTCGAGTCCCAGAAGGATTGGAGTTGAAGTGTATCTTTCGGCCTGCGACTTCACACAATGCTTCTTGAATAGGTGTGACATCATCCATCAAATCGGCATTTAAAATTAAACGAGTCGGGATGGTTCTCGCTTCATTGTGCGCTAGATAATATTGGCTTAAAAAGCTCGAAAATACCTCTTCTCGCACCGTATTGTTGGGGATTTTAGGGAAATGGCTTCGGCTACCTAAAATTTTGCCTTGGCGAATCATCAAGATGTGAATACACGCCACGCCATTCTCTTGGGCAAATCCCAACACGTCCATATCTTCCATAGAATCGTCAGATACATACTGCTGCTCTTGAACGCGTCTGATCGCTTGGATTTGATCGCGGAAAGCAGCCGCTTGCTCAAAACGAAGCTCTTGGCTCGCCTTATCCATCTTGTCGATGAGTGTTTCAAGAACCAGCTTATCTTTCCCTTGCAGGAACAGGCGAACGTAGTCGATAAGTTCACTGTACTCTTCATCAGAGATAATCGAACTGACACATGGCGCTGCACAACGACCAATCTGATACATCAAACATGGGCGTGTTCTGTTGGCATAAACCGTATCTTCACACTGACGAGCAGGAAAAATTTTCTGTATTAGGTGCAACGTCTCACGCACAGCGCCGGAATCAGGATAAGGACCAAAGTACTCTCCCTTTTTCTTCTTAGCACCACGATGCATCGACAAACGAGGATGTTTGTGACCACTAATAAAAATATAAGGGTACGACTTATCATCACGCAAAAGTACATTGTATTTAGGCAAGTACTGCTTGATGTAGTTGTGCTCAAGAATGAGCGCTTCTGTTTCCGTGTGCGTTACAGTGACATCGATCTTGTCGATATTGCTAACTAAAGCGCGTGTTTTTTCACCGTCGACTTTTTTCCGGAAATAACTGGAAAGGCGTTTTTTGAGGTTCTTAGCTTTACCGACGTAAATAACAACAGCCTCGGCGTTATACATTCGATAAACGCCAGGCTGTTCTGTTACGGTCTTAAGGAATGAGACAGAGTCAAACAAGTTAGTCACACTATACGATCTCAGTGTTAAAGGGTCTCAGTATCTAGCATTCCATGTCTAATCGCTAAATGCGTCAACTCTACATCGCCACTGATATCCAGTTTACTGAACAAACGGTAGCGGTAACTATTGACTGTTTTAGGGCTTAGATTGAGTTGTTCTGAAATATCCGTCACTCTCTGACCTTTGGTAATCATCATCATGATTTGCAATTCACGTTCAGATAAGTCTGCGAATGGATTTTCAGACGCAGGCGAAAACTGGCTCAAAGCCATCTGCTGCGCAATTTCTGGTGAAATGTATCGTTGGCCGCTATTCACCACTCTAATGGCATTGACCATTTCATCCGGACCTGCCCCTTTAGTAAGGTAACCAGCAGCTCCAGCTTGCATCACTTTAGTTGGAAACGGATTTTCCGTATGAACAGTTAAAACAATGATTTTAACATCAGGGTTGAAGCGCAAAATCTTCTTGGTTGCTTCTAAGCCACCAATACCAGGCATATTCATATCCATCAAAATGACATCTGTATTGTTAGTACGACACCATTTTGCAGCATCTTCACCGCTTTCAGCTTCCCCTGCTACGTTCATTCCACGGACGTCTTCAATAATACGTCGTATCCCTGTGCGAACCAGCTCGTGATCATCTACAAGGAAAACATTTATCAAACTTGTATCTCCACACTATTAATTGGCTCTGCAACCACTGTGCCGTTTCATTTGCTTGAAACAATTAAACGAATGAACAGTGAATCGCAGCATTGAGTACATCTTAACTTAATTAGTAAAAAAAAGCTCTGTTGAATATGTGCTGAAATACGAACTTTAGCAAGTACTTATTTATAAATAAGGCAGCTAAAACAACAAGCTTTTGTTAAAAGTCAACTAGTTAAAACAACGCCAATAAAATTACATAAGATAAAAATATTTTCAATACCATTGAATAACCATTCGTGACAATTTCACTTTTTTGCTTATATAGTCCCGTTATTCAACGCTATTACCGATAAATTAATGACTATTTGGTTAGCCTGTTGTGCGAAATTCGGCGCTAGATGATAGTATTCGATTCCCAGTTTCAATAGGTTACTACATTGGATATTCAGCAAGGCTTTGTACTCACAAGACAAGCAAGAGATTTTTCAGGGCGCACACAAATCGACTTGTGGTTAAGCACCCCTCAAGGCCCTACTCTGCTGACAATTCAAAATGAAAAACCTGTATTTTTTGTAGCTCAATCTGACGTTGAAGCATGTCAGGCAATCGCAGCGAAAGAGTCGATTGATTGCCAATTTAAGCCTCTAGAACTAGCCACATTCGAGCAAATACCTCTCGCCGCGTGTTACACCTCACTGTCGAGAAGTAGCTTTGGTTTAGCGCAAACCTTCCACAACGAAGAAATTCAAACCTTTGAAAGCGATATTCGACTCGCCGATCGATTCTTAATGGAACGTTTTATCAAAGGAAGTATTGAGTTCACAGGATCTGCTACGCAAAAAAATCGGCATCGTCGAGTCTCAAATGCGAAATGCCGAGCAGGTGATTACTTACCTAATCTATCTGTGGTCTCGCTTGATATTGAGTGTTCGGAAAAAGGCGTGCTTTATTCAATTGGCCTAGACAGCCCGATGGACAGCCGAGTAATAATGGTCGGCAAAGCACAACAAGCTGAAACCAATATCCAATGGGTTGCCAACGAGAAAGCGCTACTCGAAGCAATGATAGCTTGGTTCTCTGAATTTGATCCTGACATCATTATTGGTTGGAACGTTATCGACTTCGATTTTAGGCTGCTACACAAACGTTCAGAATGGAACGAAGTGAAGCTCAACATCGGCAGAGACAACCAACCGAGCTTTTTCCGCAGTTCGACACAAAATCAGCAAGGTTTTATCACGATTCCAGGGCGCGTTGTCTTGGATGGCATCGATATGCTCAAGACAGCGACCTACCACTTCCGTTCTTGGTCACTGGAGTCGGTATCGCAAGAACTGCTTGGTGAAGGCAAAGACATCCACAACGTTCATGACCGTATGGATGAGATAAACCGAATGTTTAAGTTCGATAAACCTTCACTCGCTAAGTACAACCTTCAAGACTGCGTACTGGTAAACCGCATCTTCGAGCACACTCACCTACTCGACTTCGCGATTGAGCGCTCTAGATTAACCGGTGTAGAGCTGGATCGCGTTGGTGGATCTGTTGCTGCCTTTACTAACTTATATCTGCCTCAAATCCACAGAGCGGGTTATGTCGCACCTAACTTAGAGCCAGAGAATTGGATTGCGAGCCCCGGCGGTTATGTGATGGATTCGATTCCCAACCTCTACGACTCAGTTTTGGTACTCGATTTTAAGAGCCTGTATCCATCGATCATTCGCTCGTTTCTGATTGACCCTATGGGGCTGATTGAAGGGTTGAAGTTGGAACTAGGGACTGCAGAAAACCAAGCGGTTGATGGTTTCCGCGGTGGACAATTCCACCGTTCTAAACATTTTTTGCCTGAGATGATTGAAAACCTGTGGGCAGCACGTGATGTAGCAAAGAAGAACAACGAAAAAGCCTTCTCTCAGGCGATTAAGATCATCATGAACTCATTCTATGGTGTGTTAGGTTCGTCTGGTTGTCGTTTCTTTGATACTCGCCTAGCCTCATCGATCACCATGCGTGGTCATGAAATCATGAAACAAACCAAAGTGCTTATCGAAGACAAAGGCTACCAAGTTATCTACGGCGATACCGATTCAACCTTCGTGTCTCTGAATGGCAGTTATGATCAACGACAAGCCGACGAGATCGGGAATGAACTTGTCGCTTACATAAACGATTGGTGGACGAATCATCTCAAAGAGACCTACAACCTAACCTCGATACTTGAATTGGAATACGAGACTCACTATCGCAAGTTCCTGATGCCAACCATTCGAGGTTCAGAAACTGGCTCGAAGAAACGTTATGCAGGCTTAATCACTCAAGGCGACCAAGAGAAGATCATCTTTAAAGGACTAGAGAGTGCACGCACCGATTGGACACCTCTCGCCCAGCAATTCCAACAAACCTTGTATGAGATGGTGTTTCACGATCAAGACCCAACCGACTATGTTAGGCAGTTTGTTGATGAAACCTCTGCTGGCAAACATGATGATTTATTGGTGTATCAAAAGCGCTTACGCCGCAAATTACATGAATACCAAAAGAACATTCCGCCGCAGGTTCGCGCAGCTCGTATGGCCGATGAGATTAATGCTCAGTTAGGACGCCCTCTTCAATACCAAAACAAAGGACGTATTGAGTATTTGATTACTCTGAGTGGCCCTGAGCCCAAAGAGTATTTAAAGAGTGGTATCGATTATCAGCACTATATCGACAAACAGATTAAACCCGTCGCAGAGGCTATCCTACCCTTCATCGGTTTAGATTTTGAAAGAGTCAGTGGGCAGCAGTTGGGTCTGTTCTAGCACTATTTTATATGCCCTTTAAACGAAAAAAGCAGAGACATGCTCTTCAGCACGCTCTGCTTTTTAGTATCAATTAACCGGTTATAAATCTCTATCCGATTCTGAACTCGGTTTTCTGATACTGCTTAATCAACCAGTCACCAAAGCCGTCAAGAATACCTATCACCGAACGTTTAGGGATTGGTCTACCAGAAAGTAAAATCCCCAGTCTTTGGATTTCGACTTCTCTATCTGGGTGATACTTCAAGAACTGTTGACCACACTCTAATGGATCATCGTACCAATATTTATCGCGGTACATCACCAGTGAGTAACTCGCTCGTAAAAGCTTCTTGGCGATAATCACCTGCGCAGCGATTTGTTGTTCTGACGTTGTCGCTCGTGCAATCTTGTTGCGATACACCGCTAACCAGTTTTCAGCATCCATATTCCAGTGCTTAGCAATTTCCCAACTTGTTTCAAAATCACCATAGCAATCTGACAAATCTTCACCATGCACACACACGGCTAAATGCTTGAGCATAAAACCCCATGTGAAGATGTTGTCGAAATCGACTATCTCACTCACTAAGGTGGTCTTAATTGCTACTTGAGTTACCTGCGGGAAGCTCTTTTGGAAACGCCATTTGATGGTGTTCAACAAGGTGGTTCGTTGGTCAGGAAACGGTCTATGGGTCACCACAACCACATCTAGATTGGAGCGACCAACGACGGCTTGCTTACGAGCTACACTGCCATAAATATAAATACTGTGCAGATTAGATCCTAACCCTCCTTTTAGAAAGGTAATCAGATCGTTAACCACAGGTTGAAATTCAGGTTGAAAAGGCTGTGTTGGGTCAATAACAGGTAGCTGCATAGGTCGTTTCGGTAAATAAAATAATGATTTAACTATAACTCTATGATCGCTTAGGTGACTTTATGATTCAAGCTATTCCTATTTATAGCATCTCCGAGATATAATCAGCGGATAGACCCAATAAGGACAAACACAAAATGCCTAGAGCAAGTGAAATTAAAAAAGGTTTTGCTATCACAGTAGAAAGCAAAACAGTGATCGTTAAAGATATCGAAGTAACAACACCAGGCGGCCGTGGCGGCCAAAAAATTTACCGCTTCCGTGGTAACGATGTAGCAACTGGCGTTAAAACTGAAGTTCGCCACAAGGCTGACGAAATCGTTGAAACTATCGACGTAACTAAGCGTGCAGTAATGTTCTCTTACGTTGATGGCAACGAGTACATCTTCATGGATAACGAAGATTACACTCAATTCATCTTCAACGGTGAAACAATCGAAGACGAACTACTGTTCATCAACGAAGAAACTCAAGGTATGTACGCGATCCTTATCGATGGCAACGCTGCAACGCTTGAGCTACCAACCTCTGTTGAGCTAGTTATCGAAGAAACTGACCCTTCAATCAAAGGTGCATCAGCGTCTGCTCGTACTAAGCCTGCTCGTCTATCTACAGGTCTTACAATCCAAGTACCTGAGTACATCGCGACTGGCGACAAAGTAGTAGTAAACACTGCTGAACGTAAATACATGAACCGCGCAAGCTAAGATACTTATTATGACCGAAGCTAACGACCTAATGTCTTATGACGACGCAATTGACACTGCATACGACATCTTCCTAGAGATGGCACCTGACAACCTAGAACCTGCAGACGTGATTCTTTTCACAGCTCAGTTTGAAGATCGTGGCGCAGCAGAGCTTGTTGAAACTGGCGATGATTGGGTTGAACATGTTGGCTTTGAAGTCGACAAAGAAATCTACGCTGAAGTGCGCATTGGTCTTGTGAATGAAGCTGATGATGTTCTAGACGACGTATTTGCTCGCATGCTAATCAGCCGTGACCCAGAACATAAGTTCTGTCACATGCTGTGGAAACGTGACTAATACCGCTGTTGACGCTCATCAGCATGAGTAAACCAGTATTCATGTAAGCGAGTTAAAAGTTAGCCGAGCCGATTGCTCGGCTATTTTTATCACGCCATTTCTCATCGTGATTACTCACTTTCATCATCAACTTTAGATTCACTGATTATGACCAAAGCAAAAACAGACACACAATCGAAAGGCTATGCCTGCATTGGCCTAGTTAACCCAAAGACGCCTGAAAACGTAGGCTCAGTAATGCGAGCGGCTGGCTGCTACGGCGCCAACTCTGTATTTTACACGGGCACTCGCTACGACCACGCGCGAAAATTCCATACCGATACCAAAGAGAAGCACCTAGCGCTGCCTTTGATTGGTGTTGAAGATCTGAAAGACATCATTCCAGTAGGCTGCGTACCTGTTGCTGTCGATCTGATTGAAGGCGCAAAGCCTTTACCGGATTACAAGCACCCACCACGCGCGTTTTACATCTTTGGCCCTGAAGACGGTACGCTAAAGAAAGAGATCACCGACTTCTGTCGTGAGACGATTTACGTTCCGACCAACGGCTGCATGAACCTAGCGGCATCAGTGAATGTAGTGCTTTACGACCGACTGGCGAAAGGCGATAATTTCTCGAATCATAAGTAAATAGAACGAGATACGAGATACGAAAAGATTTATAGATACGCGTAAACGAGATAAGAGATGCGAAGAGCATGCTTACTGCCGATTATGGCAGTATGTTTTCGAAACTCGGTTACTCGTATCCCGCATCTTTTATTTCTTTTAGACGTAAAAAAAACCTGCTCAACGAGCAGGTTTTTTAGTATTCAGTGCTTTTAGCTAATGAAGCTTTAAGCTTAAGAACTGTAGCAACTACTGGCGTAATTACTGACGTGTTCTTGGCTTAGCTGGTTTAGCCGGACGACCGTTGTTCAGTTTAGGCTTACTTTTGCTAGCCTGAGGTTTGCCTTTGTTTGCAGCTGGAGCGCTACGACCTGAATCAGGTGTTGTAGTACCGCGCGTTGCAGGCTTCTTGCGTTTAGTTTGGTTGCTACGGCCTTTTGGTGCGTTTGCACGCTCCTCGTGACGCTTAACAGCACGACGAATTTTTTGGCTACGAGAACGCTCACGCTTACGAGAAGTATTTGAAGGATCAAGGTCCAACAGTGTCTCTTTCTCAGGCTTAAGCTCAACAAGCTCACGCAGGTAGTTAACTTCTTGAAGATCTAGCTCTTTCCAACCGCCACGAGGCAGTTTCTTATCAAGGTAGATATCACCGTAACGTACACGTTTCAGGCGGCTTACTGTCGTTTCTTGAGATTCCCAAAGACGACGAACCTCACGGTTACGACCTTCGTTAATCGCCACATAGAAAGTATGGTTCATACCTTCACCGCCAGCGTAAACAACATCTTCAAAACGAGCCATGCCGTCTTCTAGTTGTACGCCACGAGTAACGTTTTTAACTTTTTGCTCAGTCACTTCACCGAATACACGTACTAGGTACTCACGTTCAACCTGACGGCTTGGGTGCATTAGACGGTTTGCAAGCTCACCATCAGTAGTGAAAAGCAAAAGGCCTGATGTGTTTGCATCAAGACGACCAACTGAAATCCAACGAGAACCACGGATCTTAGGTAGACGATCGAAAACAGTACGGCGGCCTTCAGGATCGTGACGAGTACAAAGCTCACCTTCAGGTTTGTAGTAAGCAAGTACACGACAAACCACTTCTTCAGAAGCCTTGCCTGAAACAGTATGGCCATCGATACGGATCACTGAGTTCTCGTCTTCAAGACGCTCGCCCAGTTTCGCAACTTGACCGTTAACACTTACACGACCAGATTTGATTAAACCTTCTAGTTCACGACGAGAACCGTGACCAGCTCGCGCTAAAACCTTCTGTAATTTTTCGCTCATTTACTCTTTTCTACCTAATTGTCGTCTTCACAGACGTCGAATGAATTTTTCGCGACCAAATCGCGGTCGCGTATTATCGCAAATAACCTGCCAAAAAGCACTTGTTATTTACTGTGGCAGGCTTGCTGTATCGTTACAGGCTGTTAATCAGTAAAGCGATTATTCAAACGGCGCAGGATCGCCAGCACCACGACGTAGAACCACGGCATCATCGTCACTGAAGTCAATAACCGTCGTCGGTTGCTCACCTAGGTAGCCACCATTCAAAATCACATCAACCGCATGCTCTAGGCTGTCACGAATTTCTTCTGGATCCGACTCAGTAGTCTCGTTACCCGGAAGAATCAATGACGTCGACATCAGTGGTTCGCCCATCGCTTCCAACAAGTCGAGTGCAATCTTGTTGTCTGGGACACGAATACCAATCGTTTTACGCTTGGCATTCATCAAACGCTTTGGCACTTCTTTGGTTGCTTTAAAGATAAACGTGTAAGCACCTGGCGTATGTGCCTTAAGCAGACGGAAAGCCACGTTATCGACTCGTGCATACAGTGACAACTCAGAAAGATCACGGCATAACAAAGTGAAGTTGTGTTTATCATCTATACGGCGAATTTTACAAATACGTTCAAGTGCTTGTTTGTTTTCAAGCTGACAACCCAGCGCATAACCGGAATCTGTTGGATAAACCACAACTCCGCCATTGCGAATGATAGCAACCGCTTGGCTGATTAAACGCGCTTGTGGGTTATCTGGGTGTACATAAAAAAACTGGCTCATTGTTGATCCTCGTTATCGAATCTCTCGACTCTATCATCAGAAGGAGCTGGTTCACCTAAATACTGTCATTGGTATCAGATGGTGAAACCGTTTGAAACTCCCAATCTTTCCATACTTCTTCGACCCCAGAAGGTAGCCAGAGATTACGTCCAAGTTCCATCCACGGAGACGGATAATGGAAGTCACTGCCTTGGGAGGCTAATAGTTTGTATTGTATAGCATAATCCGCAAGTGTGCGCCTTTCTTGTTGCGCTTGCTGAGGTTGAGCAACTTCCATAGCGTCACCCTTTGCTTCAACAAATGCAGCGAGAAGACGCTTAATCCACTTCGCGGTGAGACCATACCTTCCAGGGTGTGCTAGCACAGCTTGTCCACCTGCCGCATGAATGGCCGTTACAGCGTCACCCATTGAGCACCATGTTGGTGGTACATAACCTGGATTGTTGCGAGTCAGAAACTTTTTAAACACTTGCTGCATGGTTTTCGCGTAACCATTATCGACTAACCACTTAGCAAAGTGAGCGCGAGTAATAGGCGCATCACCCGCAATCACTTTAACTTCTTCTAACACCCCTGCTCGGGTCGCTTTTTCGAGTCGTTGAGCAATCATCTCGGCACGCCCAATACGATGAAGCTTTTGTTGTTCAATTAACGTTTTCAATTCTGGCGATTCAGGATCGACGTTTAACCCAACAATATGGATATCTTTGTTTTGCCAAACGGTTGAAATCTCGATTCCGTTAATCAACTGAATAGGAAGGTTGTTGTCAGCAATATAGTTGCGTGCTTCAGCAAGTCCATCAGTCGTATCATGATCTGTAATCGCTAACGCTTCGATGTTAAAGCCTAGCGCTCGGTCAATCAGCTCAGGTGGAGTAAGTCGGCCATCTGAGGCTGTTGTATGACTATGTAGATCAATTCTCATATATTCTTTTTCATTGTTTTCAATTTTTATCGTTATATTTGTGTCAACACACTTGACCTGCAAGAGTAAAACTAGTTAACTAGTACACAAATACGAGGTATCACATTTGATAGGTCCACTATGTTACAAGAATTTAACCAGTACCATAAAGATAAAGTTTTAGAACTTTCTTCAGCAGAAGCAAGTTCAGAACTTAATTGGTGGCGCACTTGGACAAGTTCTTGGTGGGCTAATGTGTACTTCTAGTTAAACGATTTGTTTATAAAAAAGTTATCACTAAGCCCGCTTTCATAGCGGGCTTTTTAATTTGTCGAACATTTCACACTCCACTCACTAACAAATCAACGAGTTGACCATATTCTATATTGGGTGAAGGGTATCTTTATGCGACTATGTACGGCAGGAAATTTAAAAAATCATAAAGGAGGTCTTGTGAACAAGGCCATTGAAATCAAAAAGCTGGGAGCTATTGAGACCATCAATTCTTCAGTTCCCTACTCGCAAGATCCAACCAGTGTTTTTCATACGTTGTGTGAAAATAAAACAGACAGCTTGCTGCTGGAATCTGCTGAAATTGAATCTAAACAGAACCTAACAAGCCTACTCCTTATCGATTCTGCAGTTCGCATCGTATGTCGCGGACATGAAGTAACCTTTCAAGCGTTGACTCAAAACGGTCAAGCACTGATCGAGCATCTAACTCAAAACGTTAAAACAGAGATTAAATCTGATCTGAGCGAAAACTTACTAACGCTATCTTTTGTCGAGCCAAGCAACGAATTGGACGAAGACTCGCGTTTAAGAGAAGCCTCTTCTTTTGACGCTCTACGTTTGGTTCAGCACAGTTTCGAGCAAGACCCAAGCAACAAACACGCGTTATTCATGGCTGGCCTATTCGCTTACGACATCGTGGCAAACTTTGAACCGTTAGGCGATGCGGAAGCAACCAACAAGTGCCCTGACTTTGTATTCTACGTAGCTGAAACACTACTGCGTTTCGATCACCAAGAGCACGAAGGCCTACTTCACGCGAGCTTGTTTGCTCAAGATGATAGCATCAAAGCGCAATTAACTGACCGTCTAGCCGACATTCAAACTCAATGTCAGTCACTGAAAGCCATCACAGAAGTAACGCCACTAGACAACGTTGAAGCGGTACCAAGCGTTTCAGATGAAGAGTTCTGCCAAACGGTTCGTAACCTAAAAGAGTACGTAGTTAAAGGCGACGTATTCCAAGTAGTACCTTCACGCCGCTTTACTCTACCTTGCCCAGCTCCACTGGCGGCTTATAAAGAGCTCAAGCAAAGTAACCCAAGTCCTTACATGTTCTACATGCAAGATGAGCTGTTTACTCTGTTTGGTGCTTCTCCAGAAAGCGCGCTGAAATACGAAACCGAAACCAACCAAATCGAGATTTACCCAATTGCTGGTACTCGTCGCCGTGGTAAGCGCCCGAATGGTCAAATCGATTTCGACCTAGACAGCCGTATCGAGCTTGAACTGCGCACCGACAAGAAAGAAAACGCCGAGCACATGATGCTAGTCGACCTAGCACGTAACGATGTAGCTCGTATTGCTGAAGCAGGCACTCGCCACGTAGCAGACTTGCTGAAAGTAGATCGCTACAGCCATGTAATGCACTTGGTTTCTCGTGTTGTTGGTCAGCTCCGTGAAGACTTAGATGCTCTGCACGCTTACCAAGCTTGTATGAACATGGGCACGCTAACGGGCGCACCAAAAATCCGCGCAATGCAGCTTATTCGTGACGTAGAAAAAACGCGTCGTGGTAGCTACGGTGGTGCAGTCGGTTATCTAACCGGTGAAGGGACTCTAGATACTTGTATCGTAATTCGTTCTGCTTACGTTGAAGATGGCGTTGCACAAGTACAAGCTGGCGCTGGTGTGGTATTCGACTCAGACCCACAAGCAGAAGCCGATGAAACTCGCGGCAAAGCACAAGCGGTTATCTCTGCGATTCAAGCTGCACATACTAAAAGCGCAGCAGCAAATCAGCAAACATCAAACAAGAAGGAGTCGTAATCATGGCTGATATTGTATTCATCGATAACTTCGACTCGTTCACTTACAACCTTGTAGACCAGTTTCGTTCATTAGGTCACAGCGTAAAAATTTACCGTAACAACATTCCGGCAAAGGTTGTTGAAGCAGCGATCAACGAACTAGACAACCCTGTTGCACTGCTTTCACCAGGCCCTGGCGCTCCAGCAGATGCGGGCTGTATGCCAGAGCTGATTCAGCTTCTAAAAGGTAAAGTGCCAATGATTGGTATTTGCTTAGGCCACCAAGCAATTGTTGAAGCCTATGGCGGCACCGTTGCAGGCGCTGGTGAAATCATTCATGGTAAGGTGTCGATGATGGAACACCAAAACCATGCGACTTACCAAAGCTTACCTTCGCCATTGGCTATCGCTCGCTACCACTCTCTAGTGGCAACGCATGTATCTGATAGCCTAACGGTGACAGCTGAAGTCGATGATTTGGTGATGTCTGTGGTTCAAGAACAAGACAAGGTTTGTGGGTTCCAATTCCACCCTGAATCAATTATGACGACCTACGGTGCAACGCTTCTAGCAAACGCTATCGAATGGGCTCTTGAGAAACCTATTCATTTAGAGAAAAGCTCTCCCCTTGAGAAGACAGCGACTCTTGACCAAAAGACTAACTAGGACGAAATCATGGAACAGATTAATAAGCTTTACGAACAGCAGTCTCTTACTCAAGAAGAAAGCCAACAGTTATTTGATGTGATCATCAAGGGTGAACTTGACCCAATCTTGATGGCTTCAGCGCTGACTGCACTAAAAATCAAAGGCGAAACGCCCGATGAGATCGCAGGCGCAGCAAAAGCACTGCTTGCGAATGCAAACCCGTTCCCACGCCCTGATTACGATTTCGCAGACATCGTAGGTACCGGTGGCGACGGTCACAACACCATTAATATTTCGACGACTTCTGCGTTTGTTGCCGCAGCGTGTGGCTTAAAAGTCGCGAAGCACGGTAACCGCAGTGTATCGAGCAAATCAGGCTCTTCTGACTTACTAGACTCGTTCGGTATCAATCTAGCGATGACAGCAGAAGACACACGTACGGCTGTTGATGAACTTGGCGTAGCATTCCTATTTGCTCCGCAATATCACGGCGGTGTACGTCACGCGATGCCGGTTCGTCAAACAATGAAAACACGCACTATCTTCAATATTCTTGGCCCACTGATTAACCCAGCGCGCCCTAACATCGAATTAATGGGTGTTTACAGCAAAGAGCTAGTACGCCCTATCGCAGAAACCATGTTACAAATGGGTATGAAGCGCGCGGCGGTTGTTCACGGTAGCGGCCTTGATGAAGTAGCGATTCACGGCGAGACCATGGTTGCTGAAATTAAAGATGGCAAGATTCACGAATACACAGTGACACCGGCTGACTTTGGTTTGAACACTCACCCTCTTGAAGCGATTAAGGGCGGCGAGCCAGAGGAGAACAAATCCATCACAACCGACATCCTGACGGGTAAAGGCACTGAAGCCCAAGTTGGCGCAGTGGCAGTCAACGTTGCTCTATTGATGCGCCTGTTTGGTCACGAAGACCTAAAAGCCAACGCACAGCAAGCGATTGACGCAATGAACTCAGGCAAAGCGTACGAGCTTGTACAAAAGCTTGCTGCGCACGCCTAACGAACGACGAATCGAGACAAAGAACATGACACAGACTACCGATAAACTGTCGACCCACGTTTCAGTCAAAGAAGCTGAAATGGCGGAAGTATTAGCAAAAATCGTTCGTGATAAATACCAATGGGTTGAAGCACGTAAGCAGACTCAACCATTAGATGAGTTTAAAGCATCACTAACTGCAACAGACCGCAGCTTTTATGATGCTCTGAGCGGCAAGCAAACTGTTTTCATCACTGAATGTAAAAAGGCATCTCCGTCAAAAGGTTTAATCCGTGACGAGTTTGACCTGGACTACATTGCGTCAGTTTACAACAACCACGCAAACGCGATTTCAGTGCTGACAGACGAGAAGTACTTCCAAGGTGACTTTGAGTTTTTACCTAAGGTTCGCAGCATTGCTAAGCAGCCTATCTTGTGTAAAGACTTCATGGTTGATACCTACCAAGTTTACTTAGCTCGTCATTACTCCGCTGATGCTATCTTGTTGATGCTATCGGTACTGGATGACGAGGAGTACAAAGCGCTGGCAGAAGTCGCTCACTCACTCAACATGGGTGTGCTAACCGAAGTCAGCAACGAAGAAGAACTTCACCGCGCAGTCGCTCTAAACGCAAAAGTGATCGGTATTAACAACCGTAACTTACGTGACCTTTCGACTGATTTGAACCGTACTAAAGAGTTGGCGCCGCTGATTCGCGAACTGGCTCCAAACGCAGTCGTGATTTCAGAGTCTGGCATCTACACACATCAACAAGTGCGTGACCTTTCAGCGTTTGCAGACGGCTTCCTAATCGGCAGCTCTCTCATGGCTGAAAAGAACCTTGAACTTGCAGTGCGTAAAGTGACGCTCGGTGAAAACAAAGTGTGTGGTTTAACTCACTCTGATGATGCCGCGAAAGCGTATCAAGCAGGTGCAGTATTCGGTGGTTTGATTTTCGTTGAAGCGTCTAAGCGTCATGTGGATATCGAGGCAGCTCGTTTAACCATGAGCGGCGCACCTTTGAACTACGTGGGTGTGTTCCAAAATCATAGTGTTGCTGACGTTGCTAACACAGTTTCTGAACTCGGTCTGTTTGCGGTGCAACTGCACGGTGATGAATCTCAAGCGTTTGTCGATGAGTTAAAACAATCTCTACCTGAAAATGTTGAAATTTGGAAAGCTTACGGTGTTGCTTGCAGTACTGAAAACGGCACTGAAAGTGTGCTACCAGAATTACTTCAAAGCAATGTGACTCGTCACCTGCTAGATACTAAAGTGGGTTCTCAAACGGGTGGTACTGGCCAAGCGTTCGATTGGAGCCTAATCAACAACCAAAGCGCAATCATGTTAGCGGGTGGCCTAAACCCAGAAAACGCTAACCAAGCGGCTAAGTTGGGCTGCTTAGGATTAGACCTAAACTCTGGCGTTGAATCCGCTCCGGGTAAAAAAGACGCAGACAAACTGCAACACGCCTTTGCAGCGATTCGTAATTACTAGTCCAAGCTCGGCTCTAGGAATTAGAAAGCAGAAACTAAAAACATATTTGTGAGCTTTGCTTTAGCGAAGCTCAAACAAGATTAAATGTCTTGGTGTGAATACACATCAATAGAATTGAAGGAATAACACAATGGCTAAACTCGATGCCTACTTCGGTGAATACGGTGGTCAATACGTACCGCAGATCCTAGTGCCAGCACTAGACCAACTTGAACAAGCATTTATCGATGCACAAGCCGATCCTGAGTTCCGCAGCGAATTCATGACGCTTCTTCAAGAGTACGCTGGTCGTCCAACGGCGCTAACGCTAGCACGCAACTTAACAAAAGGTACAAAGACCAAACTGTACCTAAAGCGTGAAGATCTACTTCACGGCGGCGCTCACAAGACAAACCAAGTACTTGGTCAAGCATTGCTAGCAAAACGTATGGGTAAAAACGAAATCATCGCTGAAACTGGCGCAGGCCAACACGGTGTGGCAACGGCTCTAGCATGTGCTCTATTAGGTCTTAAGTGTCGTGTATACATGGGTGCAAAAGACGTTGAACGTCAAAGCCCGAACGTGTTCCGTATGAAGCTAATGGGCGCAGAAGTTATCCCTGTTCATTCTGGCTCTTCAACGCTAAAAGATGCATGTAACGAAGCGCTACGTGACTGGTCTGCAACTTATGAAGACGCGCACTACCTATTGGGTACTGCGGCTGGCCCTCACCCATTCCCAACGATTGTTCGTGATTTCCAACGCATGATCGGTGAAGAAACGAAGCACCAAATCTTAGCTCGTGAAGGTCGCCTTCCAGATGCGGTTATCGCTTGTGTCGGCGGTGGTTCAAACGCTATCGGTATGTTCGCTGACTTTATTGAAGAAGAGTCTGTACGCCTGATCGGTGTAGAGCCTGCTGGTAAAGGTATTGATACCGACCAACACGGCGCGCCACTTAAGCACGGCAAAACGGGTATCTTCTTCGGTATGAAAGCACCACTGATGCAAGATGATAATGGCCAAGTAGAAGAGTCTTACTCTGTTTCTGCTGGTCTAGATTTCCCATCAGTTGGTCCTCAACACGCACACCTAAATGCTATTGGCCGTGCTGAATACGACAACGTGACCGATGACGAAGCGCTAGAAGCTTTCCAAGCTATCGCGCGTAACGAAGGTATCATCGCAGCGCTAGAGTCATCTCATGCTTTGGCTCATGCCATCAAAATGGCTCACGACGATCCAGAGAAAGAACAACTATTGGTCGTTAACTTATCTGGCCGTGGTGACAAAGATATTTTCTCTGTACACGACATTCTTAAAGAGAAAGGAGCATTATAATGGATCGCTATCAATCACTCTTCACTCGCTTAGCTGAAAAGAATCAGGGCGCATTTGTACCATTCGTAACGGTTGGTGATCCTAACCCAGAGCAATCTCTTAAGATCATGGAAACTTTGGTTGAAGCGGGTGCAGATGCACTTGAGCTTGGTATTCCATTCTCTGATCCGCTTGCAGATGGCCCAACAATCCAAGGCGCAAACATCCGTGCATTAGATTCAAAAGTCACGCCAGATGTGTGTTTTGACCTTATTGCGCAAATCCGCGCTAACTACCCAGAGCTGCCAATCGGCCTACTGATGTACGCAAACTTGGTTTACGCACGTGGTATCGAGAACTTCTACGAGCGTTGTGCAAAAGCAGGTATCGATTCAGTACTGATTGCTGATGTACCAACCAACGAAAGTGGCGAGTTTGTTGCTGCAGCTAAGAAATTTGACGTTCACCCAATCTTTATTGCTCCACCAACAGCAAGTGATGAGACGCTTCAGTCGGTTTCTGAGCTAGGTGGTGGCTACACTTACCTACTTTCTCGTGCTGGCGTAACGGGGGCAGAAACCAAGGCAAACATGCCTGTGACTGCCCTACTTGATCGTTTGAACAAGTTTGATGCGCCACCAGCACTACTTGGTTTCGGTATCTCTGCTCCTGAACAAGTGAAAGAAGCGATTGTAGCTGGCGCTGCTGGTGCTATCTCTGGCTCAGCGGTTGTGAAAATCATTGAAAATAACGTTGAACAACCAGAAGCAATGCTTAAAGCTCTTGCTGAGTTTGTTACGCCAATGAAAGCGGCAACGCAGAAGTAACAGTTAGAATCATTGGTCGTTAATTCGAACCAATGATTCACATATTAGAAGGCTCCACAACTGTGGAGCCTTTTTTATTGCTTTTCATTTGAGCCAATCACTCATCGGCTTTCATCGCTTTCTTAACTGCTGCCTCATTGAGCGTCGCTTTGATCGGATCGGTTATCTTCTCCACTAAATCGATGGGCATTGGGAAAATGATAGTGGAGGTTCTTTCGTTAGCCACCTCGGTTAGCGTTTGCATATATCGCAATTGAATGGCGTTAGGTGCTTGGTTCAGCACTTCGGCCGCTTCTCGTAATTTGGTCGATGCTTCTAACTCACCCGTCGCATGTATCACCTTAGCTCTACGGGTGCGCTCAGCTTCCGCTTGTTTCGCTAGAGCTCGCACCATACTCTCATCAAGATCAACATGTTTAATCTCAACATTGGCTATCTTAATTCCCCAATTATCCGTGTGTTGATCCAGTATCGATTGCAAATCTCTATTGAGCTCTTCTCGCTCAGACAACAGCTCATCCAACTCATGTTGCCCCAATACTGAACGTAACGTCGTTTGTGACAACTGACTGGTCGCTTCGAGGTAGTTCTCCACATTATTGATCGCCATCTTTGGATCCAACACTCTGAAGTAGACTACCGCATTGACCTTAACCGACACATTGTCACGAGTGATCAAGTCTTGTGTCGGTACGTCCAATACGATTGTTCGTAAATCCACTCGCACGATCTGTTGAATAAAGGGGATGATGATAATCAACCCCGGCCCTTTCACACCATAAAAGCGCCCAAGGAAGAACACCACTGCGCGCTCGTACTCACGCAGAACTCTGAACATGCTGGCTATCAACAAGATAACGAGCACGATGACAATACCTATAGTGTGTATAAACATAACCGCCCCCTAATGGTAACGATGGTTAAGCAATAATTAATTCAATCAAGTGTATCCCTGTATTCCGCGCTAACTGGGCCTCGGTGGTATCTCATCGGGTAGTGCCTCGACATCCAACAACAACCCAGTCAGTTTGGTCACTCTGATAAGCTGCCCCGCTTGCAGTTCACTGGCGCATCGAGCTTGCCAAATCTCACCTTCAACCAACACTCGGCCCGTACCCGGGAAACCACTGACGACTTTGCCTATCTCGCCAACCACCGCTTCCATCCCTGTAGTCACAGGCTTGTTTCTCACTCGGACTAACATAGAGATAGTTACGACAATAAAGGCAACAGAGAACAAACTGATCCCGATAATTAACGGCAATGCGATTTGATAACCCGGCACTTCGGTGTCCATCAGCATGATTGAGCCCAATGTAAATGCAGCAACGCCGCCCAAACCGAAAATACCAAAACTCGGGCTAAAGGCCTCTGCCACCATTAAGGCAATTCCCAATAGAATTAAGGCAAGGCCCGCGTAGCTCACAGGCAGCATTTGTAAGGAGTACATCGCCAACAACAAACAGATACCGCCCAATACACCCGGTAAGCCGACTCCAGGGTTATAGAACTCCAGTAACAAGCCATAGATGCCGATGAGCATGAGGATGTAAGCGACGTTTGGATTAGTAATCACCGAAAGCAAACTAAAGCGCCAGTCTTGTTCACGCTCAACAAACGCCACATCACTAAGTTGAACTTCCTGATTGATACCGTTGATGGTGATGGTGCGTCCGTTGCTCAGCTCAACCAATTGCTGAAGGTCGCTGGCAATAAAATCGATCACATTAAGTGTGAGTGCGTTCTCTGAGTCCAAACTCGCCGCTTCTCTTACCGCCTTTTCAGCCCACTCTTCATTGCGATTGTGTAGCTTAGCCAAACTGACAATGTAGGCTGCAGCATCGTTGATGACTTTCTTCTCCATCGCAGTGGTGGCTTTTACTTGCTCGGAACTCTCTTCTTTGGGTGAACCTTGCTCATTGGCTGTGGCGTTGTCGTCTTTATTCGCGTCTTCTTGTGGGGATAACGGATTAGAAGGGCTTTTACCTCCACCAAGAGACACTGGAGTTGCTGCCCCCAAATTAGTTCCTGGGGCCATAGAAGCGATGTGACTGGCGAGAAGAATATAGGTCCCTGCACTTGCTGCGCGTGAACCTGCTGGTCCAACCCAAGTTGCTATCGGAATCGGTGACGTGGTGATGGATCGAATAATGTCGCGCATCGACGTGTCTAACCCGCCGGGCGTGTTCATTTTCAATATGATGAGCTTAGCTTGCTCATCGTGAGCTTGTTCTATTTCTCTCGTAAGGTAATCACTGGTCGCCGGACCTATACCTCCATTCACCTCTATCACCCAGACATCATCGGCCTGAACATTCGCAGAGCTAAACAACAGAAGAAACGCAAACAAGTACTTTAATATAAAAGTCATAGCCCCTCTCCTTACAATTGAGATGCTAAATAGACGTTTATTTAAAGCGTAGAGGTAACATCTTGGTAATAATTCGTTATCTTAAGCATAGCTCAGGCTGGATTTCCCACAACACACTTATCAATATTACCCCCATATCCAACGAGCAAAAAAAGTGCACAAATGAAACGTAAATGTTAACAACACATCCCTACCACTAAGCAGAGATAATTATTCACAAAATATCTGGCAATGCTAATTTTATAAATAAAGCAAATACTCAAGCAAAAAACCCAAAAAGCAAACGTTTGCTTGAACACAAAAAAGCGACAAATAACATTAGACCACGTGTTTTTAGAGGGTTTTCACCTCAGCTCATATTGATAAATGTAAAAGATACGTGTAAAACTCTTAGCGAAATATTTATCCAATGGCACATCGTACATTGGTGAGTAGTTCTGGGATTTTTATATTTAGTAGCACAGAGGTTATGGAAGTGTTAAAAGAAAAGAATTTACTAAGCAATATCGGCATTCAAGTCGTTATTGCAATGATCGTCGGTACCGTAGTCGGTGCGATGATGGGTGACAGCGCAACTATGTTCGCTCCACTGGGTGCTATCTTCATCAACTTGATCAAGATGCTGGTTATTCCTCTAGTCGCGGTTGCCCTAATTTCAGGTGCTGCTGGTCTAGGTAATAGCTCATCGGCTGGTAAAGTCGGTGTAACAACACTGGGTTACTTCGCACTAACGTCTGCACTTGCTGTAGCACTAGCGCTGGTAATGGGTGAAGTATTCGAACCAGGCCGTGGTATCGATGTTTCTGGCGTAGAAGGCATGTTCTCTTCTGAATACGCTGCGAAAGGCGAGCTTCCAACGTTTTGGGCAACCATCACTGGCATGATCCCTACCAACGTTTTCCAATCACTGAATGAAGCAAACATTCTGCAAATTCTCGTTTTCTGCTTATTCTTTGGTATTGCGATCTCTAAACAAGCAAAAGAGAAACGTGACCCTATCATCAACGGTGTAAATGCGATTGTTGATGCAATGGTTTGGATGATCAACAAGGTTATGATCATCGCACCACTTGGCGTGTTCGGCCTAATGGCAGAAGCAGTCGGTACATTCGGTTTTGGCGCACTTATGGTTGTGTTCAAGCTGTTTATTGTTTACATCGCTGCGATTCTGATCTTCGGCTTTGTGGCTTACCCACTGATGATTCAAATCTTCACTAAGACTTCTGCGAAGAAGTTCCTAGTGGCAATGAAGAAGCCTCAAGCGGTTGCACTATCAACAGCATCATCAATGGCAACACTGCCAGTAACAATGGAAACGGTAGAGAAGGAACTTGGCGTTCGTAACTCTACGGCTTCATTCGTTCTGCCTTTGGGCGCGACGATCAACATGTCTGGTAACGCAATTTACTACGGCCTAGTGGCTATCTTCTTTGCACAGCTCTTCAATATCGACCTATCTATGGGGGCTTACGTTGCTATCATCGTAACGTCTACGCTAGGTGCTGTTGGTCAAGCAGGTGTTCCAGGCCCTTCTTTCCTAGTGGTTGCGGTTCTTCTTGCGGCAGGTATCCCTATCGAAGGTCTACCTCTATTGTTCGCTCTAGACCGTATCTTCGACATGATCCGTACTGCTCTGAACATCACTGGTGATGCAGCATGTGCAGTCATCGTTGATTCTCTGATCAAAGACGAAGCGAAAGAAGCTGAGCTACAAAAACAGCAAGCGTAATAAATAAACGCTAAGTTGGTGGTATTGAATTTATACCACGGACATCAACGAAAAAATCCGAGAGCCTCACAGCTCTCGGATTTTTGTTTTTGGTGTTCTAGTTTTTAGGCGTTAGACGAATTACAAATCAGCGCCATAAATATCAAACGTGAAGTACTTAGCGGCGATCTTGTCGTAAGTACCGTTTGCTCTAATCTCTTCAATCGCGGCATTGAATTGTTTCGCCAGTTTTGAGTCCTGCTTTCTTAATGCTAAAGCCGTACCCTCGCCAATGTAGGCTTTGTCGGTTACCGCTTTACCTTTGAATTCGAAACCCTCTCCTTCTTTCTTATCTAAGAAAGCAAGCGACAGTTGATCTGAGTTACCGAAGGTGAGATCTAAACGGCCATTTTGCAGATCAAGGTACACTTCGTCCTGACCTGTGTACCGCTTGATATTTACGATGTCACCAAACTTATCGGTTACGTAGCGATCATGAATCGTACCTTGCTGAACACCGATGGTTTTGCCTGCTAAGCCTGTCTCATCAATGCTGAACTCCGCGCTTTTGGCAGCAACAAATACGGCTGGTGTTTGGTAGTACTTATCGGTGAACAAAATCTTGCGCTTACGCTCTTCGGTAATACGCATCGACGCCATAATCACATCTGACTTTCTTGCCAACAAACTTGGAATTAACGAATCCCAGCTTTGTGAAACCCAAGTACAATCGAGTTTGGCTTGCTCACACAAGGCATCAGCTATCTCAATATCAAACCCGACAGGCACACCGTCACTGTTTTTGTAGTTGAATGGCGGATACGTAAAGTCTGACGCTAAACGGATTTCTTTCGCCTGTACTGTTGTACCAAGTAAAGCGGCCGCACAAGCGAGTCCGAGAATTATCTTTTTCATCATTGCCATCCTAGATATGATTTTTATCGAGTTGAGGTTGAGTTTCTTTGTGTTGAGATTGTTGATTTTGTCCTAATTCGGTTTGGTAGCGTGTTAGTGACGTTATCACTTCTAACATGCTCTCTTGGCTACCAATGCTGATTCGAACGCAGTTACGTAAAGCCGGTTCGTGGTTTTGGTTCCTTGTTACAATGCCATCCTTCATCAATACGCTAAACAGCTCATGCCCCGATTTTTGACGTAACAAAATGAAGTTGGTCGATGACGGATAAACGTGTTCAATAAAGTCGAACTGCATTAACTCCGCAGCAAACTGATTACGAATCTCTACCAGTTTAGCGGTCGCCTGTTTCATCACGGCAACACGCTCATTAGATAACGCCTCTAAAACTATCTGAGACGAACAATCTGGCATTGGGTAAGGGGGAATCAGCTTAGATACGTATTGCATCACGTTAGGGCTCGCCAAAATAAAGCCACAACGTACGGCTGCGAGTCCAAACGCTTTAGATAAAGTACGGATAACGACGAGATGCGGATAACGCTCAATAAGGCTCACGGCCGATGTCTGAGGTTCAAATTCAATATACGCTTCATCGACCACGACTAGCGATTTTCCGACGGTCCCCTCGAGTACTTGAGTCAAATCTGATTTAGGAATCACATTGCCGGTTGGATTATTGGGAGAACAAAGAAAAACGATATTGGCCAACTCGGCTTTTTTCACGATGTCAGCAACGTTTAAGCTAAAATCTTCCTGTAAAGGAGAGTCGAGCGTTTCAATCGCCAGTGCATCAGCGCAAAACTCATACATGGCATACGTTGGTGAACAGATAAGAATCTTGTCTTGATCTGGCTTACAAAATGCCCTGATCAGAAGATCAATTGCTTCATCCGCACCACGGACCGCGATTGTTGGAGCTTCTGTTGCGCAATATCTTTGATACGCCTTGGCAATATCTTGTGGTAAGAAATCTGGGTAGCGATTATAGCTTGGCTCAGCTTCGAACAAAGTGTTCTCTAGTTCATTGGCATTTAACCAGACACGTCCATCACCACCAATTCTTCTTGCCGATTGATAAGGTATTAATTTTTTTACGGCCTGAGGTACTAAACTATCAATAAAAGATGTCAAAAACTGTCCCTTCCATGTA
Source organism: Vibrio sp. ECSMB14106 (assembly GCF_000972265.1). NCBI lineage: Bacteria > Pseudomonadati > Pseudomonadota > Gammaproteobacteria > Vibrionales > Vibrionaceae > Vibrio > Vibrio sp. ECSMB14106. The sequence continues at coordinate 286,521 of NZ_LAUM01000001.1, read as the reverse complement.
ATAACGATGCCTTCACCACTGCCTTCATATTCAAAAAATGCGAACTATACACATATTGAATCACAATTGATGATTAAGTATTTACATTCAAACAGAACACTATTGATAAATGAATCGAAATAATCACATAATAACCATGATAAAAAATCATAGGTAAAGAGATGAATCGAACCCTTCCCTCAACCAAAACCTTGCTCGCGTTCTTATCCACCGCAAGGCACCTCAATTTTACTCGAGCGGCACATGAACTCAATGTCACGCAAGGAGCAGTGAGCCGTCAGGTGCTGTCGTTTGAAGAAAGCCTTGGCTGTGATCTCTTCTATCGGCATGCTCGCGGGTTGTCGTTAACGCCCAAAGGGGAAGAATTGGTCCCTCTCATTCAAGGGACAATTCAACAACTGCAATCGGCTCTCAATCAAATTGCCACTTCACCCTCTAAGATCAAACTCAACGCGCCAAGTTGTATTACTTCTTGGTTGTTACCTAAGTTAATGTCGTTTCAACAGGCTTACCCCGAGATTGATGTTGAGCTTACATCGACCATCAAGCACGTTTTCGAGCCAAGCTTTGACCCATTTGATGCGGTGATTACCTATGGCAAGAAACCCAACCAACAATCGATTGTTAGCCAACTACTGTTCAACGAGCAACTCGCCCCCATCTGCCAAGCACAGAGTATTGTGCCGAGTCATCGGATAAACAGCACTTCGACTGTTATCAAGCCACACAAACTTGCTCAGTACACTTGGTTACACGCCAACAATGAGCAGAGTGATTGGCGACTTTGGTTGGAGCATATCGGGAGCCTCGACCTTTCAAGCAAGAACAACCAACAATTTGCCACGCTCGATCAAGCCATGAATGCGGCCATTCAAGGGTTTGGGATTGCCATAGGCGATATCACACTCGCTCAGCAAGATATCGATTTGGGCCGATTGGTGAAAGTGAGTGAAGACAGTGTCTTTTCCGGAAATGGTTACTTTTTAATTCAACCAAAGAATCGTCAGAATGCGTCCCTGTCGACTTTGGTAGATTGGCTCGTTGATAAATGAGCAAGAGATAGAGAACACCTAAGATAGTCTGAAAAGTAAAGGCTATTTAGAAGACACCAAGAAGTTCATTCATCGCTATCAAACAGCGCCGATGAATTGATTTGCCGATAAAATAATTAGTTTTGCAGCCAATTGCCTTGGGCTATTTAGCATCGGAGTAATTTTAGTTAGACTGTTTGCAACTCAACTAACTGGATATTCAGTGCCACATGAAACAAATTCTTGATTTCATACCCCTCATCATTTTCTTTGCGCTTTATAAGATGTACGACATCTATACAGCGACTGGTGCTTTGATCGTTGCATCTGCTGTTCAAATTGTTTTGACGTACTTGATCTACAAGAAAGTAGAAAAAATGCAGATCATCACTTTTCTAATGGTTGCCGTATTTGGTGGCATGACTATCTTCTTGCACGACGACAACTTCATTAAATGGAAAGTAACCATCGTTTATGCGCTGTTCGCTATCGGTCTGACAGTCAGCCACCTTATGGGTAAATCTGCTATTAAAGGTATGTTAGGTAAAGAGATCACACTGCCTGAGCCTGTATGGGGCAAGATCAACTGGGCTTGGACTCTGTTCTTCACTTTGTGTGCGATCCTCAATGTTTACGTTGCCTTCAACCTGCCGTTGGATATTTGGGTTAACTTCAAGGTGTTTGGTCTGCTCATCGCGACCTTGTTGTTCACATTACTGACAGGTGTATATATTTATAAGCATTTACCAAAAGATCAGCAGAAAGAGCTAACGGATAAAAATACCGACGAGAAGTAACTCTAAGGGATGAGTCCTCATTCCCTTTTTGATACAATTATTATCAATATTCTATTAACAGTGGCCAATGATACTCGTGATCATTGGCCACTGGCTTTTTTGTGTTGCGGAAACTGGTCAAAATAAAGCCTATTATTTAATGAAAACCTCACTAAATTAGCAATCATCTGGTTTGTTGTTGTTCATTGCACTCATTTGCCAATGTGCTTAACCAGTCAACACATCAATTTTTATTTAAGATAATCAATACCACCAAGAGTACGACAATGACTATTCAATCAACTTTGAACCCGATTGGTTCTTTACTTCTTCGCACATTAGCGATGCCTTCTGATACAAATGCAGCAGGCCAGATTTTCGGTGGTTGGATAATGTCTCAACTGGATCTGGCTGGCGGCATACTGGCGAAAGAGATCTCAAACGGAAAAATAGTCACCGTGTCAGTATCAAGCATCGAATTCAAACAGCCAGTTTCGGTTGGCGATGTCGTGTGTGTTTATGGTGACTGCACTAAGATTGGTCGTAGCTCTATGAATATCGACCTAGAAGTATGGGTTAAGCCTGTCCTTGATCACGGCATCGGTGACCGTTACAAAGTATGTGGCGCGACCTTTAACTACGTGGCTGTTGATGAAAGTGGCAAGCCTCGCGCTATCAACAAATAATACCTTTTATTAAGAGAGTTATGTCGATGGTCTTTAGTTTGTATAAATGAAATTGCTAAAGACCATCAACTCTCTCGCACCAATTCACAATTTCTTATCATTAGCCCTTCCAATACCAATTAGTTCGCGTAAATTAGCAAGATAGCGAATATAAACACCCCAATTTAGTGAAGTAAAATAAGGATATCTCAATATGTGGTACGTGATTTTTTCTCAAGACGTCGAAAATTCATTAGAAAAGCGCCTAAGTGTTCGCCCACAACATCTAGAACGCCTACAAACACTTCACGATGAAGGGCGACTGTTAACAGCAGGTCCAATGCCAGCGATTGACTCAGATAACCCTGGCGAAGCGGGCTTCACAGGTTCAACTGTAATTGCCGAATTTAACTCTTTGGAAGATGCTCAAGCATGGGCAGACGCTGACCCGTACATTGATGCTGGCGTTTACCAAAATGTGATTGTAAAACCATTCAAGAAAGTATTTTAACGTGAAGAAATGGATTATTGGCTCACTGGCTTTAGCTCTACTTACAGGCTGTGCCTCAAGTGAGCAAGACGAACAAAGACAGCTAGAGATGATGGCGCAGCACCGAGCTGGCGTTTTATCTGCTGGTCTGCCGATTGAGTATGGCCCACTGTCGGTCATGCGTGTGCTAGCAAAAAACACCGTGATTGAGATCATGATGATTTACAACCAAGATGCTAAAGGTGCAAAACCTTTAAACCAAGTTGTAGATATGAGTGTGAACAGCTACTGCACCAACTCTGAAGTGAGAGCAAACCTCGATATGGGCTTGGCTTACAACATCAAGATTCGCAACACTCGCGGACAACTGATGGTTGAAAAGCTGATTAGCAAAGAGACATGTCAGAGCAGCAGCTAGTTTCAAGATTCAAGATTCAAGATTCAAGATTCAAGATTCAAACAAGCATAAAACCAGAAGGCCTCGTATTTGCGAGGCCTTTATTTTTTAAGAGTAATCAAATCCTAGCGTTAGTTAAGCTTAAACTTCTTCTGACTCCCACTCTTTGCGCAGTGTCTTTGTCGCCGAGACTAAGTTAGTCAGTGCGGCTTCTGTCTCTGCCCAGTTACGAGTCTTTAATCCGCAATCAGGGTTTGCCCACAAACGTTCAGCTGGAATTTTCTCTGCTGCTTTCTTTAGCAAATCAACAATCCACTCTTGTGAAGGGATGTTTGGTGAGTGAATGTCATAAACACCGGGGCCAATCGCATTCGGGTAGTTGAACTCTTCAAACGCTTTGAGTAGCTCCATATTCGAGCGGGAGGTTTCAATGGTAATCACATCGGCGTCCAACGCGGCCACTGAATCAATGATCTCATTGAATTCGCTGTAACACATGTGAGTATGAATCTGAGTTTCTGGTTTAGCACTCGCCGCTGAGATCTTAAAGGCATCGACCGCCCACTCTAAATATTCTGCATGGTCACGTTTTTTCAGAGGTAGACCTTCGCGAATCGCTGGTTCATCGATTTGGATAATGTTGATACCCGCGTCTTGCAAATCAGACACTTCATCTCGCAGAGCAAACGCTAGTTGGTTAGTGATCTCTTTACGTGAAATGTCTTCACGCGGGAATGTCCAACATAAGATAGTGACAGGGCCTGTCAGCATCCCTTTCATCTGCTTCGAGGTCAGAGATTGGGCATAGGTCGACCATTCCACCGTCATCGGTTTCTCACGTTCTATATCCGCGACTACAATCGCTGGTTTCACGCAGCGAGAACCGTAGCTTTGCACCCAACCAAATTTGGTGGTTTGGAAGCCTGCTAGATTCTCAGCAAAATATTCCACCATATCATTACGTTCAGCTTCGCCATGAACCAGTACATCCAAATCTAAGGCTTCTTGACGCTTAACGGCATCCGCAATATGGCCTTTCAGTGCAGTGTTATATTCCGCTTCACTCAGTTTTCCGGTGCGGTAAGCACTACGCTGTACACGGATCTCTCCGGTTTGTGGGAACGAACCAATGGTTGTAGTTGGCAATAACGGTAAACCCAGCACCTCAGATTGGTGTGAAGCGCGTTCTGCATAAGGAGCACTACGCTCCGCTAGCGCTTTGGTAATAGTGTTAATACGAGCTTGAACTTGCGGCTTGTTCACATGAGTCGCGCTCTTGCGCGCAACAATCGGTTGGCTATACGTCTCACACGCTAAAATGGCATTTTGATCGCCGTCTAGCGCCGCACCCAATAAGCTAACCTCTGTGACTTTTTGTTTAGCAAAAGCAAACCAACTCTTCACTTCTTCGCTGAGTGTATCCTCTAACTCAAGGTCAACCGGGCTGTGCAGCAATGAACATGAACTTGCGACCCAAAGCTTATCGCCTAATTTCTCTTTCACAGGTTGTAGTTTTTCTAGCTGAGCGGCTAAGTCTGCTCGCCAAACATTGCGTCCATTGATTGCACCTGCAGAAAGCACCCAATCTTCAGGTAGCTTAGTCACCACTTCATCGAGTTGTTGCGGTGCGGCAGCCAAATCGATATGTAAACCGTTGACGGGCAGTTCCACGATTTTATCTAACGTGTCAGTCACCGAATCAAAGTAGGTGGTAAGTAATAACTTCACATCGCCTTGAATCACTTGATATGCCAACTTGAATGACTCTACCCATGGCTTTTCAAGTTCCAAAGAAAGGATTGGTTCATCGATTTGAACCCACTCAACGCCCAACTTAGCGAGTTTTGCCAGAATAGTTTGATAAGCAGTAAGCAGACGCGGGAGCAAGGTTAAGCGGTCAAAACCCTCTTCAACTTCTTTGCCGAGATATAAGTAAGACAGCGGGCCGAGAAGAACTGGCTTCACCTTATGCCCCGCTTTAATCGCTTCACTCACTTCATCAAACAGTTGTGGCCAGCTCACTTCAAACGAATCGTCCTTACTGAATTCAGGCACAATGTAATGGTAATTAGTGTTGAACCATTTGGTCATGTCAGACGCCGCAGCACCATCTTTAGCGCTTTCTGAGCCATGTTTCCCGCCACAACAAGTTGGCTGCTTTTGAGATTGTATTTGAGTTTGAGATTGCCCGCGACCAACGCGGAACAAGGTATCTAAGTCTGGGAAGGCTTTTTCGTCTTCGCTACCACCAGCGTGTCGCTTAGGTACATGACCTAGAAGTAACGTCGTTGTTAGAACATGGTCGTACCATGCGAAGTCACCCGCAGTTGCAAAGCTTAGATTCGCCTCAGCTTGTACATTCCAGTTACGATTTCTCAATTCGCTGCCGAGCTGCTTGAGCTCAGATTGATCAATCTCACCGCGCCAATACTTCTCTAATGTGAATTTAAGTTCGCGTTTTTCACCGATACGTGGGTAGCCAAGAATATGCGTTGTTGTAGTCATGAACCTGTTCCTTATTCAATAATTATTAGTATTTGTTCAGATGGCCTATCGTGATTTTCACCCTCACAAAAAGGCGTCTGGATGGCTAAACTATCTACCCAATCTGAATAATGAACAACGTCCAAATATTCATCTTGTTTATTAAAAATATTCATATTGAATAGACCAAAGATGAGGCCCTTAAATCCATCTGGACATCTAGACGTTTACAAATGATAAAAAAACCCGTAGGGTGATTATTAAGAAATATTGAATTGGCTTAGGGAATATGAGGAATACTCATGATAGAGCTTAAACATCTTCGAACATTGACCACCTTGAGAGACAGCGGCTCACTGACAGCAACGGCAACCTCTCTTCATCTGACGCAATCGGCGCTTTCTCACCAATTGAAAGACCTTGAGGCTCGTATTGGCGGTCAGCTTTTCCTGCGCAAAACTAGGCCAGTAAAATTCACCTCTGAAGGTGAGATTCTGCTTAAGCTCGCCGATGAGATACAACCAAGAATTGCTAAAGCAGAAAACGAACTCGCAAGCCTAAAAGAGGATGTGAATGGTCGTTTGCACATGGCGATCGAATGTCACTCATGCTTCCAATGGTTAATGCCCGCTTTGAAGGAATACCAAGTGGCTTGGCCAAGCGTAACGCTCGATTTTTCATCAGGCTTTGGTTTTGAACCGCTACCCGCATTAATGGCGGGCGAGCTAGACTTGGTGATCACCTCAGACATTCAGCCCCGTTCAGAGGTTCACTATGAACCACTCTTTGATTTCGAGATGCGTTTGATCACGGCTATTAATTCACCTTTAGCAGAGAAGCCAAGCATCGACCCACAAGATCTTAGTAATGTGACAATGCTTTCCTATCCCGTTCAGAAGCAACGTCTCGATGTAGTGAAACACTTTTTGCAACCTGCAGGTGTAGAGCCGAATAAATGGAAACAGGCAGATAACACATTAATGTTGGTGCAAATGGTATCAGCTGGTCTAGGGGTCGCAGCCCTACCAAACTGGGCGATCAGTGAATTTTCAAGACAAGGTTTAATCGCTAGTAAACCATTGGGCGACGGCTTATCGCGACGACTATTTGCTGCGGTAAGAAACTCAGAAAAAGACAAACGCTATCTACAAGCTTTCTTTAGCACAGCAAGACAGCAAAGTAAGAGTCACCTTGATGGTATTGAAGTCGTTTAAGATCGATACATGATGATGTGATACAAGCCAGCACTATAAGGAAGAAACAAAAAAGTCACAGGTTCGTTCTGTGACTTTTAAATGGTGTCGATTCATGAGCTAATTTATGACTTATCTCGAATAAGACTTAAACTGGTTAGTCAGTGGATCGTATTGATAGCCAAGCATATCCAACTTACCCACAACACTTTCTGTATCCATTTCATACATACTGATCAGCTCTTCAAAGCTATCGCACTCTAAACGAAGTTTCTCATTCACAATTCCAAGCAAAATAATGCTATCCAGACTTTTGACGTTGCTTAAATCCATCCCGTACTCCTTACGAACATACCGACTAAAGTTAAGTTTAGAACGCTTACCAAGGTCACGCTAAAAAATAGATCACACTTCTTAAATCAGATGAATGGTTACAATGCACAAAGTTACAGTGCCCAAACTGGCGTTAAACCAACAGCTGCCGCTAATAACATCAACAATGAAACCGTAAGCTGAAGCTTTTCAGGTGTCTTAACGAACAGTAAATGCCAACACCAAACCACGATGGAAGAGATAAGCAAAGCAAAGCTAAACAACAAGGTTGAAATAACAGGTTCTAGTTGCGCTTCAGACAGTGAATAAACGTTGATCACGGTCGCCAATACCACTAGCATGCCACTTAATACGCCCACAACAGGCAGAACGCGGTGAAATGCTTGTAAGCGCGTTCTTGCGATAGTCAGCAGTAAATGTCCGAAAGCAGCACCCAGTAAAGCCACTAGCAACACAGTCGTAATAATACCAACTGGATTTACCTGTTCGCTTGCTTGGATAACAACGTATGACAGCGCCAAACCACACGCAAGATACATCACCCAGATAGGGCCTGAGTCACGTGTCTTCTTAGTTTGAACTTGAGAATAGAAGTAAAAGATAGCGAATACGATCAGAAACGCTTCAATTCTCAATGAAGCAACAGCAAGCCAAAGCACGCCAATCGCAGGTAACATCTTGTGAATACGGCCACGTTGTCCCGGGCAAATATCCCCTTTTACCAAGATGAGGGTTAAGATCAGTTGGGCTCCCAATAGCATCGGAGCAAATTGTACTAATAATGATTCGACCATTATGGATCTACTTATTCAGACTTATTTTCGCGAATAATATCAAAAACTGCTGCGAACACTAATCAAAATAACAAATTAGCCACTCTACTTAACGCTTCAACTATGCTGAGGTGTAGCTCTTGTGTCTTATTTCACCAAAATGACTAAAGACACTAGAATTAACAAGGGCATGTTCTACTGGCTACTCTAGTCTCATGCCGCTATAATTCCCGCCTCAAAAATCAGAGGTTGAAATATGTACAGCAATATCACTCCTATTCACGAACACAAAAAATACTGGGCCGAGTGCTACGGAACCGCACCCTTTTTGCCTACCAGTAGAAAGGAGATGGATGCTCTTGGATGGGATAGCTGTGACATTATTATTGTAACGGGCGACGCTTATGTCGATCACCCAAGCTTTGGTATGGCTATCATTGGCCGTTTGCTTGAAGCTCAAGGCTTCCGCGTGGGCATTATTGCCCAACCTAAGTGGGACAGTAAAGATGCCTTCATGGAACTGGGTAGACCTAACCTATTCTTCGGCATCACAGCGGGTAACATGGACTCCATGATCAACCGCTACACCTCTGATCGCAAATTACGTCACGATGATGCTTACACGCCAAACAACGAAGGTGGCAAGCGTCCTGACCGTGCAACTCTGGTTTACTCTCAACGCTGCCGTGAAGCTTATAAAGGCACGCCAATCGTGCTTGGTGGTATCGAAGCAAGTTTACGCCGAGTTGCACACTACGATTACTGGTCAGATAAAGTCCGTCGCTCTGTACTGTTTGATGCAAAAGCTGACATTCTTCTTTTTGGCAACGCTGAGCGTGCGCTAGTTGAAGTAGCACACCGCATTGCTGACGGCGAAGACATGTCTACGCTGACTAATATTCGTGGTACTGCAATCAATATTGCAGCAGCCCCTGAAGGCTTCAAAATCATCGACTCTTCTCGTATCGAAAAGCCGAACAAAGCTTACGTGCCCGTAAACCCGTACGAAGTAGAAACGCAATGTGATACCAAGAAAGACGAAAAAGTGGAAGAAGTAAAGGCACAACCCATTGCCATTCGCCCTTCTCGTCACGATGCAAAAACAACTGCTGTTCGTATCCCTGCATTCGAAAAGCTAAACAACGACCGTATTCTCTACGCTCACGCTAGCCGTATTTTACACCTAGAAACAAACCCGTATTCAGGTCGTGCTTTGATTCAACGTCACGGAGACCGTGAACTTTGGGTTAACCAAGCACCAATTCCATTGACCACAGAAGAGATGGATTACGTATTTGGCCTTGCTTACAAACGTGTTCCTCACCCTATGTACGGCAAAGCGAAGATTCCTGCTTACGACATGATCAAAACCTCTGTGAACATCATGCGTGGTTGTTTTGGGGGCTGTTCTTTCTGTTCAATCACAGAGCACGAAGGTCGTATCATTCAGAACCGTTCGAAAGAATCTATCTTGGATGAAATCGAAGACATTAAAGATAAAGTACCAGGCTTTACTGGTACTATTTCTGACTTGGGTGGCCCAACGGCGAACATGTACCGTTTAGGCTGTTCAGATCCGAAAGCGGAAATTAACTGTCGTCGCCCATCGTGTGTGTTCCCAAAAATCTGTGAGAAGCTAAACACAGACCACCAGCACACGATTGACCTTTACCGCTCAGCGAGAAAAGTTCCGGGCATTAAGAAAGTAATGGTCGCATCAGGCGTTCGTTATGACCTTGCGATTGAGTCTCCAGAATACGTACGTGAACTTGTAACGCATCACGTAGGTGGTTACTTGAAGATTGCTCCAGAGCATACTGAAAAAGGCCCTCTGGATCTGATGATGAAACCGGGCATGGGCACTTACGATCGTTTCAAAGAGATGTTCGAAAAGTACAGCGCTGAAGCCGGTAAGAAACAGTATCTAATTCCTTACTTCATCTCGGCTCACCCGGGCACAGAAGATGAAGACATGCTTAACCTTGCGTTGTGGCTGAAAAAGCACAACTACGAGTGTGACCAAGTACAGAACTTCTACCCATCGCCAATGTGTAATGCAACGTCGATGTACTACTCAGAGACGAACCCTCTGAAGCGTGTGAAATATAAGAAGCGTGAAGATGTGCCAGTACCTAAAGGTGACCGTCAACGTCGCCTGCATAAAGCACTGCTTCGTTACCACGATCCAGAAAACTGGAAGATTATCCGTGAAGCGCTAATCGATATGGGTAAGAAGCACCTTATCGGTGACAAGCCGGGCTGTTTGATTCCGGAAGAAGACTTTGATGCACAAACACCGGCGCAACGTCGTAAGTCTGGTCGTCACGGCTCGCAACGTTTTGCAACTAAGCACAGTAAAGCTCAACCGGGTCTTGGCGGCGAAAGCCCACGTAACCATTCTAAGCCTGGTGGCAATAAGCCTAAACCGGGTGGTAAGAAGCCAACAGGTAGCCAAGGTAACGGCAATCAGGGCAACGGAAAGCAGAACGGTAATGGTAACGCGAATAAACCAGCGACTGGCTTCATCAAAAAAGCCCCTGCTAGTCAGCAATCTCAAGGCAATGGCGGCGGGAATGGCAAGCCAAACCGTAGCAAAGCGGGTAATGGTCAAGGTGGTAAACCTGCAAGTAACGGAAAGAATCGCCAGCGCGCAACACAGCGTTAATATAGCGACCCCATTTACTTGGTCATCATAAAAATACAAAGCGCAGCTATTTAGCTGCGCTTTTTTGTGTCTGTTACCAATATTTTCACTTGATTAATTGATTACAAGCGAGCTTAACGGGTGAAGACCCAATACTGACTAAACAAATAGTTGGTGACCATACCCACCAAGATACCAACCGCCATAGCGATAAACACAGCCCCAGCAAATGTAGGCAACAGTTCCATCATCAACTTAAAGCACAGTAAATTAGGAATCGCCGATATCGATGCGGAAAACATGAACTTTTGCCACTGAATCAGCTTTTCGGACCAACTCCCCTGACCTTTGAACTCAAAGGTCAGCACTCGATTACCAAACCAGGTTGTCGTTGCAGCAACGATGAAAGAGCCAATTCGAGCACTCATCAACGGCAGTCCAATAACGTAATGCAGCAACGCAAACACAGAGCAATCAACAACAAACCCACCAACCCCAACCACAGCAAATCGAACCACCTTGTGGTGAGAGCGTAACCTCTGACTGTGCGTTTGAAGCTTGTTGTTGAACATTCGTAACCCCGAGTTAACGCTGAACATCGCTGCCACTTTGAATGTGACTCAACGATAGATTTGGCTTGATGCTTGAGCTATGACAGCTGAATAAAGCACGCTTTATTTTCACCGTTGGCTCTAGAATACACGTTAATGCGTTCTCTTTAATCTTGGTTTCCACTTCAGACCTTTTACCAATCAGATAGAACTTATCAATGCCATCTAGTTGTTCGATATCAAGCAGTTTTTTTGCTTGCCCATGGCTGTAAAACTGCCCAGAGAACGGTCGTTTACCAACATAAAAACTTGGCGATGAATCGGTGATCTGTTCAAAGATAATACGGTCACTCTTCTCGTTCGCTTTACCTAAATTCAAGTAGACCATCGCAATCATTAACAGCACAGGTAGCACCAAAGCCACACTCGAAAACCACTTCTTATCTTTTTCAATTATGAGTATAGCAACCAACAAGCCAAGGGCCGGAATACCTGGTAGGACGTAAGCTGGGAGAATATTGCCCGCCATAGTGAAAAGAATCAGAGGTGAAATCAACCAACAGACAAGAAATGAAAACAAGCCGCGATTTTCAGTATTAATTTCTGCAATTTTCTTACGTCGAGCAAATGCCAATATAGGGAATACAATCGACCACGGCGCAGCCGCTTGAAGCCAAAACAGCCAGATCATACCTCTTGCTTGGTCATGGGCAGAACCATATAAATCGCCCTCCCAGCCACTCACAACAAAACGCTTAAAGTGCTCGCCAACAATAAAATAATCAATAAAGCCCGGTGTTGCCATTTCAGCCATGATGTACCAAGGCAAAGCAATCGCTAGCATCAAACCCAAGCCAGACAACAATGGAAAGCGTTGCCAAAGCACTTTGAAAGCGCCAAAGAAGCCATGTTGTAATACTAACCAAGGGAAAACTGCGATACCCATGATCACAATCGCTACTGGCCCTTTTGCAAGCAAGCCTAGTGCTAAACCAATGAAACCGACGTAGCCCCAAGATCGATTAGTCTTCGCATTAACTTCTCCCTTCGAACCCTCTCCTCCTAACCAACATAGATAGAAACCTAACATGGCAATGGTCATCGCTAACGTTAACGCCATGTCGGTCATCACAGCACCCGCCGCAATAGAGAAAATCCCACATGTCGCCAATACCACAGCCGCCACCAAGGCACTTTGTCCGGTACGCTTGGCCATGTACGCAACCAACAGAATCGTCGCGAAACCGGCTAGCCAGTGTGGCGCACGCACAGCAAACTCACTCAAACCAAACAGTTCAATCCCCGCTGCGCTCATCCATGTGAACAACGGTGGCTTGCCCCAGAAAGGGATGCCGTAATCAAATTGAGGTGTTAACCAATTGCCGGTTTCTACCATCAAGCGAGCCATTTCTCCATAGCGCGCTTCCGTAGTGTCCATTAAAGGGTATGTCGCCAGAGATAAGAGCCTTAGAACCAATGCAAAAGCCAACAAATACCATAGATGCGTTCGGTTCTGGCTCATGCTGACTCCTCTAATTTAAAATGTGTTTTCAATGCAGGGGTATCGACCACCGATTGGATCAGATACAAAGGACGGTTCTTGGTTTCAATGAAAATACGACCTATATACTCACCCATTAAACCAATACTCAGGAGTTGAATACCTCCAAGGGCAAGTTGCACGACCATCATTGACGGGTAACCCGTGATAGGCTCACCAAACATAATGGTTTTGAATACGATGAAGACGCCATACACAAAAGCAGTAAGCGCCACTAAACCACCAACGGCCGTCGCAATACGCAGAGGTCGGATAGAGAACGAGGTAATCCCATCCATCGCCAAACCGATTAACTTGAGGTAGTTCCACTTGGTCTCACCACAGAAGCGAGCATCACGCTTAAATTGGAGCGTCGCTTGTCGGAAACCTGGCCATGAAAAAATGCCTTTCATGTAGCGGTTGCGTTCTGGAAGCTGATTGATATGGTCGACAACCTCTCGGCTCAACAGTCGAAAATCACCCACATTCTCAGGAACATCAATCTTCGCAGCCACGTTCATGACTTTGTAAAAGCTTGCCGCTGAAAACTTCTTAAACCACGTTTCACCATCACGCTGGCTGCGCTGCATATTGACGACGTCATAACCTTCACGCCACTTGGCAATCATTTGCGGGATAAGCTCAGGTGGATCTTGTAAGTCAGCGTCTAGCAAAATCACCGCTTGTCCACGACAGTGATCAAGGCCTGCGCTCATCGCTGATTCTTTGCCAAAATTACGGCTTAAACCGATAACAGAAATTGAGCTATTGATTGAAGTGAATGAACTCACCAAATCCAAGCTGGTGTCTTTGCTGCCATCGTCGACATAAACAATCTCACTCGTGATAGGTAAACTATCGAGAACCTTAGTGAGGCGAGAATGGAACTCTTCCAACACCTCTCGTTCATCATAAAAAGGCACAATGATAGACAAAGAGACCGCAGGGTTAATCTGCGATGTGGATATCTCTGGGCGGCTAATATGAAGTTCAGACATAATATGTTCTTCTATTTTTTAATCTGGAGCCAATCTACCCTCCCATAAGTGAAAGTTATGTTATTGACATATTTTTCACGCTCACTCAGGATAATGTTACCGTCTATTTGTGTATGAGAATCAAAATGAAACGAGTTCTATTGGTCGAAGATAACCGTGAAATTTCAGGTGTCTTGTTTGATTATTTTGAGTGTATTGGCATGGAACTCGATTATGCGGACAACGGCGAACTCGGCCTGCAACTCGCGTTGGAAAACTCATTTGATATCATCATATTAGATCTGATGCTTCCGAGAATGGACGGTCTCACGGTTTGCAATAAATTGCGAGATCAAGGCAACGCGACACCTATTTTGATGCTGACCGCGTTAGATAGCCGAGATGACATGTTGAAAGGGTTTGAGCATGGTGCCGATGACTATCTCACCAAACCTTTTGATTTGGATATTTTGGAAGCCAGAATGAACGCGTTGGTTCGTCGTTACCGCGGAAAAGTGGCGTATTCTAAATTGCAGTTTGATGAGCTCACGATCGACCAAAAAACCCGTAAAGCCTACCGTAAAGACAAACTGCTCGCACTTAACCCAACCACTTACACCGTACTTGAGATGCTGTGCCAAAAAGCACCTGAGGTAGTGACTCGTGAAGATATTTCCTACAAGTTATGGCAGGAAAACGAACCCAACAACGATGTGCTACGCAGTCACATCTATCAGCTGCGTAATCAACTCGACAAGCCTTTCGACACGCAAATGTTAATCACTGTGCCTAAAGTTGGATTCCGCTTGGAGTCGTCGAATTGATCTTAAATGTTCTCACAAGCACCAAAACCTTAACCGGCCGCCTAGCGGTTTTTTTTGGGTTAATGGCGGTTATTGTATCGGTCTTTACCTACATAGTGTTTATGTCTGCGCTTTATCTATCAGAAGATCGCGTGGGGGAAAGACGCATCCTGATCGACCGTAACTATGCGGTTGGTTTATTCCAAGCAGGCGAAAGCGGTGAGTTAAGAATTGATGACCTGACAATCGCCTACAACGATCTTTCATTGATACCTGCAGAATACCTCAAGTACATTAAAGGCAAAGAAAGCTTTGTTGGCGAAGTAGGTGAAGAGCCTAACTCTCGCATGGTGTATGTAGGTGAGTATTCTGATAAAGGTCAAACCCACCCAATCGTTCTGCTTTCCGAGATCGACCGCGTCGAGTTTGATATTTACGAACTGGTTTATGCGACCACCTTTGTACTAACGTTACTCTCTATTCTAATTTTTAGCTTTGGTGCTCTGCTCTATCGGTTATCTAAACGGTTAATTGAACCCTTTAACTCTATTTCCGAACAACTGGAATCGAATAAGCTTAACCTCAATGAAGAATTTAGTGTCAATGACGACGCCGCGGTGGAGTTTCGTCAGCTCACTAACCAACTCAATCAGTATCGAAGAGAAATCAATTCCTTACTCAAGCGTGAACAGGCGTTTGCTCGTTACTCAAGTCACGAATTAAGAACACCGTTAACGGTCGCTCGTGGCGCAAATAAATTACTGCTAAGAAGTGAAACCACCGAATTTCAATCTCGCCAAATTGAGCGCATTGACGAAGCCATTGTTCAGATGTCAGAAATGGTCGATGCCCTGCTTGGTCTCGTTCGTTATGAAAGAGACATTGACGATACACCGCTACGTTTGTTTAGCCAGCAAGAGCTAGAGACTATCATTGCTAAAAATTCATTGCAGGCTGACGAGAAGGAAGTCGAGATAACCTTACAAGTTCAATCAGAACCAACCGTTCAAGCCACCAGCGCGCTCATGAATATGTTGGTCGGAAACTTGCTGAGAAACGCGATTGCAGCCACTAATAGCGGTACAGTAACGATCACCCTTTCCCAAGACAGTCTTGTTATTGAAGACCAAGGCGAAGGCCTGCAGGAGCAATACAACCCGAATGGACACGGGCTGGGATTATTGATTGTCGATGACTTGTGTCAGCGTTTTGATTGGGACTTTAAATTGTTCAATCGAAGCTGTGGTGGATGCACCGCCAAGATCACCTTTCAAGCCGATTCATCTGTGCCAATATCGAACGAAAACTTGATTTAGTTGGTTTACAGCCGCCTCTGGCTACTAGATACTCGTCCGTCCTATTTGATTTAAAAATGCTGGCTCTTTAGTCAGCATTTTGTTTAAGTGCGATGAAACTAAATAATAGCCCTGTAACTCAGCATCAATTTAACGACCACACCTTTTTCTTAAAGCGTGACGATCAGCTTCACTCACACTTTTGCGGCAACAAAGCCCGCAAGTTCATGAAGCTGCTGGAAGACGAACACCCAGAGACCACAACCTTGATCAGCTATGGTTCTGCGCAGGCTAACTCTCTGTTCTCACTCGCGGCACTGGCAAAGATCAAAGGTTGGACGCTTGAGTTTTATGTCGATCATCTCCCTCAGTGGCTACTAGAACGGCCAATAGGTAATTACCGTGGTGCAGTAGACCTTGGCGCGAAGGTGATTTCAGTCAAAGAGACAGGCTCTGAACTTCATCCACAAGCGTATATTGAGCAAGTGAGACAACCTGACTCCCACTGCATTGTATTACCTGAGGGTGGACGCTCTCAGCTTGCTGAGTATGGTGTTAAACAGCTGGCGATGGAGATACTGAGCTGGACTCGCTTCGAAAACCAACACGATTTTGTGGTCGCACTCCCTGCAGGGACAGGCAGCACTGCTCTCTATCTTCATAAGCATTTAAAGCTACACAACATCCCTGTATTAACCTGCGCTTGTGTCGGTGGCAGCGACTATTTAACGCAACAATTTAATGAGCTTGGTGAGTCCGATCATCCACAGATCTTATCGCTTAAAACCAAACACCACTTTGGAAAATTATATCAGCAGGATTATCAAACTTGGTTAGCTCTACAAGAGCAAACCGACATCGAGTTTGACCTGCTTTACGACCCATTGATGTGGCAATGCTTAGAACAATGGCAACAAGATAACCCAACTAAAACCATCATTTATATTCACCAAGGTGGCATCTTAGGTAACGAATCGATGTTGCCACGCTACCAGCGAAAATATCCAGACATGTGCCGAAGTACGACCAACGCTTCCTGGTAATTGCTCTCTTTACTTCTAATTCAAGCTATTGAATTTCCGTTTTCTGATAACACCGCCAAACAACCATCACACTTCATCGTGATGGTTGTGTAACGCAATTCCCTTCCATCTTTCACTCTACTCTTGCACTTCAAATTAGAAACAGAAATCTGGCGAGAATCATCGCGTTATCTATACTTTCGATTGGAACGTCATTGTCACCTGAAGGAATAACGCATGAGAAAACTCACTACACTCGGCCTGTTTTCAATTTTACTACCCTTTTCAGCAATTTCTGGAGAAAACGTCACTTACCAAGTTGACGGTATGGACTACGAAGGTTATTGGAGTGAAGCCAGCGACCAAGCGCCTTTGGTGCTACTCATACACGATTGGGATGGCTTAACCGATTACGAAAAGAAACGCTCTGAGATGCTCAACGAACTCGGTTACAACGTGTTCGCCATCGACCTATTTGGTAAAGACATTCGCCCGACGGAAGTGAAAGATAAAAAGCAACACACTGGCGAATTGTACAAAGACAGACAGAGAATGCGTGCGCTACTTAATGCAGGAGCCATGGAAGCTAAAAGACTTGGCGGCAACTTAGATAACAACGTGATGATGGGGTACTGCTTTGGCGGGGCCGCTGTGTTAGAAGCCGCTCGCGCGGGGATTCCTTCGAAGGCTTACGTTACTTTCCATGGCGGCTTATCAACACCAAAAGGCCAAGACTACTCGCAGACTAAGGCTCCAGTTTTCGTGTTCCACGGCACAGCTGATGCCATGATTTCAATGCAAGACTTTGGCAACCTTGCCGCTCAACTTGAAACAACCAAGGTTCCGCATGAAATGATCACCTACAGTGGTGCGCCACATGCCTTTACCGTGTTCGGTTCCAATAATTACCAAAATGAAGCTGACCAAAAATCCTGGGATAGATTTACCCATGTGCTAGAAACCACTACCCGATAAACTCCACAACAAAATCAGCCCATGCTCAATAATAAACATGGGCTGACTCGTATAACTAAGTACTTTGATGAACTACATGTAGCGATGGATACTCAAGTCATCTGATTTAATGTCACTATCAGAGCCACTGACCACACTCGCTAACAGCTTTCCTGAACCACATGCCATCGTCCAGCCCAACGTCCCGTGCCCCGTATTGGTGAATAGGTTCTTAATCGGAGTTTTACCGATGATAGGAGTGCCGTCTGGCGTCATCGGCCTTAAACCTGTCCAGTATTCAGCCTTAGAGAAGTCCCCTGCTTGTGGGAATAGATCTTTTATCACCATATCAATCGTGGCTTTGCGTTTTTCTGGAATCAGGTAATTAAACCCAGCAAGTTCTGCGGTACCAGCAATACGAATACGGTCATCAAAGCGAGTCATCGCCACCTTATAGGTTTCATCCATAACAGTCGAAGTTGGTGACTTATCTGCATTCACGATCGGTAGTGTTAATGAATAGCCTTTCACTGGATAAACAGGAATCGACAAATCGACTTGCTTCAATAGTTCTCGAGAATAGCTTCCTGAAGCAACCACGTAAGCATCCGCTTTGAACTCGCCTTGAGTCGTTGTAATACTCTCAATGGTTTGATTCTGATGATTGAGCTTGACCACTTCGGTATCAAACACGAACTGAACTCCGATTTGCTTGGCTTTCTCAGTCAAGGCTAAACAAAACTGATGGCAATCCCCAGTTTCATCATGAGGTAAATACAAACCACCAACGAGCCTATCTTTAACGTCCGCCAAACCCGGTTCCACTGAAAGGCACTGTTCGACTCCAAACAGCGAGTGCTCAATACCACTTTCATGTAGGAGCTTCATGTCTTGCTGAATCGCGTCCAGTTGCTTCTCGCTTCTGAATACTTGTAAGGTTCCCTTTTGTCGGCCTTCATAAGCCAAATCTTCGCTGGTCCTTAGATCAGTCAAACAATCTCGGCTATAATTTGCGACTCGTAACATACGCGATTTGTTCTGTGCATATTTAGCTTCGTTACAGTTGGCGAGCATCTTCGTCGCCCAAGAAACTAACTCTGGAGAAAGTGACGGCTTCACTTTTAGAGGCGCATGTTCTTGGGTAAGCCATTTCATCGCTTTCAATGGAATACCAGGCGCTGCCCATGGTGAAGAATAACCGTAAGAAATTTGCCCGGCATTCGCAAAGCTGGTTTCCTTACCACTGCTATCTTGACGATCAATAACTGTGACCGAGTGACCTTCTTTTGCCAAGTACCATGCGCTGGTCAATCCTATAACACCGCTGCCAATTACAATTACTTCCATTCTCTTCCCCTAATACCTACCCAGCAAAAGCTCAATCAGCTAAACACTGTTTTTAATTCAAATATTATTTTCGTTAATAATTTGTAACTTATTCGGCAGGCGTTGATTTAACAATAGAGGTTCCGTTGATAAAAAGTCAATTCAATTTAGAAACGAATTTGGAAGTTGGGAACTGTGATATTAGCGGTATTTAGAAGCTTGGGAGGAGTCGTTACATAAATCTATGATGCCTAAATATTGTAGGCATCATGACTCAAGAACGTTGCATTTTCGAGCAAAAAACCTAACAATGTTTCGGCTTGAAGCGTAAGTGCTCGGCCTTTTAAAGATTGAACCTTAACGGTTGCTTTCGAAAGCATTTCTAGCTCAGTCGCGACCACTTCAATTTGACCTGATTTGATTTCATCAATCACGGTAAGCTTTGGCATAAAGGTTACACCCAACCCTGCTGACACAAAGTTAGTGAGTGCCGTTACCGAGTTAGTTTGAAGCTTTGGTTGTAAAGTAAGATGAGATACCTGCTCAGCGTGTTTTACCAGCCTTCCCATTCCTGTTGAGTTATCGATTAGCGCGACAGAAACATCTTTAATATCCTGCAGTGTTATAGGAGCTTCTTTACTGGTAAGGAAGTGCCCTTTAGGTACGATAAGTTCCAGTGGGTGGCTACGCTCGACATGCGAATGCAACTTAGGGTGTGGAGCAGAAGCATAAGTGATTGCAAAATCTATCTGTTGATCTTCAAGCATTTTGACGGCATCAAGAGCTCCCGCAATCTCAATAGAAAGGTTGATATCGGGATAACGAGTCATGAAGGTTTGCATGGGTTTAGCCACCAAGTTGGTAATAAAGCCTTCACCAATAGCAATACTGACGTTACCCCCTTGGAGGTTTTTAAGCTTAGTAAGCCGAGCTAACACTGCCGCTTCTCCGCGAACGACAGAACGATAATAATTCAATAGTTCATTACCCGCCTCAGTTAACAGTGAGTGGCGGTTATTTCGCTCCCAAACTTTCATTTCCGCCTGAGCTTCAAGTTGCGTTAGCATCCTACTCATCGCCGCTGGGTCGACGTTCATCATTTTGGATGCGTTACGTAGTGATCCATATTTGGATAACGCATTTAAATATTCAAGCGCACGGATATTAAAGTGATGCATTCAACTACCTTGTAATTCGATTAACCCTAAACCAAGCGTCTCATAAGTTTGGCATTCAAATATATCCCAATTTATCGAGATCTCGTTTGCGCTTACTAACTTGTGCACCGAGTCACTTCAGACGAAATGTTGCTCGGCTATTCAGTTTGTTTCTCTGTCATAAATAAGACAAAAGCGACAGCTTTCGTTATCGCCTTTTGAGTTGATGCTACGTATCGAGCTACAAATATCTTCACGTGTGGACTTAGACATTAAGTACAAGGTTCGGTCGAATCAAATCATAGATGTAATCTAGTTCATCACTTTTTCGAAACTGATGGTTGATAATACCACCAGCCATATGAGGATGACCGCCACCAAAGCCAACGCCTTTATCGTTAAGCGCCCTTCGAACAATCTTCGCGACATTGTTTTTTGAACATTCGGAACGAAGAGAAATAAAAGTTTTTTCACTGTTTCTAGCAGTTAGAACGACGATATCGATCTCATCAACACTCAGCAGAAAGTCACCTAGTACACCAAGCATATTTTTAGGGCAGCCTTCAGGAAGTACAGCAAATGCAGCGTTTTTTTCACGACGTAAACTGTCGAGCATTGAATAGAAAAGCTGTAATTCGTGAAACTCTACTTGATTGCGACAAATCTTATTAACCATATCATTACAGGCCTTCGCTCGAAGATAGAGCAGTGCTTTTAGATCTGCAGCCCCCACCCCTCGGGTAAAGTCTGCGGTATCAAAGCTCAAGCCAACCAATAGCGCTGTCGCAATACTCTGTGGCATCTGTAGAGAAAAATAGCGGTAATACTCAACCATAATGGTTGCTGTTGAGCCATAATTTGATCGTATATCGGAATACCATACAAAATCAGGCGCTTTCACTTGATGGTGGTCGATCACTCCCACCTCTACCCCAGGAAAGTCGATAACATTTCTCTCACCAATACAACCATCAACAACAATAACCTTGTCATCTGGTTGTAATTTTAAATCTTTTGGTTCGTAAATTGGGATTTCTAACCAATTTATTAAATTTCTGAGTGACACTCTATCTATGTAACCATGAAATGTAATAAATGGGCGCAACCCCTTCTTTTTTAATAAGTATGCTAGTGCGTATGCAGAGGAGATCGCATCGTGGTCAGGAAAATCATGAGCTTGAATAATGATCCTGCTATCACCCTTAAGCCGCTCTAGAAATCTTTCGAACTTTAAACTTGCCATAATCCAACTTCTAATAAAGTTCTAACTTCGTAAAAATCTAGAACTGATGTGTTAATGGTTAACTCTTGTGAATTAAACGATATTCTGTGTTGGACAAAATAGCTTCTTCTAGTGCACCCACACCCAACGTGCTGTACCCGTAAAAATTCGGCTTCGCGTTGCTACGCAAAGACTGAACGCTTTCTACAACGTTCTCGTCCATTGTTAAGGCGTCTACCACTTCCAAAAGCAACTTCCTGTTCTCTTGTGACATCGGCGAAATAAACTCACTCGCACCACTGATTGATGAGTACAAGTAGCCAAATTCGCCACCATTATTCTCTTCAATGTAGTAGTTACCTGTTCTTGCAAACGATGCACGGATCTCATTGATACTTTCAATAGAACTAAACGTCTGTGCAAAAAACTCAGAACCACCTGCATGCTCTAATGTTTCGGGTTCGAAGCCATCGCCTGGAAATACAAGATAAGCAACAATGGCATTGTCTCTGGTGATCGCAGACAGGATGAAATTATCATCTTGATAATATTTGATCACATCATCACTGCTTGAGCGTTTAATATATACCGGAGCACCAAATGTTTGATCCAAAGTCTCAGATGAAGATCGAATATATATTTTATCTAACTTTTTATGCGATGGAATATCCGTCATTTGAGAAAGGCCAAAATCAAACATCTTTTCTAGTGCATCAAAGCTATCGTTGAAACCACCTAAAGCTATAGAAATAACTGATACCAAACCAATGGTACGAGCTAGGCCACCTTTCTTTTGCTCTTCTAGCAGTGACTCTTGTGTATCTTGAAGTTCTTGTAATTCGTCTTGAATATCTTTTGGAATGCCAGTATCCGTTCTCTGTTCTTCAGACATCTTTAACCTTTAATCTCGTTGATTTTACCTATTAATGCATCTTTTCCGTCTTCAGCTTGTTCTTGAACTCGCTCAAAAACGTCCGTATCCATAATATTTTCAATTTCATCGCTATAATTAAGGCCAAGATAAATACCAATACCGATAAACGCTAACGCAAAAATTTTAAACATTGTCACTCTCACCCATTAACTAATAGTAAAAGTACATGTCGAGAACATGTACTTTATTTTTGTACTGCTCATTTCTATTACTTGTATAGCGCTATCCGACTATTTACTTTCTTTAAGTAATTCTTTGTTTCATCATATGGCAAATTGGCTACCAATTGGTTGTAAACCTCTTGTGGTGTCATTTCATTAATCACCTTAGACGCTTTCCCAATACTGGTAGAGCGATCTTTATTAAATGCTCTCGCCACGTTGCCTGCACCAGTGTTGTAAGCGGCAATCACACAATACAAGCGGCTTTCGTCATTCCCGATCTTACGTAGATATTTGCTGTTTAAGATATCCAGATAAGCAGTACCGGTTTCTACGTTGATCACAGGTTGATATAAGTCAGCCACTTTCATAGGCGCATCTATATTGCGAAGTTGTTTGTTCACATCATGCCCTGCGCTGGTTGGTACTACCTGCATCAACCCAAACGCCGGTACGTGTGATTTGGCATCTGGGCGGAAAGCAGATTCAGAATGCATTATCGCCATAATCAATGCTGCATCAATTTCCCAATTTTTCCCCTCTTTTTCAGCCAACGCGCTATACTTACTCGCACGCGCTTTTAAGCTATTTTCAGGTAGCTTAACTTTATAACTGATCACCTTCTTCGGCTTAACGGGTGCTGCTGCGACTTCTAAAATAGGTTCAGATTTCACAAAGTCAGGCTGAGGGGCTTTTTCAACTGCAGTTTCAACTACTTTAGTCGGTTGCCTTACCTTTGGATCTGGCTTTAATTGAGCGACTTCCTTTGGTACTTCTACTTTTTCAATCGGTTTAACAACCTCAACTTTGGGCTGGAGTCGTTTCACTTCAATACCATATTTCTCACGCATTTCGTCATACAGTTTTGTTTGAGCAGCAATACGGTGTTGCGCTTTAGTCAGAAGTGCCCGTTTCTTATTGTAAGTTCGTTGATAAATAAATGATTCGGGGATACCTGTGTCAGACTGAATCAATCGCTCAGCTTGAACATCCAGTTCATTCATTTGGTTCTGTGTTTGTTGAATAACAAAGTCTTTTTCATCTTGCTCTTTTTCTAAAGAGTACCGCACCTTATGGCCTTCAGCTTTTAGTTCAGCTAAGGCAACACTCTGACCCGCTACTTCAATAGGAATATTTTTCACAAGAGCTTCAATCTCTTCAGATGTGCTCCCTTCATCAACTAAAACTGACACTGTCGCGGTATTATTTTCATAGTCGACTGCAGTCTTAACTTGATCGTCTTGCGAATAATCGACCTGCTTGGTTTTAGACGATACCTCCCCCTCACCCCAAGTCTTAATAAGGTCATTACGACGTTGATCAAGGTTGTTGGTGTATTCATCACGCCATGCTTCATATTCATCGAGATAAACATTCACGTAATCGTGGAATTCATTGATTTTGTCTTCTTGAGACTGACTTGCTTTAAAAACCGCACTATCTAATTGCTGCTTCTGGTCTTCTGATATAGCCAGAGCTTGAGAACTTAATGCTGCTGAGATGACAACAGCTAAGGCAGATTTATTGATCATTTTGTACATAGTTCACTCCAAGAGTGTAGAGATAAAAAAGGCCACTCAATTGGCGGCCTTTTTCACTTTGTTCACCGATATTATGCGGTTACTTTTTCAATGCTTCGAATGCTGCCGCAAGGTCTGCTGCTGCTTTTTCGTTGTTGAACTGATCCCACAATGCAGAATCTTCACCAGTAACTTCGTCGATAACTTTGTTCATGTTCGCATCGTATGCCGCTTGGTCCATACCGACTAGAACATACAAACCACCCGTTGGGCTTGCTTGGCTTACCAATACTCGGCTATTTGTAAGTCTTTTGCTCACTACCGATTTAGTGATGTTTTCAAATGCCTCTTGAATATTCTCAGTTACTAGTGTTACGCCTTCTCCAGCAGATGTTGAAACAGAACCGTCAGTAGCAGATTGAAATAGATTACTCACATCTGTTTCGAATTCCGCAGCTAGGTTGACACGAGCATTGTTCACGGCGATTTTGCGCATAACGCTCATACCTGCTGCACTTTTCTTAGCATAACCTGTTGCACCAATAGCTACATCCATAGGTACTACATCACAGATCCAGCCAGGGGCTTCGACAGTAGGTGCATCAGGGAACGTACATGACGCAAAATTCTGAGCTTGCTCTAGTGTATTGTTGTTACTTTGACAACCAGCAAGAGCAGCAACTAGTGAAGTTGTAATAATTAGTTTTTTCATATATTAAAAGCTATCCATAACGTTTCTTGTGTATCATTTTCAATTAGTAAATCTGCAAATGATCATTTGATATTTGATGCGTCAATCTTATCTGTGATGCATTTCTCTACTCTTTGTGACATTTCTAAATTAATCACAACCCAGTAGAAATTATAAAAATCAGTTAACCTGTTATGTTTAAGAAACAATGTTTTTTAAACATAACAAGTCCTATCAGAGTAACGCTTAAAGCACTCTGATTTGGTATTCATTAAGTACATCAACTTTCGAGCGGTAGTTTGGCTGATGGGTACGTAACACAGGCTCAATGTCTTGAACTAGATCACTTGCGTCGCTAAGCGACCTTAACTGAATAACAATATTGCCACCCTGTTGACTTGATTTAATATCGGAAACCCCATTCATATCACCAATCAAACGGTAAAGTTGGCCCTGTTTGCCTGCGGCTTTCTGTGAAAAAATAAGTTCTCGAATAGGCCCACCACGACTTGCCATTATTTGCACCGACGATTGAAGTTCACGCTTTAGGGCAATTTGATTACCTTCAACAGCCAGGTGAACAGCTGCAAGTTCATTGAGCATGCCCGCTTTGTTCGGTAACGTCATGAAAGTCGGGTCGTTGTGCCAACTACCATAACGGTTGCCAACACGATCGATTACGGTTGCCGAGAGATCAAGCTGAAGACCAGAAGATGTCACTTTTTGAGTTTCTTGAACATCAAGAATGACACTAGACAGCGCCGGGCTCGAAGCAAGATCAAAGCCCATCTCTGCGAGTGCATTTGAAAATGTATTTTTTACGACCGGGAGATCTGCATCAACATAGATTGAAGGTTGGCCAAGGCTTTTTATCAATCTTG
The DNA here is from genome assembly GCF_000972265.1 of Vibrio sp. ECSMB14106. Taxonomy (NCBI): domain Bacteria; kingdom Pseudomonadati; phylum Pseudomonadota; class Gammaproteobacteria; order Vibrionales; family Vibrionaceae; genus Vibrio; species Vibrio sp. ECSMB14106. The sequence goes on along the minus strand of NZ_LAUM01000001.1, from coordinate 260,701 downwards.
CTATTTTCGCTTCCATCTTCTGTCGTTCAACAAACACATCAAGCGTAACGGTTACAGAGCCGTTAGGTTTTTCCTGATAAGAAATTTCATTCCAACTAGAAATCATGCCTTGAGGTTCCATCGAAAGTGATTGCATTGCGATTTCTTGCAAATCGAAATCATTACTGCTTTCTGTTCCTGACAGGGTATCGTAAGACTTTTGCATGTGACCAGAATTGACCATAGCGCCAAGTACCTGACTAATAGCTCGTTTGAAGGCGTCTTGTTCCGCCACTTGCCTTGCACTCAATGCCAATTTGTTACTTTCGCGGCCTTCACCAACAACCACGACAGACATAACCGGTGAGTCATCCCATTCAATACCGTCATCAATATTGACAAACCCAGTATTAAGTTCTGGTGTTAGACGCACTGTTACACAAGTATCATCCCCTTGAATTTCAGGTGCACTGAAGTCGGCATTGATATCACCAGCAATAATGCTTGTTAGCAGTAAATCTCGGCTCTCTTGATCAAACTGTTCCTCAACTAGCGCACTATCTTCAGTTGAAAAAGAAACTGATATTTTACTCTGCAAAAACAAGCGAAGATTATTTAAACCGTCAGCTTTTGCTGACTCAATGGCCATTGCCCCTCTACCATATGCACATCCTTGCTCAATAAGAGCCAATGTAGGCTGGCTCTTATCTAATTCCAATGCAGGAATGGACATACATACAAATAAGGTACTAATGGCAAAGCTTTTGCTTAGCCTTTTGCTGCCCATGTACTACGCTCCTTCATAAACTCCATAGGCACACCAACACTTACAGCGAAAATACGACGTTGGCGATCAGGGCGATAAATCCCGTCTTCAGCAATGTCTTTCACTTCGTCGGCTATACTGCTGTCTTTCCAGCGAACAATCTTCCCTTGGGCACTTTGTTGGCTTGGGTTAACAGTAGCAACACCAATAGGTTCAACAAAACCTGCGCTGTATTCGAATATAACCATGGTCTCATTAGGTAATACGCCTGCATTTTGGCCACGGTCTAATTGAATTCGGTCGCCTTTAATACCCGTAACCTGCGCGGTAGCTGGCATTTCTTTGAGTAAACGCGTTAACATAATATCGAAGCCGCGTGATGACATTTCATTAAGCACCGCATCAACATCTTTACCACTGGTGTAGTTAAAGCCACGATAATAATCGCCATTTGCAATCACGGTTGTGTAACTGTCTTTGTCACGGACATCAAAGTTAGAAACACGTATCTTACCGATGTTTGGGTAGCTCACTTTTTCGCGGGTATATGGGTTAATCACACCCGTCGTCATTTCCATCGACGTTTGAAATAGAGACTGAGTTGACCCAAACAACATGTCAGCGGTTTTGAGAACTTCGACTTTTATCGCGTAATTGGGTAATAACTTACTTTGACTGCCTGCTTTTTTCGCGACATTTTCAGTACCACCATATGCCAAAATGTCTTCCATAGCTTTGTTAACAGCATCGGTATCACGGGTCACAATACGGAAACGATTCACGCCTGCAAACTGGTTTTCTAAAGTATTTTCTAGCGCTTTGGTTTGAAATTTACTGATGCTTGAGTGCATGGAATTGAACACATCAGCAGACTTTCCCTGAAGATTTTCATTCACATCCGTTTTCACATCACCAAAATACAAAAGGATTGTTTTTTTTGCGAGTGGGCAGCGAGTGTCTTCTTCATTTGCATCGTAATTGCAATAATCAAGACCCTGAGTACTGAAATACGCTGGTACTTCAATATCTTCACTGCTAAATTCGTGTGCTGATTTGCCAATAACTAGAGATGAATTTCCCGCATTACTTTCGACTGAATACGTTTGGCTACCTTGATTACTCTGGCAACCCGTTAGCGCGACGGCAGCAGTGACTAAACCGGCAATTCGAGAGAGTTTCATTATGATTTCACTTTGTCTGCAACAACTTTGTCTAAGTTCTCAAGTTGTTCGATAGTATTTTTGTCCATTGAAATAAGCGAATTAGCATCGAATGCTAGTATCGAGCGAGCTTCCATCTCATGGTAAGCTTCAACAACAGGTACCGTTTCCTCTTCGCTCGCTTCGCCTTCCTTCTCGCTTGAGAGAGTCGCCATAAGGTTCTTCATTGCGCCACCAGCAGAATCGTGTGCAAGTGCCGAAGCATGTTGAGATGCAATGTAAGTTAATTCGCCAGCTTGAAGTGCGATATCTGCTGCCAGTTTTAGATTTTTCTGGAAAATTTCGTCAGATGCTTTTTTGTAAGCTTCTACTTGAGGTGTGATCTTTTTGTTAGCAGGTTTACCTTCATCGAATTCATTCATTGCAACTCGAAGTTCTTCATCAGATTTGTCAGCATTTACTGCTAAGAAACCAGCGACATCACCGTGCTTAGATGCAAGCGTACGGTAGTCATTAAACACCGAACATTGGCGTTCTTGAATTGAAACCATTACTTTTGACGCTTTATCAACGGCAAATGATACTGGTGTAAACTCTGTTCCTAGTTCTTTACAGTTCTGAGTAAGCTCCTTGCTTACAGCTTCGCGATCTATGGTTGCTGATTCCATACCTGGAATTGATGAACAACCAGCCAAAACTGATACAACTAAACCTGCAAGTATTGTTTTCTTAAGCATTTTTAAAGCCTTTAATTCAAGAGAGTATAAATAGAATTGTTATTGATCATTTCTGCTATTTTTGTATGAGCAGCATCAAGTGCTAATTTTTTGCTCGACGACGATTTCCCAATCTCCGACAAAATCTTTTGGCTAACTGCGACATTGGGGTTTTTGGCTTCAAAGACTTTCAATATTAGGTCTTGCCTAGCAATGTAAGTGTTATTTTTTTTACCTTGTCTTACATTGCCTTTGATATAAACAATAATGTCGCCTTGCGAAGTCGTTGCTAGATTTCTAGCGAGCCTTGCTTTTGTTTTCGAGGAATACGAATCTGAAGCAGAACGAATGGAAATACTGATATTTTGAAGACGTTCAATCGTATTCCTCTCAAGTACTATTTGCTGTTCATGAAATTTTTTCGCAACATCATGATCTAACGATGACAACACTAATAGTGATTCTTTATTATTCTTCAATAAGGTATGAGCTTTGTTCGTGAACACTGCTCCTTTCCAGTCGCTTGCTTGGGAAGTTAAATATTGTTGAGCGAGCTGGTGGTTCTTATCAATATCAATTGACAACTGATCAACCCACACATCCACGTCAACTCTAAATAGGTAGTTGCACCCAGAAGCATCACATTGCGATGTCATTACTTCCATATTTGAAATGCTGATAGGTACCGAAGTGATTTCAGATTTAGTACTGATTACTTGACCATATTTATCGTGAGTTCCAACCAATTCGCCGTTTTTTATTTCTGTTGTGGTTTCGGATATCATGGAGGTATTCTCAGATGCCTGCACAGTACTATTTACCCGAAAAGCTAGATTTTCTTTCGCATCGATCGTTGCTTCTGATTTGTTTTTACCAATACCTTCTACTTCCCAATAAGATTGAGCGAAAGCTGGGTTCGATAAGCAAAAGAAGCAACAAGTGATTAACAGTTTGAATGTAATATTATTTGTCTTCACGTGACGTCCACCAAAGTTTGTTGTCGCATGGTACAAAATTAGTTTTTTTCAATCAATAAGATATACATATGGTTGAAGTGAAGATATGTGCGTCATACTCATCATTTTAGGTAGAAGAAACGTGATATCAGTTCCAAGTGTCAACATTTCGACTCCTATATACCCCAATGCTTGAAGGGCTATTACATGGTGATTCTGGATTAGAAGTCAAAATCATGACACCGTCAATTTACTAAAAATATATAGGTTATATTGAGTTTTAATATTTATTATAATTGTGATCTAATACCCGTTTTAAAGCATTTTCATATTGTTTTAATTATCTATAGATAGAGAATACAATTGGTTTCTAATCTAATTTATTTAATCCTCTCCATATATATTGTGCAATATTTAGACTCCAACGCCGATTTCTAACCCTCAACTTTTCTATTCACCAAGAAAAATAGAACAGTAATCATACAAAAAATATAGAAACCTTTGATAGTTTAATCAACAGACACAATACTGACAAAGGTGTCAATATAATCCAGTAGTAATGCTGAACATAGATAATAAAGGTTTAATATTTAATTTTATATTTGAATAATATTACTTTAATTAAGACATAATAAACCGTTAACAACAATCCACCTCACTGTGTTCTGATTCCTGTAAATAATTAAACGAGCACCAGAATTGCAAATCGAATTCTATACTCATTGAAAGGGGCCTAAATCAGCGTACACTCTGTCAGTACTTGGGGGTTGATGAGAAACTCATCGGAGCATAGACATGTATGTCTAGATCATAGAGGGGATAATAAGAAAGAATGTTGTAAGGTGCTGTAATGAACGGTGATAAGTTACTCCTATATAAATCAAACGAGAATTACCATGAGCGTTCACGTCTAAAACAGCAATGGCTAGATGTAGTGGAAAAACGTGGCCAACTCGCTTTGAAAATCACAGCACTCAAGTAGGTACAGCGCTTATCAAGCGCTACAAAAATAATAGAGTTAGATACACTTAGCAAAAACTAACAACAATAGTGTTTTGGTATGATGTCTCTCAATTTAACCTGACCAACAACGTTCCATTGAACCTAGCATTATCAACAAATGTGGCAGGTCACAATATTAAATCACTAGTAGCTTACTCTATTGAGCAAACTACTAATCATCTAGTTTGTGAAGCAACGGCTTCACCTACATCCCAACAAAGAAACTGATCACTAGCGCGTTGATCAAATCAACAAAGAATCCACACACTAATGGCACCACAATGAACGCTTGTGGGCTTGCGCCATAGCGGTGGGTTACCGCGGTCATGTTAACAATTGCAGTTGCTGTCGAGCCAAGAGTGATACCACCAAAGCCTGAACATATCACCACAGAATCATAGTTTCGTCCCATTAGGTAATAAACGACGAATATCGTAAACAGCAGTGAAAGCAGGATCTGGATACTCATGACAACAGAGATATAGCCAAACAGTCCATCGAGATCCCAGATACGCAGCCCCATCAAGGCCATGGTCAAGAACATACCTAAGCAGATATCAGAGATCATCGCTAAGCCTTTGCGGCCTTGAGCAATTTTCTCTTGTGTACGGCGCTTCTTGAACAATGCTCGACCAATATTTCCAATGAGGATACCGGCAATTAAGCAGCTTACGAATAACGGGAGTTTTAAGCCCATCGAATCGATAACTTCGCTCAAGCTGTAACCGAGCATCAGTGTTAAGTTGAGAATCAACCACGCCCACAAGACACCGTAATGGCTCAATTCAGTGCGAGTTTCACTTTCTTGGTACGCACCAACTGTCACGTCTTCTTCATTGGATGGACTCACTTTGTACTTGTTTAGTAGGTAGTTGGCAATTGGACCACCAATCACACACGCCGCTATCAAACCAACCGTATTTGACGCCACACCTAGCTCTAGCGCGTTAGCGATACCAAACTCTTCCACAAACATTGGTGCCCACGCTAACGTTGTACCTACGCCACCGATTAAGCTAACAGAGCCCGATAACAAACCAGCTTTAGGATCCATTCCAAAGCCAGAAGCTACAGCCATCCCTACCACGTTTTGCAGAACGATAAAGACGGCAGCAAGAAACAATAGAATGAACAACGGTCGCCCACCCTTAATCAGTGTCTTAATATCCGCTTGGAGTCCGATACCAGCAAAAAAGTAGAGAAGTAAAAAGTCTCTGACATCTAGGCTAAAGGTGATTTGGATTTCAAAAATATAGTAAAGCGCCGCTACGGTTGCAGCACAAACAAAGCCACCAATCACAGGCTCTGGTAGTGAATACTTTCTTAATACTTCAGATCGTTCAATCAAACCTTTACCGATAAACAGTAATGAAATCGCGATAGTAAAAGAGAGCATTGGAGAAACTAGGGTTTCTGTCATGGGGGAATGAATTCCTAATAGTTAGATTATTAATAATATTTCGTACTATTAATAATCTAGATTCATGCCAAAAGATCAAGCGTTTATCGATGATAAAAACACCAAATATGGTTCAATCTGCGACGGCATTAATAGAGGAAATAACTATAAAGGAATGATTAAAGGAACTGATACTAGGGATGGATGTAGATGAAGTGAAATATAGGGGCTCTAAAACGAGAAAACCCCAGCATTTCTGCTAGGGTTTTGAATAGTGGTGGAAGGATGGGGATTTGAACCCCAGATACGCTATAAACGTATACTCGCTTTCCAGGCGAGCGCCTTAAGCCACTCAGCCATCCTTCCACAAATTTTGTGTTAAGCTTGTCACTCAACGAGGCGCTACTTTATTGATTATGCTTGCTTTGGTCAAGGGGCATTATCAAAAAAAGTGCCTTTTTCAGTTTGTTCGATTACAAATTAACTCATTAGATCAAAAACAAACCAAGTATCGCTTATTTCACTTTATTTACGCTTGTTGGTAATAGCCTGGAACTCTAAACCATTTACGGCACATATCTAAGAAATAACCATAAAGTACGCCCATACCACATGAAATAACCGCGTTGCTAGTAACCGCGGTGACAATCTGGTCAGTTGAAGCGCCTACTGCTAGTAAAATCCCAGCATACACTGGCGATTGGAATAACACGTAAGCCATAAGATCGGCCAAGTTCTTCATCAATGAACTTTCTGAAAGTTTTGCACCATTACGTAAGAACCAATCACGAAATACACCATAAGGCCAAGCAATAGCAATGTTTACCGGAATAGATAACGTTCTTGAAGCAAGAGACTGCTCAAACGTCATGCCGGAAATAAACACTTCTACGATCATGCCAGAGATAAAACAGAAAACTACCATAGCAAATGTATCCGCAGCTGCATTACGAATACAAAATGGACCACGAGACTTCATTAGAGACAACCCTGAAATATATCACTGCTTGATCAGTGATTTAGTGACACATAAACAAGGCACATTCGCACCTAGCCAGTTAATATCACTATTAAAACACAACGCTAGCAGTTATACATTCCAAATTACAAATCAAGTGGTAAATTAACAACCAAAAACCACTTAAAAAGCAGTCACTTTGACCAAAAAACCACATGGAGGTTAAAAATTACGCAATTTGACGTTCACTTCCTGTAATTAAACAACACCTAAGCCATAGGTAGATTTACAGTAATGATATCAATAACATCTTGCGCGGGACGCGTTCCCGAGAAGACGTACTCTAGAGCCTTATCAATTTGAGATATAAGTTCTGTATTGTTCATAGGTTTAGCGTGAACACGCAGATTCTCTAGCGCAAATTGAATCTGCTCTAAATTGTTGTCTTCTAACGCCACGTACAGTGTCACTAGCAACTCTTCGATGTTGCCTTTGCTTCGTAACTCAGGCTTAGGCAGTGACTCATTTTTACTTTTCCAATCGTGATCTTTTACTTCTTGAATTTCCGGAGCACAAACTTCTGCTTCATGGAATTGATAAAGCTTATTCGAATAACGAAATAACGCATCGTCGAGCTCCCGTTCGTCAATTGGTTTAGCTATAATGTAATCCACACCAGCACCGATCATACGTTCGCGAGTCTCTTTGAAGACATCTGCGGTACAACCAAATATTAAGACAGATGAAACATCACCAATTAGAGCGCGAATAGCCGTTGTTGATTCCACTCCATCCATCACTGGCATGTGGTTATCCATCAACACTAAATCAAAGTGCTCTGTAACGACAGCTTGTAGCGCAAGTTCGCCGTTTTCAACGTTCTTACAGGTAAATCCTTTACTGCTCATAAAGGTTTCAATGATGACGGTGTTGGTCCTGTTATCCTCAACAATCAACACTTTCAAGCCAGAGTAATCCAATTTTTTATGAGGTAGGCTTTCTATCTCACCAGGTTGGCAAGGCTTAATCTTTAAGCGAACATCAAAGCTAGTGCCAATCCCCTCTTCACTGGTAACCGTGATACTGCCACCCATAAATTGGGCAATTTCCTTCACAATCGCTAAGCCTAGGCCTGTACCACCAAAACGTCTTGTAGTCGTAGATTCTGCTTGCTCGAAAGGTTTGAAGATGCGTTTTTGCGCTTCTTTAGATATGCCTATTCCGGTGTCACGAACTCGAATACTAAGGAAAACATCATTTCCTTCGATAATTTCTTTCAGGTACACCTCAACAAAACCTCTTGAAGTGAACTTCACGGCGTTGTTCAGTAGATTAAACAAGATTTGGCGCAGTCGAGCTTTGTCCGAGAAGTACCAACGGCCAGAAGGCACCTCAGAGTACACTTTGAATTGAAGTCCTTTTTCGGAAGACAATGTGTAGTAGACACTGTTGATACTTCCGATGATCGAATCGAGTGGGAAACGGGTTTCATCTAGATCTAACCTGCCCTGCTCTATCTTTGAAAAATCCAATATCTCATTAAGCAAAGTCATCATATGATCCCCAGACTCATACAAACTTTTAAGATGCTTCTCTTGCTCTCTGTTTAAAGGGGTTTTTAGCAGAATTTGGGCGGTTCCTAAAACGCCATTCATTGGAGTTCGGATTTCATGGGATAAGGTCGCAAGGAACGCTGTTTTTGCATTGGTTGAGGCCTGAGCCTTAACCTTTTCCGCTTCGAGGTAAATGGTCTTTTCGTTAAAGGTTTTAATCAAGTGGCCAATTTCATCATCACTTGAATACTCAACATCGATGATCTCACCCGCTTTTGAAGCGTCGATCTTAACTGCTATATTGGTAATGGGACTAATCAAGTAGCGGTTCAACAAGTAATAACCCGCCATGACACACACGAGCAATAGCGGAACAATACCGCCCTCAATATGCATCACCAGACGAAACACCTCGTCTGCCACCAATAGTTTTGAGTTAACCACTGCGACTTGCCAATCAAAGTCACCAAATTGGTTATTACTAATGTAGACTCCCTCGACAAGATTAAAGTTATGAGAAACCAGAACTTGGTTGAGATTATCTCTTATAGTGATACCAAGGTTATATTCTTCTGCGTGGGTTTTAATGAAACCCAATAACTCTTCCAGAGAGAGATCCACTGTCGCAATACCGGCAAAGGTGCCATCGTAATAATAAGGGGAAGACGCCGTAATCATTCGAACGTGAGTGTACGGGTCGACATACACATCGCTCCATACGGTGCTTCCTTGCGGCTCATCAACAACAGAAGTGTACCAATATTCTTGATGGTAAGGCGCGTTCTTAGGATTGTTATAAGAAAACAGTTGATCAATCTTGCCATCATCGGCTTTGTTGAAAAAGTAGCTGTTCAGGCGTTTATTCGGATCAAGTGCGTAAGGTTCTGGCCAAATGCCCGCGCTAACGATCGTATCGTCGCTCGCCGCCAAAATTGACTTTAATACCGAAGCAACCTCTGAACCTTTTCGTTGTTTCTGAGCGAAACCGACTAGGCTATCGACAACACCTTTAGAGCTACTGAGTGGCTCTGTAATCAATGCGGATAACAACTCAGCACGTAGGTCTAGGTTTTGTTCTAATTCGGCACGTACAGGAGTCTCTACGACGTGGTACGTCACGCTACCGACAATGGCAATGAACATGGCCAAGTATAACCCGAGCGCTACCATACTGTTTTTCTTAAGAGACGACCGTATCTGCATAATTTTTTTGTTATTTTCGTTTTTGTTAAACCTAGTGTTTATCATCAAGGACATCAAGCCTTTTTAGATTGAAGCTTGATTGGCGCAAGTTCATTGGTACTATAAGCGCAAATATGTTCCCTTTTACGGTACCTCACTTTGACTTTACAAGATATTCTTGCGCTTCCAGAGTTGGAAGGAAAGCTAATCACAGAACACAAAACCATAGGATTTGTCACTGCAATGGCAGCGGCACCTAACGTATTACCTCCTCATGAATGGCTTCCGTTCCTTTGGGGTGGTGAAGAAGTCGCTCCTTTTACTGATGGTGAGCAACTTGAAAGCTACATTGAAATTATCATCGCGCTTTGGAACGAAACCCGCCCAGAACTGATTGAAGGCACTTGGGTTTGGCCTGAAACTTGTCAATTGGATGATGAAGAAGTCGTCAACACAGCTGCTCGCGATTTTTGTGAAGGCTTACTTCAAGGTTGGCAGATTGCCCGTGATGATTGGGAAACATTGATGCCAGAAGACAGCAAAGACAATGCGCTGGTTGGCGGTGTGCTGCTTTCACTAAGCATGCTTTACGATCCAGAAACCTCAATCGCGACACTTGCAGAGCAAGGCATTGAAGGTTTAGAGCAGTTCGAAGAGATCTTTAATGCGGTTCCTGTGATGCTGTGCGGTCTAACGCAACGTGGCATTGCATTAGCTGAAGCTCAATAACCTAGAGAATATTAATCAGCTCTGAAAAAATAAGCTTAACTCTCTCGACCAAACAATAACAAAAGGCCTCACTTCACAATGAGGCCTTTTTTAGTTCTGAAGGTATATCAATCGTTTAAAAGCCTTTCCAATCGAAGTGATCAATTCGTTCATCTGCAATATAGAACAACTTAGTCCCGCTGTTGACCACTTGGTCTAGCTCAGGGTTAAGCTCAATACCACTGCCCGTATCAATCGCAATCAACGTGGCTTGATACTTCTCTTTGAACACCGAAAAAATTGGCGCAACCGTTACAGGCTCAGCCCCCTCAGGGTAATAAGTTGAATATTGTGTCATCCCCCTTGTCGTACTCAATAGCTCTTGGTGAAGCGCACTCGACCCCGGATCTACCGCAGCCTTGGCCAGCATTTCTGCCCCCACCGCCGGAATACATTCTGAGTTAGGGCAATGCTGATGCAACAAATCACTCAATGCTTCATCTTTAAAGTACACCAGAAGGTGCGCCTTAGGATTTCGGTTCGCGCAGTAAAGCGCCGCAGATAAAGTTATATCGTCTTCAGGATTATCAATGAGAATACAACTGGCCGACTCAATGCCCGTTTTCTCCATCTCTTTGCCATCGGTGTAGCTGTTTACTTTAACGAAATTTATTTCACCGGGTAACGGGTTCTCGATATCTGAACGCGTACATAACACGATTGGTCGTTTACCCGTTTCTTCGTGCTGTAACATACGAATGAGGTGAATGGTTCTTTGCTCATTCCATCCAAGCATCAAAATGTGGTTGTCCACTCTAACTCTCCTTTTTCCTAACAAACCCGCTCGCCAATATTCAACACCTTCTGTCGCGACCTTACCGAGTAATGCCGCGAAAAGACTAAGCCCTCCCGGAATCACGAACAGTATAACGATCCATCGTCCTGCATCTGTCGTTGGTGATAAATCACCGTAACCCACCGTCGACGCAGTCACGACTAGATAGTAAGCGAATGTGGTAAACGAACTGGTTAGGTCCGATTCACCCGCTAGATACAACGTCGACCACGACAAAAATACGTAACCAAGAAAGGTAAACAGCAAGTTTTTTCCGTTCAAAACAAAGATATTTGCTTTGACCCAGCGTTTGAGTTGTAACCAGATTATCATTCGAGCCTCAAATCTTTTTCTCTTACTTACATGCTAGAAAAAATACGCGATATCAACAAGATGTACCATAAGAAAAAGATACATGGCCACAAGATTGATACTCGCAACCTATCTTTAGGTACAAAAAAAACCAGCACTACAAGCTGGTTTTCTATTCATAATAACAGCCCAATAATGAAATTAAGCGTTGCCTTTCACTTGCACATTAAGCTGTTCAGCAAAATCTAACATGCGGTTCAATGGAATAAGAGACTTAACGCGTAATTCGTCAGAAACGAAGATCTCGTGTTGCTCACCACCATTCTCAAGCGCGTTTTCAATCGCTTCAAGGCCATTCATTGCCATCCAAGGACAGTGTGCGCAGCTACGACACGTTGCACCAGCACCGGCTGTCGGCGCTTCAATCAGCTCTTTTTCAGGAACCAATTGCTGCATCTTAAAGAAGATACCTTTGTCTGTCGCAACAATCATCTGTGGATGAGGCAGCTCTTTTGCTTTCTTGATCAGTTGGCTTGTTGAGCCTACAGCATCAGCCAGTTCAACCACGCTTGCTGGTGATTCTGGGTGAACCAAGATAGCCGCATCTGGGTATACCGATTTCATTTTTTTCAAAGCATCAGCTGAGAACTCATCATGAACGATACACTCACCTTGCCAAAGCAACATGTCAGCGCCGGTTTGATTTGCGATGTAAGAACCTAAGTGACGATCTGGGCCCCAAATAATGGGTTTGCCTTCAGCGTCTAGGCTTTCAACGATTTCTAAAGCGATGCTCGACGTAACTACCCAGTCTGCACGAGCTTTAACAGCTGCAGAGGTGTTCGCGTATACAACCACGGTATGGTCAGGGTGAGCATCACAAAATTCTGTAAATTTGTCAGCCGGACAGCCAAGATCAAGTGAACATTCAGCTTCAAGTGTTGGCATTAGAATGCGTTTTTCAGGAGTAAGAATCTTTGCAGACTCACCCATGAAACGAACACCAGCGATGATCAGAGTGCTTGCTGAATGACGGTTACCGAACTTAGCCATTTCTAATGAATCACCAACGAAACCACCAGTTTCTTCTGCCAAAGCCTGAATTTCAGGATCGGTGTAGTAGTGTGCAATTAGAACTGCATCTTTTTCTTGAAGTAGTTTTTTGATGTTTACGATGTGGGCCTGTTTTTGAGCGTCGCTCAATGGAACTGGCTTAGGCGGAAACGGGTAAACTGTATCGATTTTATCTAGTATATGACTCATTGCTCTTGCTCTACGCAACTTCTTCCGAGAATCCGAGTATTCTACACAGGACAGCGATTGGGATCAAAAAGGATTGGTTGCAAGCGGTGGCTAGCTAGTGCTTAAAACGCATAAACAAGGCGATGCGTTGGCATCACTAACAAGATGAGTAAACACTAAACGGAAGTGAACAAGTATAAAAAAGAGGCGCCTAAGCACCCCTATTTTGTTTATAAGTGGGTTTTAGCCACGTTTGCCGAAGCGCTGTTTGGGTATTCTGCGACGACTTGTTGGTAATATTTCTTAGCTTGCGTCGCGTTGTTGTTGCGCGCAGCTATGTCACCAAGCTTAACCAGTGCATCTGCTCGCTTGTTTGAGTCTTTATAAGACACAACAGCAGCGAAGCTCTTCACCGCTTCTTTATCTTGCTTCTTAGCGAAATAAAGCTGACCTAACCAGTAATGTGAGTTAGGTGTGAAGGTAGAATCTGGGAAGTCTTTTTGAAACTTTTGGAATGCTGCGATAGCACCCGTGTAGTCTCGTTGCTTTAGAATCATATCTACAGCATTTTGATAAGCAGTTTGCTCATCTACATCAGTACTGAACGTACCAGAAGCGTCTTTAGAGCCTTCGCTCGCCGCCACTACTACCGTTGCTGTACCTGCAGCTTTCACCTCGCCTCTTACACGATCCAGCTCGATGAACAGTTCACGCTGACGCTCTAGCATTTGCTTCATATCGTAGCTGTTTCGCTCCAGCGCACCTCGAAGTTCACTGATCTCCAGTGACATATCATCGATTTGCTGCTGCATTTGAAGCTGAACTAGGTTGCGATTTTGAAGCAGGCGCTCTAAACGCTCAATATCTGATTCGTTAGATACAGTCCCTGATCGAGAGGAAGATGATGAATTGGTTGCGGTGCTATTGAGATCGGATACTGGAGCTGGTGCAGCGAACACGGTGTTCGCTGCACTTGCCAGTAACGAAAGCAAAATGACTCGCTTTGTGTTACTGAACATGAGGCAATTCCTCAATTATATAGTCTACTAAAATTAGTAAACTAGTACTGCGCGACGGTTTTTAGCGTACACATCTTCAGATTGACCTAGAAGAAGTGGCTTCTCTTCACCGTAGCTTACGATAGAAATTTGGTCTGCTTGAACACCTAGCGCTTGTAGGTATTTCGCTACAGCTTGTGCACGACGCTCGCCAAGTGCGATGTTGTACTCAGGAGTACCACGCTCATCAGCGTGACCTTCGATAGTAACGTTCATGTCAACGTTCTTACTCAGGTAAGCTGCGTGAGCTGCTAGTATTGCTTCGTAGTCGCTAGCGATAGTTGAGTTATCGAATGCGAAGTAGATTGTTTGAGTTTCACGTAGCGCTTGCTCTTTAAGCTCTTGCTCAGACAGTTGACCGTTAGCGTCAATTGGCGTTACAACCGTTGTATCTACGTTGCTTTCTGAACCTGAAGTTGTTTGGTTGCTTTCAGTACCAGATGTTGCAGATGTCGCTTCATCCGTTGAACTACATGCCGTCACTGCCATTACTGGTAGTGCAATCATCAAGCCTTTAAGAACTTTATTAAGTTGCATCTTATTTTCCTTACGTTATCAAACTTAGTTTCTACAGCGACTAAGTGCTATAGATAGTTAAATGCCACAATAGTTAACACTATCAATAGCTAATAGAATGTATCACTTTAGCTAGAGAAACGGTGACCATGCAGGTGCTCTTACACGTCCGTTGGTTGCCGGTAATCTCGCTTTAAAACGCCCATCAATAGAAACCATCGAGAGTACATTTGTCTTGTTGTAAATAGAGCTATAGATAACCATACCTCCATTCGGTGCAATACTTGGTGATTCATCTAACAATGTTTTTGTTAGTATCTGAACCGCACCAGTTTCCAAATCCTGTTTAGCCAAGTTAAAGCCTGAGTTGCTTCGATTTACCATGATTAGGAATCGTCCATCAGGAGTGATCTGACCACCTAAGTTTTGGCTACCTTGCCAAGTAATACGAGATGTCGAATTATTTGACAAATTTACATTATAAATCTGTGGTTTACCACCACGATCCGATGTGAAAATAAGAGACTTGCCATCTGGATGCCAGAATGGTTCAGTATTATTCGAACGGCCTCGGGTAACTTGAGTCAGCTTACGGCTAGCAAGGTCAAGTGTGTACACCTGAAGGCTGCCTGTTTTCGACAATACCAATGCTAATGTCTTACCATCTGGCGAGAATCTTGGCGCACCATTATGACGAGGATATGAAGTCACCTTCTCACGCTCACCTGTATAAATATTCATAATGAATATTTCAGCTTGGCCATTTTGGAAACTCACATAAGCCAGCTTTTTGCCATCTGGTGACCATGATGGCGACATAAGAGGCTGTTTAGATCGAAGTACCAAACGCTCATTAAAGCCGTCATAATCCGCCACACGAAGCTGATATGGGTACTTATCTTTATCGTTCACTACCACATAAGAAACACGTGTTAAGAACGCGCCTCTTTCACCAGTTAACTCTTCATAAACTAAATCAGAAATACGGTGTGCATACTCTCTCAAGCGTTTACCGGAGACCGTTGCCTTTTTATTAAACAGCACATGGTCTTTCGAAAGCACCAATTGACCTTCATCACTTAACGCTCGGCTTTGTCCTTTAGTCAATTGACCACGAACAATGTCGACCAATTGATAGTTCACCACATACTGCCCTTCGACATTTTTAGTGATACTACCCGTCAGCAATGAATCAACACCTAGATTGGTCCAAGCATCAAAATTCACCTCAGTTTCACTGTAAGGCGTTTGAGGCATTTTGCTTGTCGGAACGGGGCTAAATTTACCACTGCGCTGTAAGTCAGAAGCAATAACTGCTGATACGTCATGTGGCAACGGTTCAGTTCCTTCCCAACGAAAAGGGACAATAGCGATAGGTCGTGCAGAGTTAATACCGTCTGTAATAACCAGCTCCAGCGCCGCATGTGCAAACTGGCTGCTTGTCGCTATTACAAAAACACAACTCAGTAATAGTTTTTTTAACACAAGTTCGTCCTTCTACTCTGGTGATACAGTTAAGTTAATATCTTTCAGTGATGTCACAATGTCTGGGTCTTTAGGCAATGGGTACGATTGCACTTGTGCCACCGCACGCTTCGTTGCTGCGCACAAACGACTGTCACCATCCAAGATACTCAAGCTCCCCAAAATAGCATTAGAGCCCGTTGGAATAAGCTTAAGGTTAACTCGGCACGATCGTCCTCTATAGCTGTCCTCTAGCAAAAGGTTCTGCTGAATCAGTTGGGTATAGATAGCACCGTAACGCTGAGCTTCATCACTAATAAATTGTTGTCTTGCTGAAGAGTTCTGCGTCGCCTCTGTTTCAAGCCCTTCAAAGATGTCATTCAATGCTGCTTCTTGCTGCTTACGCTCTTTTTCAGCTCTTGCTGCCGCTTCCTTCTCCTTACGGGCTTTCTCTGCTGCCGCTGCTGCCTCTTTCTCTTTGGCTATGCGTTGCTTTTCAGCACGCTCAGCGGCTTCTTTTTCTTTACGAGCTTTTTCAGCAGCCTCTTGCGCGGCTTTTTCTTTTGCCACGCGTTCCTGTTCAGCTTTTGCGATTGCTGCTTCTTTAGCTTTACGCTCATTTTCAGCTTTCACCAACGCCGCTTCTTTCAGCTTACGGTCAGCTTCTGCTTTAGCAGCTTTCTTCTTCTCTTGCTCTAAACGCGCTTGTTCAGCTTTGCGTTTTTTCTCATTCTCGACACGTCGTTTTTCAGCTTCTCGTGCAGCTTTTGCATCCTTCGCTTGTTGCTCTTTTAGCTTGCGGATGTTTTCTTCTTCAGCTTTACGATTTTTCTCTAGCCTTTCACTTTCGCGTCGCAGTTTATCTAAACGTTCTTGCTCTTTCTTACTTGCCGCTTCACGTTGTTGGCGGATTTGTTGAGCTTGTTGACGAACCAATTGTGGGTCGATAACGACAGCCTGAACCATCTGCCCCGTAGGTTTTGGTTCAGACATCGTGAAGTCCGCTCCCCAAATGAGAGCAACGAATAAGACAACGTGCAGCCCAAGTGAAATTAGAAGCGGCTTTTTGAAACTATTGGATTTTTTATTATTCGCTTTCATGAATGCTACGGAGCTATTCCCTTATATCCGTTAAAAGGCCAACCTTTGGCACACCTGCACGGCTTAATTCATCAAGTAATAAAACCACTTCAGCGTAAGGCGTTGCGGCATCACCACCAACCGCCACTGGAGAGTTTGGCTTCAAAGACAACTCAGCTTTCACTCGGACGATAATATCTTCCAATGATAAACCACGCTGTACTTCTTCGTTATTGACACTTAAACCAAGCTCACCGTCTTTGTTCACTTCAACAATAATAAAACTCGCGTTATCGTCACCCAGCAGATCTTGTGCAGACTTAGCGGTTGAAGCCTGAGGCAGCTCAACGTCGACACCTTGAGTTACAAACGGTGAAGTCACCATAAAAATGATCAGCAAAACAAGCATAACGTCAATGTAAGGTACAACGTTAATCTCTGCGGTCATTTTGCGTTTTTTAGGTTGGTATCCAGCCATCTATTATTCCCTGCCAGCCATCGCTTGACGGTGAAGAATACTGTGAAACTCTTCAGAGAAAGTCGCGTAGTTGTGTTCTAGCTTACCTACTCGGCTGCTGAAGCGGTTGTACGCCATTACTGCAGGAATTGCGGCGAACAGACCCATTGCCGTTGCAATAAGTGCTTCTGCAATACCAGGAGCAACCATAGCGAGTGTCGCTTGTTTCACTTCGCCCAATGCGATGAATGAGTGCATAATGCCCCAAACCGTACCAAATAGGCCTATATAAGGACTGATAGAACCGACTGTCGCTAAGAAAGGTAAGTTAGTCTCTAGCTCGTCTACTTCACGGGCTACTGCAACGCGCATTGCACGCCCAGTGCCTTCCATAATAAAGTCAGGAGAAGTAGCGTTGGATTTGCGAAGGCGAGCAAACTCGGTGAAGCCTTCGTAAAAAATCTCTTCAGTGCCAGAAAGCTCATCTTTGCGCTTATTGCTTTCCTGATACAACTTAGCTAGGTCAACACCAGACCAAAATTTATCTTCAAACACTTCAGTTTGTTTAGAAGCTTGCGATAACACTTTACTTCTTTTTATGATCATTGCCCAAGAAACAACAGACATGCCCATTAGGATTAGCATGACCATTTTAACTAGAAAGCTAGCTTCTAAAATTAGGCCTAATATTGAGATTTCAGCAGTCACTATTCGTTAGCTCCGTAAGAATAAATGTTGGCATTGCCTTGGGTTTCATTTTTTGATTGTCTATACATGCTACCTTAACCAGTGCTTTACACAATGCTTTGCCATCAGGATTTACGATCTCTTGACAGAAGACCAAGGTAGCTCGCTTCAATTCGTAAATATTAGTAATAACTTGTAAAGAATCATCAAGGCGTGCACCTTGAATAAAATCTATCTCCATATGTCGGACGACAAAACCTATGCTTTGTTCTAACAATACTTGCTGAGAGACACCAATTGAGCGCAACATCTCGGTTCGAGCGCGTTCAAAAAACTTGAGATAATTAGAATGGTACACCACGCCACCCGCATCGGTGTCTTCGTAATATACGGTTACTGGCCACTTAAACGGCTTAGATAGTCCTTGCAAATTGATACCACAACCCAAAAACGATAAAGATATTACTATAACCTAACTCATTTTCATTAATAGTATATGGCCGTGAATTTTTGATTTAACAGACGAAAAAAGAGGCCACCTGTATAAGATGACCTCTTTTTGACTAAAAACCCAACAAGTATAAAAGTTCGCTTTGATATGAACCTAAACTATTACCTTTCAGGTAAAGCGTAGCACCGTTAGGTAGATCAAAATGGTGAGTGAAACGTATGGGCTAAACAACAGCTGCCAAACCCAAGCTCTTGGCTTAAACCCGATACCGAAAACCATGCTTGAGCACACAGCCCAGATAAACATTGGCCCAATGATCGCGTTAAAACCCCCGATACTTGTCGCATACGCTTCAGGATCCCACATCACTAAACCCACATGCATGAAACCCAATATCAGGGATAAAACTCTTAACAGAGTCTTATCCATTGGTTGATGCAGTTTAGCGATTTTTTCTGCGAGATTACTCACTGTCCTTGTCCATCATTTCTGAATGCTCAAGCCAAAGAGCATTAATGATGCCGAATGCACATGCTAGAAGTACACCCAAAATCCATGCGAAATACCACATAAAATTTCTCCTAAGTTATTTCACTTCTAGCTTAGTAAGCTGAAACGTCGTTATCTTCGATGTGTTTCTTATCCAGACGACCGAACATTTTGTAGTATGTCCAAGTTGTGTAGCCAAGAATCACAGGAACCATTACCGCAGCAACCATTGTCATCAAACCTAGTGTTAGTTCACTCGCTGTTGAATCCCACATAGTCAAACTATGATTAGGGTTCAAACTTGATGGCATAACGAATGGGAACATTGCAAAACCAGCCGTTAAGATAACACCTGCGTTAGACAGGCTCGAAAACAAGAATGCGAAACCACCACGCTCAAAGCGAGATGCAATCACAGCTAATAGAGGCATTGCGACACCAAGAATTGGCGCTGCCCACATTGCAGGATACGTTTCGAAGTTTGTCATCCAAGCACCAACTTGAAGTGATACCTCTTTGTTTAATGGGTTCGAATCTGCAAAGGTGTCAATCGTGCTTGTGATTACATAACCTTCAATAGACTGAACCCAGAAACCACCAATAACGAACAGAGCAATAGCAACAAGGCCTGAAATCTGAGCTACACGACGAGCACGGTTATGTAATTCCTCTGTTGTCTTCATTTGAAGCCATGTTGCCCCTTGCATAACGAACAACATTAGAGCTAACACACCACAAAGCAATGCAAAAGGGTTTAGCAAGGCAAAGAATGTGCCATGGTACTTAGACATCATTAAGTCATTCAGGTCGAATGGTACACCTTGTAGTAGGTTACCAAATGCCACACCGAAAATGATTGGCGGCACTGTGCCACTGCAGCAAAGTGCGTAGTCCCAAGCTTTACGCCATTTTGGATTTTCAATCTTAGAACGGTAATCAAGAGCAAGTGGACGTAGCCAAAGCGCGGCTAACGTCGCGTACATTGCAAAATAGAAACCGGAGAAAGACGTCGCATAAACCAGAGGCCATGCAGCAAACAATGCGCCACCCGCCGTGATTAACCAAACTTGGTTACCATCCCAGTGCGGTGCAATAGTGTTAATCATGACACGACGTTCTGTGTCACTCTTACCGATAACAGGAGAAAGAGCTGCAACACCCATATCAAAGCCATCAGTTACGGCGAAACCAACCAGTAGAACACCGATCAGTACCCACCAAATAAGTCGTAAGCTTTCGTAATCAAACATAATATTCCCTCACTTATACTTCGACTGAACGGCTAACTTTGTCTTCAACAGAGTTATCGTTTTGTTCGAAGTGATAACGGCCTGTCTTTAGACTACTTGGACCTTTACGCGCGAATTTCAGCATTAGGTAAACTTCTGCAATCAAGAACACGGTGTACAGTGCAAGAATTGCGAATAGAGAACTCCAAAGCTGTTCAATAGTTAATGCTGATGCAGCAACGTTAACTGGTAGAATTTCACCAACCGCCCACGGTTGACGACCAAACTCAGCAACGAACCAACCAGCTTCAATCGCAATCCAAGGCAGTGGAATTGAGAATAATGCAGCTCTAAGAATCCATGGTTTTTGTTCGATTTTCTGACGGCATGTTTGAACAAACGCAGCACCGAATACAAACAGCATAATGAAGCCACAAGCAACCATTAGACGGAATGACCAGAATAGAGGCCAAACCGTTGGGATTGAATCATCCGCAGCCATTTGGATTTGCTCTTCTGTTGCATCAACAACGTCGTCTGTGTAGCGCTTAAGAAGCAAGCCGTAACCTAAATCACCTTTTACTTCATCGAAAGCCGCCATATTTTCTTCAGACTTGTCGCCTGCACGTAGCTTTTCAAGCAAATCGTACGCATACATACCCGTGCGGATACGATCAACGTGGTCATCACGTAAGTCACGCAGACCCGTTACTTCCTTATCAAGAGAACGTGTTGCGATAATACCCATTACGTAAGGAATTTTAATTGCGTAGTCAGTATTCATTGTTTCTTGATTTGGAATACCAAAAACAGTAAATGCGGCTGGTGCTTCTTCCGTATGCCACTCTGCTTCAACAGCAGCTAACTTCACTTTTTGAACTTCACCAAGCTCGTAACCAGATTCATCACCTAGTACGATTACTGATAAAATCGCTGCCATACCAAATGATGCTGCAATCGCAAAAGAACGACGTGCAAAGGCAAGATCACGACCTTTAAGAATGTAGTATGAGCTGATACCAAGGATGAACATAGCACCCGTTGTGTAACCAGACGCTACTGTGTGTACGAATTTAACCTGCGCTACTGGGTTTAGTACAACTTCTGCGAAGCTCACCATTTCCATACGCATCGTTTCAAAGTTAAATTCCGCACCCACTGGGTTTTGCATCCAGCCGTTTGCTACTAATATCCAAAGCGCAGAAAAGTTAGAACCAAGAGCGACTAACCACGTTACCGCTAAGTGTTGACGCTTCGACAATCTGTCCCAACCGAAGAAGAAAAGACCAACAAAAGTAGACTCTAGGAAGAATGCAACAAGCGCTTCAATAGCCAACGGAGCACCAAAGATGTCGCCAACATAGTGAGAATAGTATGACCAGTTAGTACCAAACTGGAACTCCATGGTTAAGCCTGTCGCTACACCAAGAGCAAAGTTAATACCAAACAATTTACCCCAGAACTTAGTCATATCCTTGTAAATTTGCTTGCCAGTCATTACATAAACTGACTCCATAATGGCAAGTAGAAACGCCATCCCTAAAGTCAGTGGAACAAATAGGAAGTGATACATCGCTGTAAATGCAAACTGCAATCGCGACAGATCAACAACATCAATCATGGTAACTCCTTTGTGTCGGCTGAATGACACTTTTGTGATTATTCACCTCAAAAATCCATGTTAAAACAATTTATGCAATTGTTATTACAAATTGAAATTTGTAGCAAAAACGTACCGTTATAGTTAGATTATTGTTAAGCATGAGCTAATATAGCTGGCGCTAATATTACTGGTAAAATCAGTATGTTTCAAAAGGTTTATGGGAGAACCCTGCGTTGATTTGTATCAAATTTATTCTAGCAAATTAGAGTTATTTTTGAACAGTTATGATTAAAATCACACCAATTTAGCTTGTCTTAATAACAGTGCATGATATCTGTGACAAAAGCTCATCACCACTTCAACATATGAACTACAACTACCCATAAAGTATTAACAAAATATATGACAACTTATTTCATTTTTTGTTAACCAAATCAAACTTGAAATCAAAGTTTCCACTTTTAACACCCACTACTCAGCCTTTTTACCTATTAACTAAAAAATTGTTATTCACTAAAAACAAAAAAAATCCCAGCGCTTATGCAACTGGGATTTTTATAAATAAATAATTTAACGATTAGAAGGTTTATCTATTCCGAAGTGCAAATAGGCTCTGTCGGTAGCAATTCGACCTCGTGGAGTTCTTTGTAGATAACCTTGTTGAATTAAATATGGTTCTAGCACATCTTCAATGGTGTCTCTCTCTTCACCAATTGCGGCTGCCATATTGTCGATACCAACCGGACCACCACCAAACTTCTCCATAATTGCGAGTAGAAGCTTTCTATCCATGTAATCGAAACCTTTCGCATCGACATCCAGCATGTTAAGCGCTTTATCAGCAACCTCAGGACAAATATGACCATCCCCTTTGACCTCTGCATAATCACGTACACGACGCAGCAAACGGTTAGCAATACGAGGTGTACCACGCGCACGGCGAGCAACTTCTAACGCGCCTTCTGATTCCATCGAAAGACCGAGACAATCTGCACTTCTCTGGACAATATTTTGTAGATCTTCAACTTTATAGTACTCAAGACGTTGAGTGATACCAAAACGATCACGTAATGGAGAGGTCAACGAACCAGCACGAGTGGTTGCGCCGATCAAAGTAAAAGGAGGGAGATCGATCTTGATAGAACGCGCCGCAGGGCCTTCACCAATCATAATGTCCAGTTGGTAATCTTCCATTGCTGGATACAGAACCTCTTCGACCACAGGGCTTAGTCGATGAATCTCATCAATGAACAGCACATCATTCTCTTCAAGGTTTGTCAGTAATGCCGCTAAGTCACCCGCTTTTTCTAGCACAGGCCCTGAAGTAGTCCGTATGTTCACATCCATTTCATTGGCAACAATGTTAGCCAATGTGGTTTTACCCAAGCCTGGAGGACCAAATATCAACAGATGATCGAGCGCCTCGCTACGTAATTGTGCCGCTTTGATGAAAATCTCCATCTGGCCACGAACGTGATCCTGACCTTGATAATCGGCTAATGCTTTTGGTCGTATTGCGCGGTCAATAACATCTTCATCTTTAAAGACCGGATTATCAGGAGCAATGAGGCGATCTGCTTCAATCATAGGGATTCCAATTTGAGAGTTCTAACTCTGTTATATCTAATTTCTAACTCGATGTTTTGTTGTCCACGACGTTGAACGTGAAACGGCTGAACACCAGTATAGTGGAGGCTTACCTGCAGCATATAAAACCCTGCAAAAAAGTAAGATCTATTTAAACCATCGACTTCAATGCTTCGCGAATCAACTGTTCACTCGTCATGCCTTCTTTAGCCACTTGAGAAACAACCTTAGAAGCTTGAGTTGGTTTATAACCTAATGCAAGTAGTGCACTTACCGCTTCTTCTTCAGCATCATGAACCGTCGGCACAGAATCAATAGGTGCTGCATCCGTCGCAGGCGTGAACAAATCACCGACGCCCCACCCTTTCAAACGGTCTTTCATTTCAACAACAAGTCGCTCTGCCGTCTTCTTACCAACACCCGGCAATTTTACCAACGTAGAAATATCTTCGCGTTCAACACTTTGAATAAACTGGCTAGCCGTCATACCTGAAAGGATACCAAGGCCTAGCTTAGGGCCAACACCGTTCGCTTTGATAACTTCGCGGAACAGCGCTCGCTCTTTAATAGTGTTGAAACCATAAAGCAGTTGTGCATCTTCACGTACAACAAAGTGAGTGTAGATAATTGCCTCTTCGCCCACGTTTGGTAATTCATAAAAACAGCTCATTGGCATTTGAACTTCATAGCCAACGCCACTCACTTCGATTAATAACTCTGGTGGCTGTTTTTCTATTAATATACCGCGTAGACGTCCGATCACAATTCACTCTCTTGGTGGAACATAATTTGAGGGACAGAATATAAAAGAACTGGATGCTTATCCAGTTCTTTATGTTTATTAGAGTGATTTATTTACACTTGCTTGGCTTGTGAAGCCGCATTATTCAAGCTTTTAAGAAAGCACTAAGATCTAGGTTAACGGTAACGCCCTTTTTTTGCTCCAGTTGCTTTACCAGCAAGTGCAACTAAGGTTTTATTGGTGTTCGCGTGAGTGATTGCTACACCCAGAGCATCGGCTGCATCGGCCTGTGGCTTGGCAGGTAGCTTAAGCATGCTCATTACCATGTTCTGAACCATAGACTTGTCCGCGCCGCCATTACCGGTCACCGCTTGCTTAATTAAACGAGCCGCGTATTCATGAACAGGCAAATCCGCATTTACAGCCGCTACTATTGCGCTACCACGAGCTTGACCAAGTTTAAGCGCCGAATCCGCATTCTTCGCCATGAAGACCTGCTCTATCGCAAACACATCCGGCTGGAATTGAGTGATGATTTCACTTACACCCGCATAAATTTTCTTTAGTCGACCCGGTAACTCTTTTTCAGAGGTGCGAATGCAACCACTCCCTAAGTAATATAGGTGGCGGCCATTTTGACGAATAACACCGTAACCGGTAATGCGTGAGCCAGGGTCAATCCCTAAGATAATAGACATAACTTCAAATACTGATTATTTATACATGCTTTATGAGCTTAGTATATCGAACGCAAAAAAAAATGCCCGTCAAATTACGGGCATTTCTATTCACTTAAAAGATAGAGTACTTAGCTTATTCGGCTGACTCTTCTTTTTGTGCCACTTTAACAGCGATTGCTAGCTCTTCCAATGATGCTGGGTTCGCTAGGCTTGGCGCGTCTGTTAGTAGACATGCTGCAGCGGTTGTTTTCGGGAATGCGATAACGTCACGGATGTTCTCTGTACCACAAAGTAGCATTGCTAGACGGTCAAGACCGAATGCTAGACCAGCGTGTGGTGGAGTACCGTATTGAAGAGCATCTAGTAGGAAGCCGAACTTCTCTTGCTGCTCTTGTGCTTCGATACCTAGGATACCGAATACCGCTGTTTGCATTTCTGCGTTGTGAATACGTACAGAACCGCCGCCTACTTCGTAGCCGTTGATTACCATGTCGTATGCATCAGAGTTTGCTGCTGCTGGGTTCGCTTTAAGCTCTTCCGCGTTCACACCTAGTGGTGATGTGAATGGGTGGTGCATTGCGTGTAGGTTACCTTCGCCGTCTTCTTCGAACATTGGGAAGTCAACAACCCACAGTGGAGCCCATGCAGATGTGTCTGTTAGCTCTAGATCAGTACCTAGTTTAAGACGAAGTGCGCCCATTGCTTCAGCAACGATACCCGCTTTGTCTGCGCCGAACAGAATGATATCGCCAGATTCAGCTTGAGTGCGATCGAGAATACCGTTGATTACGTCTTCGCTTAGGAACTTAGCAACTGGAGATTGAATACCTTCCATGCCTGCAGCTCGGTCGTTAACCTTCATCCAAGCTAGGCCTTTCGCCCCGTAGATGTTTACGTGTTCAGCGTAACCGTCGATTTGCTTACGAGTTAGCTTAGCGCCACCTGGTACACGGATAACCGCTACGCGACCTTTTTCGTCGTTAGCTGGGCCAGAGAATACTTTGAACTCAACGTCTTTAACCAAGTCAGCAACGTCAACTAGCTCTAGTGGGTTACGTAGATCTGGCTTATCAGAACCGAAACGACGAATCGCTTCAGAGAAAGGCATTACTGGGAATTGACCTAGTTCAACATCTAGAAGTTCTTTCCACATATCGTGAACAAGCTTCTCAGTCACGTTACGTACTTCTTGAGAAGTCATGAACGATGTTTCGATATCGATTTGAGTAAATTCAGGCTGACGGTCAGCACGTAAATCTTCATCACGGAAACATTTAACGATTTGGTAGTAACGGTCGAAACCAGACATCATCAGCAGTTGCTTGAACAGCTGAGGAGATTGAGGAAGTGCGTAGAAGCTACCTTTGTGAACACGGCTTGGTACTAGGTAGTCACGAGCACCTTCTGGTGTCGCTTTAGTTAGTACTGGAGTTTCGATGTCTAGGAACAGGTTCTCATCAAGGAAACGACGAACGAAGCTAGAAGCACGTGCACGAAGCTTGATACGGTCGCTCATTTCTGGACGACGAAGATCGATGTAACGGTACTTAAGACGCTGCTCTTCAGAGTTCGTTTGGTTGAAGTCGAGTGGAAGCGCTTCTGAGCGGTTGATGATCTCTAGCCCCGTCGCGTAAAGCTCTACTTCACCAGTAGCCATGTCTTTATTTACTTGGCTGTCAGGACGAACACGCACTTCACCAGTAAATTTGATACAGAATTCATTACGCAGTTGGTTAGCGATCGGGAAGATATCTTTCATATCTGGATCGACAACAACCTGAACGATGCCTTCACGATCACGCATATCAATAAAGATAAGACCGCCTAAATCACGGCGACGGTTTACCCAGCCGCACAATTCTACAGTTTGTCCCGCCAGGGACTTGTTCAGGTTACCACAGTAATGGGTACGCATAATGAATTTCCCAATCTCTTAATAATTTACTAATTTCCAAGCTGTAGGTGTCAAAATAGCCCTACAGAGCTTTTCACCTAACGAAGCGAGGAATCATTTATACGCGGAAACTCGCTTAAAATCGACCTTCCACATTCGAATTTATTATGTTTTATCTGGCTTTACTGCTTTTTAGCCCATCAAGTGCGCAAAGATTCATCAAAACCAAAAAAATTGGCATAATTATATCTCGAAAGTACCGTAATCGGCAAAAGTCTCGTACAGTAGATTTGCACTTCAACTAAAAATTTTTTGTAATGGCTAATGACGCGATGACAAATAGCGTGATAACTAACGGTGTAATAACAATGGAAACTTTACCTCTAAGACTTGGCTTAACAATGTGGTCTCATTCTGAGTGGCAAAGTCAGTTCTATGGCAAGGGGACAAAGCCTGCAGAACGTCTAGAAAAATACACCCAAGTTTTTCATACCGTTGAAGGCAACACGACCTTTTACGCTACGCCGAGTATGTCTACCGTTCATAACTGGAAAGCCGCGAGTCACGATGATTTCAGGTTCACTTTCAAACTACCTAAATTCATAACCCACCAGCAGCAACTCAGGCATTGCCAAGCCGAACTCAAAGAGTTCTTAACGACCATGTCACCACTCCATGATCGCATTGGTCAATGGACGATTCAGCTACCACATAGCTTTGAACCTAGCATGCTCCCAGTGCTACAAAAGTTTTGTACGTTATTTCCAAAAGACATGCAGCTTGGTGTTGAAGTCCGTCACTTGGGGTTCTTTGACAAAGGTGATGCCGAAAAACGCTTCAACCAATGGCTGGTTGAAGAAGGTATCAATCGCATCATTATGGATAGCCGCCCCGTATTTTCCGCGCCGCCAACCACAGAGGCTGTGATCGATGCACATCAGAAGAAGCCACGCGTACCCGTTCATGCAATTGCAACCGCCAACAACCCAATGATTCGCTTCATTGGCCACCCTGATCAAGAGCCTAACATCGAGTTTTTTAAGCCATGGTTTAACAAAATTCCAAACTGGCTTAGTGAAGGCAAACAACCGTATTTGATGATCCACACGCCAGACAACAACCACGCGCCTGAGCTTGCAATTGATATATATCAGCGATTGCAAAAGCAAGTATCTGAAAATACTTCATTATTATTGCCCGATCTGGCTCAGTTTCCAGCTCAGAAAGGCAATCACCAAATATCAATGTTTTAATCCCACTCTCTTGTATAGAGCCAAACATCAGGACTAATCTCAGTTTTCGTGACAGCAGTCTTTTTTTTACGTAAAATACGCCCCCTTTTATTTGGTACGAATTTCGGACCAATTACGCTGACTGTCGAGAGAAAATGCCATGAGCAACACAGACAATATCTTTTCCGCTCCTATTGATAAAATTGGAGACTTCACCTTTGATGCAAGGGTTGCTGAAGTATTTCCGGATATGATTCAACGCTCGGTGCCTGGCTACAGCAATATCATCTCTGCGATCGGCATGTTAGCTGAGCGCTTCGTAAAACCGCATTCAAATATATATGACCTAGGTTGCTCTCTTGGCGCGGCTACGCTTTCAATGCGCAGACACATTCAGCAAGAAGGCTGCACGATTTTCGCTATCGATAACTCAGAAGCCATGGTTGAGCGCTGTAAATTACACGTTAACGCTTACCGCAGTGACACGCCGGTAGAAGTAATCGAAGCTGATATTCGTGAAGTAGAAATCAAAGATGCTTCTGTTGTGGTACTTAACTTTACGCTGCAATTCTTGTCTCCAGACGACCGATACGCTTTGCTTGAAAAAATTCACGCAGGCTTACGCCCAGGTGGCATCTTAATTCTGTCAGAAAAATACGTATTCGAAGATGAAAGCTCAAACGAGCTGCTTATCGACCTGCATCATGATTTCAAACGTGCTAACGGTTACAGCGAGCTAGAGGTAAGCCAGAAACGCAGCGCAATTGAAAACGTGATGCGGCCTGACTCGGTCAAGGTTCATAAAGAACGTTTTCAAAAAATCGGTTTTTCTAGTTGCGAAGTTTGGTTCCAGTGTTTCAACTTTGGTTCGATGTTCGCTATCAAATAAAACACAAACATAATCAGTTAGAGACGATTCATTCGGACTTTAACCACTAATTTCCTGTGTTGTGATGCTCAGCGTCACACACATTATGAATTCCACAACGGTTTATATTACCCATGTTTAATTTTGCTAATTTTTATCAACTTATCGCCCAAGATACTCGCCTTCAGCCGTGGTTAAACGTCCTGCCACAGCAACTGACCGATTGGCAAAATGCAGAGCACGGTGACTTCGACCGTTGGTTACGTGCACTAAACAAGATTCCACAAGGTGTGCCTGACCAAATTGATCTGAAAAACTCAGTGACCATTGTCAGCTCAACACCGTTCCACACCGGTGAGCTTAAAAAGTTAGAAAGCTTACTGAAGACTTTCCACCCTTGGAGAAAAGGCCCTTACACGGTTCACGACATTCATATCGATACGGAATGGCGCAGTGACTGGAAATGGGATCGCGTGCTTCCACATATCACCCCACTAAAAAACCGCTCGGTGCTCGATGTAGGTTGTGGCAATGGTTACCACATGTGGCGCATGCTTGGCGAAGGCGCTCGCCTAACGGTGGGTATCGACCCTTCTCACCTTTTCTTGGTTCAGTTTGAAGCGATTCGTAAGTTAATGGGCGATGACCAACGTGCTCACCTTTTACCTCTAGGCATAGAGCAACTCCCAAAATTGGAAGCCTACGACACAGTATTTAGCATGGGCGTGCTATACCACCGACGTTCACCGCTTGATCACTTAATTCAACTGAAAGACCAATTGGTATCTGGCGGTGAGTTAGTGCTTGAAACCTTAGTGATTGAAGGCGATGAAAATGCAGTCCTAGTTCCTGTTGACCGTTACGCGCAGATGAGAAACGTCTACTTCTTCCCTTCAGCTCGCGCACTGAAACGTTGGCTTGAACAGGTTGGCTTTGAAGACGTTCGTATCGTTGACGAAAATGTCACCACTATAGGTGAACAACGCACAACGGAATGGATGACACACAACTCTCTGCCAGATTACCTAGATCCGAACGATCCGAGTAAAACGGTTGAAGGCCACCCTGCACCAAGGCGTGCGATTTTGGTAGCAACAAAGCCATAGATTCTCAGCCCACAAAATAATAGCTACTGAGGAAAAAATGAGGGGTTATTTTTGCTTGTAAACCCATCATTTTTTCGCAGTACACTTTGACCAAAGAGCCCCAAAATTGACGCCTATTTAATAAGTAAGCTATTTAAGATTGCGATAATTGGCGTAGCGCTCACATTGCGATTCAATATGACCAGACTCTAACATTAGGATGCTTCACGCATCCTTTCCGGTAGGATAAACTGCTAAATAGTATGAACTATTCTCTAATTCCCAAAGGTTTTTTTATGTTTAAGCGATTATCGCCAATTGTGGCGGTTGGTTTGCTCTCTGGCTGCACCCTCACTAACGGTGCGACCTACCACCAAGAAACGCTCGACGCAATTTCCCACTCAGAGGCAAACATCGCAAATAAAGTTCAGAATCTTGAACTACAAATGAGTAACCAAAGCGACTATATTGAAAGCCTAGAAGATGAAATTACGACTCTTTCTAGTCAACTAAATGCTCATCTAACTCGTATTGAACACAAGGTTATTGAAGAGCAAGAGGAAGAAGAACCTGAAGTCGTTGTCGCTGACCCTGTCACCCCGACGTTACAACCTACCATCTTAGGCGGAATCGAAAAGGTATCTATCGACTCGATAAAACAAAGCTTTGACGCTCGTGTTGATACCGGCGCAACCACCTCCTCTTTAAATGCCGTCGATATTAAAGAATTCGAACGTAACGGTAAGAACTGGGTTAAATTCCACCTAGACGACCAAGCAGAAAAAGAACAAAAATGGATCGAAGCACCTGTTATACGTTATGTGAAAATCCGACAATCAACAAATGATCAGACAGAGCGAAGAGCGGTGATTGAATTATGGGTGAAAGTTGGAAAAATCCATGAAAAAGCGCAATTTACATTGGCGGATCGCTCTCAAATGAGTCACCCTGTATTACTAGGGCGCGAATTTATCAAAGACATCGCGCTAGTGGATGTAAGCAAAACGTACGTACAAACGGAAGCTAAATAACAATAGTAGGGCAAGCTATGACGTCAAGAATTCCATTTTATATCTCTATTTTCCTGCTCATTGTGGCAGGTATAACGCTAAGTATGTTTAGGCATACAACCTACGGTGTACCTTGGACTCCAGGAGAAACTAGACAAGTATGGGACATTGAAGCTCGTATCGAATTCAATGCAATAGGTAAAGAAGCAAAGGTTTCATTAGCCGCTCCTCACACTCAGTCTAATTACACACTTATCGGTGAATCAGCTTCATCACCAGGCTACGGTATCTCCTACTTGAATACAGAGTCAGGTCGCCGTGCAGAGTGGTCTATTCGTTATGCAGATGGTCCTCAAACC
The DNA here is from genome assembly GCF_000972265.1 of Vibrio sp. ECSMB14106. Classification (NCBI taxonomy): domain Bacteria; kingdom Pseudomonadati; phylum Pseudomonadota; class Gammaproteobacteria; order Vibrionales; family Vibrionaceae; genus Vibrio; species Vibrio sp. ECSMB14106. Next base: position 229,442 of record NZ_LAUM01000001.1, on the reverse strand, counting down.
ATCTACTACAAAACACAATTTCTAGTCGACAACCAAGCTAAAGTAAACGATGCACCACCAGAAGGTGAAATAACGCAACCAAGCTTCGACGGTCCAGAAGAAGCGGCATCTCTTGCTCTGATAGATAGAGCAACAAAGCGTTCCGCAGACAACCTAACCTTTACTCGTGAGTTGATTAAAACGCTTAACGATCCTGATAGTCAAAACTCTGCGCTAATTCTGAATAACATGACGAAAGTTGAAGCGACACACAAGCTACTTTCGACAGCCAAAATTCACAACAAAGTAGTCGGTGTTATTGAATTGGAAGATGGACGTCGTCGACAATCAATCCAACACATGATCCAAATCTGGGACAATGACCAGTGGATTTTGTTCTCTCCAGAGTCGAGTCAACGACAAGTTCAACCAAACCTACTTATCTGGGATGAATCCAACGTTTCTCTGCTAGATGTTGTTGGTGGTCAGAACAGTAAAGTTCATTTCTCTATGATTGCTCAGGAAGTATCTCCAACTGAAGCAACCAACAACAAGGTTTCAGCTGATCGATTATTGAACCTATCGATTCACAGCCTGCCGCTAGAAGAGCAAGCGATGTTCAAAACCATCATGCTTATTCCTATCGGTGCACTGATTGTTGTGTTCCTACGCGTGATCATCGGTTTGAAAACATCTGGTACGTTCATGCCAGTTCTGATTGCCGTGGCGTTTGTTCAAACACAATTAATAACGGGTATTGTCGGTTTCCTATTAATTGTCGGTACCGGCCTGGTGATACGAAGTTACTTATCAAAACTCAACTTACTCCTGGTAGCTAGGATATCCGCCGTCATCATTACAGTAATCATGATCATCTCCGTGTTTACCGTGGTCGCATTTAAGGTCGGTCTGACAGAAGGTCTATCCATTACGTTCTTCCCAATGATCATCCTATCTTGGACTATCGAACGTATGTCTATTCTATGGGAAGAAGAAGGCGCGAAAGAAGTCGTGTTACAAGGTGGTGGTTCTCTGTTTACCGCTATTCTTGTTTATTTAGGCATGACGAACCCATTCATTCAGCACTTAACGTTTAACTTTATTGGTCTACAGCTTGTTATTCTAGCAACCATCTTGCTACTAGGTAACTATACTGGCTACCGTCTAACCGAGCTTCGTCGCTTTAAACCGCTAGCGGAGGACTAAGTTATGTTTGATCAGTTTACTTCACCGTTTAGGTTGAAAGACAAAGGCATAATGGGAATGAACAAGCGTAACCATAGCTATATTGGTCGCTACAATGATCGTTCCAAGTATCCACTCGTTGATGACAAGCTTAAGACTAAGATCATTGCAGAACAGGCTGGCGCAACTGTACCGAAATTGATTGGTGTTATTAGTCATCAAGCTGAAGTGAAAACAATCCACAAGATGGTTAAAGAGTGGCCGGGTTTCGTAATCAAGCCAGCTCAAGGTAGTGGTGGTAAAGGCATCCTTGTTGTGACATCTCACAAGGATGGCGTTTATACCAAGCCATCCGGTTCAACCATCAATGAAGAAGATGTAGAACGCCATATCAGTAACGCTCTAGCGGGCCTTTTCTCTCTGGGTGGCAAGAACGACGTAGCCGTAGTTGAAAACCTCATCAAGTTTGACGAGTGTTTCGATGGCTTTAGTTATGAAGGTGTGCCCGATGTACGAATCATCGTATTCAAAGGCTATCCTGTGATGGCTATGATGCGCCTTTCCACTTCTGCTTCTGACGGCAAGGCAAACTTACACCAAGGCGCTGTGGGAGTTGGTATTTGTATTGCTACCGGAAAAGCCGTCCGTGCGGTCCAGTTTGACCACCCTGTGACTCACCACCCAGATACCGGTAAAGAACTGGCGCTACTTCAAGTACCGCATTGGGAAAAGCTGCTAACTCTTGCATCAAGCGCTTGGGAAATGACAAGTCTTGGTTACATGGGTACTGACATGGTTTTAGACCAAGAAGAGGGCCCTATGGTACTGGAACTCAACGCTCGTCCTGGGTTAGCAATACAGATTGCAAACGGCGCGGGTTTGCTTCCTCGCTTACACCATATTGAAAACATAGGCACACCCGCCGAATACCCAAAAGCTGCAGAGCGCGTTGCATACGCCGCTAAGCAATTCGGTGTTCACGGTAACGAGATTGTTCCGAACTAAGCTATTTACTGACTAGGTCACTTGATACCTAATTAGAGCTCAACAAAAAAGCCGCATAACTCTGAGAGTTACGCGGCTTTTTAATGCCTGCCATCGTCACCTAGCTAATATGATTAAGCCTCTGTTACTTCACTCTCAGTCTCGCGAATAGGATCAATACGCACAGCCGCTACCTTAAACTCAGGGATCTTGGCATGCGGATCTGTCGCAGTGGTAGTCAAACGGTTAACCGGTGATTCTACGAAATGGAATGGAATAAACACCACGCCCATTTGCATTCGCTTAGTCACAAACGCTGCGATTTCGATTTCACCACGACGAGTTGATACTTTGATCACCTGACCATTCGAGATACCTAGCGCTTCAGCATCATGAACACTCACCATGGCACGCGGCCCTGCTAAGTTATCCAGCCCTTTGGTTTTACGTGTCATGGTTCCGGTGTGGAACTGCTCCAATACCCGCCCCGTTGTTAGCACTAATGGGAATTCTGAATCCGGCAGCTCTGCCGCATACCGAAACGGAATCGCTTCCATTTGACCACGCCCGCGAGTGAATTGGGTTTGGTGCATGATGCGAGTGCCGTCTGGGTTGTTCTTATTACTCGGCCACTGTACGCCATTAACCGTTATGTTCTCCCAACGTAAACCACCATACTGTGGCGTTACACGTGCTATCTCATTGGTAATGTCCGCAACCGAATCGTAGCTCCAACCACCGCCCATCGCATTAGCAAGCAACTGGATAATCACCCAATCCTCTTTCGCGTCACCTGGAGGTAGCACCGCTGGGTTAATACGCTGAACGCGTCGCTCAGTATTGGTAAAGTGACCTGACTTTTCAGCGAACGAGCAAGATGGCAGAACCACATCGGCATATTGAGCGGTTTCGGTTAAGAAAATATCTTGAACCACGAGGAAATCTAACGCTTCAAGACCTTCAATCACATGCGCTTGGTTCGGGTCACTCAGCACTGGGTTCTCGCCCATTACGTACAGGCCACGAACATCTCGATGACACGCACCATCAATGATCTCGGTCAGCGTTAAGCCTGTTTCAGCCGGTAAATCAGCAACGCCCCACTCCATCGCGAACTTTTGGCGAACCATTGGGTTATACACTTTCTGATAGCCTGGCAGGTTGTTTGGCAATGCGCCCATGTCGCACGCACCTTGAACATTGGATTGGCCACGCAGTGGGTTGATACCACCACCTTCAATACCGATGTTGCCACACAAGAGTTGCAGGTTAGCAATCGAGCGAACGTTGTCGTGGCCAGTGGTATGTTGCGTGATACCCATGGAGTAATACACCGCAGTACGTTTTGCCGTACCGATCAAGCGCGCCATCGCAAAGATATCCTCCGCTTTAACGCCAGTCACCAGCTCCACTTTATCGAGAGAGTAGCTTGGTGACATCACCTCTTGCAGCAAGGTATCAAAGCCATCGACACGATCTTCAATATACTCTTGATCATACCAACCGTGTTTGATGATCTGTTGCATCACACCATTAATCAGCATCACATCGGTACCCGGTCTGTGCGCTAAGTAAAGCTCAGCATGGTCAGCAATATCGATTCGTTTTGGATCGGCAACGATCAATCTCGCTCCACCATGTCTCACAGCTTGTTTGATATGCGAGCCAATAATTGGGTGTGCTGAAGTCGTGTCTGAGCCAATAATAAAGATCACATCTGAGTGCTTGATGCTTGGAATATCATTGGTCATCGCCCCGCTGCCCAGCGAAGCTTCTAAGCCAGTAACAGTCGATGCGTGACAAAGGCGCGCACAGTGATCGACGTTATTGGTGCCTAGCTCGCGACGTATAAATTTTTGGAACGCATAGTTATCTTCGTTGGTGGTTTTAGCCGACGAAAAACCCGCCAAAGCGTTACTGCCAAAGCCTTGCTTAATCGCGGTAAACTTCTCGGCAATAAGCTTGACTGCTTCATCCCAGCTTGCAGGTTGCAACCAGCCATCTTTACGAATTAGTGGTGTGGTTAAACGCGCATGACTGCCCACAAAGTCGAAGCCGAACCGCCCCTTAACACACAACATGCCTTCATTAACCGGAGAATCGCCGCCCTCGATATAGCGGATTTTGTTTTTCTGCTCATCGATATGCATGGTTAGCTTACAGCCGACACCGCAATAAGTGCAGATGGTATCGACTTTCTTAAGTACGTCTGTGTCTCCCTGCTTTCTATCACGAGCATCGACCATTGCACCGGTCGGACACGCCTGAATACACGATCCACATTGAACGCAGTTTGAGTCGCCCATTAAGGTCTTGCCCGCACCAAAGTTAGGGCGACATTCGGGTCTTGATGCAGGTTTGCCATCGGATTGGTTCATAAAGCTTAAAACGCCATGGACATTCTGTTCTCGACACGCTTGGATACACTGGCCGCAACTGATACAGCGGTTGGCGTCAAAGATAATAAATTCTGAGCTATCATCGACTGAAAATTTTTGTCTTGTTAAACCGACCTTCGCTTCTTCTGCACGTATCGCCTGCCAGCTCTCATTCGAAGCCACATCGATTTTGTATTCTGGATGGGTTTGCGTTGCTTTGTATTCGGTCGAGTAGTCTCGTAGGTCGCAATCGGTATTAGCTTGGCAGCCGCATTCTAAACACCTTGCTGCTTCAGCAATGGCATCGGCATTATCAAAGCCTGTTTCTACTTCCTCAAAACTTTGCTCGCGCTGCTCTAGGGTGAGCTCTGGCATGATTTTACGAGCCATGCGTTGTATCGACTGATATTGCTCAGGATCTACCGCTTTGAGCTGTTTGTGCTTTCTTGAGTTAAACGGTTTAGCCGGAATATTTTCCATATCACCATGGAAGAAGCGATCGATCGCTTGTGCAGCAATACGCCCATCCCCCACCGCTTCAACCGCGGTTGCAGGACCTCGCCGGAAATCACCGATACTAAATATATTACCGGTTCCGGTATGCATGGTTCGCGGATCAGCGTCCGCAGTATTCCAACGCGTTAACGGGATTTCTAGTGACTCATTGTCCATAAAGCTAAGATCAGGCTTTTGCGACACGGCGGCAATCACAGTATCGAAAGCCTCAACAAAAAACTCGCCCGTTGGTCTAGGACTGCGACGACCTGAAGCATCAGCCGGACCCAAAGCCATACGCTCTAATCGTATTTCTGATACATGACCATTTTCATCGGCTATGTTTTCTGCAGGGTTAGTTAAGAAATGGAACTTCACGCCTTCATGCTCAGCTTCTTCGATTTCGTAATCTTCTGCAGGCATCTCATCTCGAGTACGACGGTAGATCAGCGTGGTATCAGCACCATCACGAACTGCGGTTCGAGCGCAATCAATCGCGGTATTACCACCACCGATCACTGCAACCTTTTTACCAGTGACATACTGCTGAGCGGTCACGTAATCTTTCAAGTAATCGACGCCTAGATAACAACCGCCAAGCTCGCTGCCCGGATAATTCATTTCAACCGCTTGCGACGCGCCAACGGCTAAGCAAACCGCATCAAAATCACGGCTAAGATCTGACAAGGTGAAATCAACACCAAGCTTCTTATCGCACTCTACTGCCATTCCGTTACGACACATGAGCTCGATTTCTTTATCTAGAATCGACTTCGGTAGGCGATACTCAGGAATGCCATAACGCAACCAACCACCAGCTTTAGGCATCGATTCGTAAACACTGACATCATAACCTTCATTAGATAGGTAATAACCTGCTGTTAAGCCACCAGGGCCACTACCAACAATTGCAATACTCTTGTCTTTGTTGGGTTTCTTCGCTGGCATGTAGCTCTCTTGAGCGGCCAGATCGGCATCGGCTGCATGTCGTTTTAGCTGACGAATCGCGATGGATTCATCGACCAAGTTACGACGACATTCGGTTTCACAGAAAGCAGGACACACACGACCAATTGAAAGCGGCATTGGCAATGTCTTTTTGATCACTTCAATCGCTTTGATGTGATCATTTTGCGCAATATGATGGAGGTAAGATTGGATATCGACACCCGCAGGGCAGGCGGTTTGGCACGGTGCTTCACAGTCAGCGTAGTGGTCTGCCATGATACGATTCAGCGCATCTTGTCGATGAGACGTTAGCTGTTTAGATTGAGTGGTGATGTTCAAGCCATTGGCTACCTCAAGCTCACAAGAACGTGTCACGCCCATCCCATCCACTTCAACCACACACAAATCACACGGCACTTTGTCCGTTGTTTTGTTCAAACCACATAACGATGGAATCTCTAAACCACATGTTTTTGCTGCCTCAAGAACGGTTTGCCCTTGTTCAACGATTCGAAATTTTCCATCAATGACGATTTGAATCATACCTTAGTCCTACCTTTACCTTTCGCACACGCGAGTTATCAACAATTAAAAATATAAGCAATACAATATCGTTAACATTATTAGACTCATGGCATTACCATACATTATTTGTGGACTTGTACGTGTGACCTCAAACAAGTTCCATTGATAATAACCATAAGGTATGAGTGGTCTTATCAGTATCGATGAGAAGATTGAACTGGAGGCATTCAGTTGAAAAAATTAAATGTGAGGTACAAAAAAGCCCCTAATGGTTAGGGGCTTTGAACAAATATCATTCGGCCATTATCGAACTTACTGCTCAGCTTCCTCGATAAGCTCTTGAACCGGAGATGCTGGTTTATTTTGCGCAAAACCACGCAGGCCAACAACATGCACGTGTTCGTGATCTTTGAAGACCTTACGTACCAATTTATAGGTTGTGCCTTTTTCAGGGCTAATGTTCTCTGGGGCTGCAATCAAAAGTTGCATGCCTAGACGATCACAAAGCTCAAACAGTGTTGAGATAGATTTTGCATCCAAACGTGCTGCCTCATCAAGGAACAACAAGCGACATGGGACGATATCTTTACTACGAAGTCGACGAGACTCCTCTTCCCAACTTTGGATAACCATCAACAGAATGGATTGACCCGTACCGATAGCTTCACCCGTAGAAAGTGCGCCCGATTCAGCTTGTAACCAACCGTCTGAACCACGGTTAACTTCTACACTTAACTCTAGGTAGTTACGGTAATCCAGTAACTCTTCACCCAGAACCTGTGGAGAGCGTTGACCCATATCGATATGTGGGTTAACACGCTGGAACAGCTTCGCCATTGCTTCTGAGAAGGTAAAGCGGGTGCTTTCAAACAGGTCTTTATGTTGCTCTTGCTGGGTAGCGAGCCCGGACAATAAGATCTCGTGGCTTTCACGGATCTTAACGTTCAAACGTACGCCCTTAACCTGACCAAAGTAAATATTAGACAAGCCTTGATTCAGCATGCGAATACGGTTCTGCTCACGCTGAATCGTCTTCTTGATGATGCTAGCTACCGACTCAGAACTGATCGCTAGGCGGTTTTCACGCTGGGTCAGTTCTTCTGTTAGACGAGCCAGTTCAACTTCCATCTCTTCGATTGCTTCAACCGGATCATCGGTATGAATGATGTCTTGGCGAATACGCTCACGAAGGTGTTGGTAAACCGCAATATAGAACAGTACCTTACGCTCTGGATGAGCATTGTCTTCTGATAGGCGTAGCGAATCGCGTAGATCTTCATTGTCAGCCACCGCCAAACGTAGCGCACCCAATGATTTATCCGACATTGAACGAAGTTCGCCAGCCGTTAGGTAAGCCAGTTCGCGCTTGTGGAGACGACGTTCAACGTCATTCTCACGAGCTAAGCGAAGTACTGAACACCAACCTGCTTTGGCTGCAACCACAAAGGTACGAAGCTCTGTATACTCTTTCTGTACTTTCTTAAGACGCTTAGCCAGTGCTTTCATCTCAAGTTCTGTTGACGTAATCGTGCGCTCGTATTCACTCTTACGGCTACGAGAGGTGTGTAGGCGCTCTTGAAGCCCGTCACGACGACGTACAGCGCGTTCTTCAGCGCCTTCATCAGCGTTTACACCGAACTCTTGAAGCTCTTGCTTAAACTCTTGAACCGTTTCTTGCTTCGCTTGATGCGAGCTCTTCAGTGCAGCCAATACTTGGTTGTACTGGTTCATCTGTTCACGAGCTTGCTTCAAGCCATCACGGCCTTTGGTTCTCGCTTGTTCTGCTTGAACCAGTTTCGCTTTAAGTTGCTCGCTCAGTTCACTGCTCTTATTAAGTAAATCAACAGAATCTGCGTAAGCAAAGTAGTGACGACGCTCAATCAAATCAGACAGTGCGAATACTTTGCCTTTTAGAGCTTGTAGCGCTTTATCAGCTTGTTGATATTCCGCTTCTAGCGCTTCAAATTGCTCAGGGTCTGCATCTAGTGCAGAAACAACCTGCTCCAATGAATTAAGTGCTTTACCGTGATTGTTCAAGAAAGACTTCGCTTCACTCAAACGCTCAAGTTGTACTTCTAGTTCAGCAAGGCGTTCAGCTAAGGTTTCGTCTTCTAAAATACGCACCATAGGCGCGAGTTTGTCTAGCGCACCAAGTGCTTGCTTGCTTTGTAGAAGTTGGCTGCGTTGCTGCTGTTCTTTAGAATCCAACTCAGCCAAAGAACGAACAATTTGATTACGCTTATCACGAATCGCAGCAAGTGCTTGTTCTGGGTCTGCGTTAAACGCAACGTGCAGGTGCTTCGCAACAAAGCTGTTGAATGCTTGGTATAGGCGATTCAGCTTTTGAGAGTCAAACGCTGCTTTCGCGTGGTTCTCAACAACAACGTCACGCTCTTCGCGCAATTTCTCTAGACGTTGTTCACGAGCCGCACGGCCAAACAGTGGGATCTCAGGGAAACGAGAGTAACGCATTTGGCGATCGTTCAGCTGAACACACACTGCGCCTTCAAGCTCATCGGCATTGAATGAACTGTCATCAAACGCGTCGACATCGCCTTCTAGGATGTAAAGGTCTTCTGGACAATCATCAAGATCCACCAGCTTCTCTTTAATACCATCAAGATCAGAAACCACAATTGCGTGACGAGCTGGGCCGTACATCGCACTGAAGTACGGCGCATCACCAATCGTGATGTCATCGTAGATCTCAGAAAGCAACACGCCACCAAGCGTATCCGCCAGACCTTTCAAACGAGGATCGTTAGAGCCACCTGGAGAAGCTAAACGCTCAATCTCTTGCTCAAGTTCAGCTCGGCGCGTAGCCAACTGATCTTTTGCTACCGCTTGAGATTTCTCATCTTCAAGCACTTGCTGCATTTGAGTCATCACCGCTTGGCTATCTTCTAGCTCAGCTTCGGTTTGATCTCTCAGTGCTTCAAGCGCATCGTTTGCCGTGATCCACGCAGGAGCAATGGACTCAAGTTTTTGAATCTCTTGATCGTGGTTTTGTTGCACACGACGTTGCTCACTCTTCGCTTCACGCAGCTCTTCTTGAGCGTACTCAAGCGTTTCGATCTGCATTGCATGACGTTCGCGTTCTTCGTCGAAAACCGCTTCGTCAGTCAGTGAGATGTTATGTTGCTTTTGATATTCAGTCGCAAGCTCTTTTGCTTGACGTTGTTGTGCCACGTCACGAGCCATGTCGCGGTGCTGAGCACGCCACTGTTGTTCATTTTCAACAACGTGTTTTGCGTTACGGCCTTTTTCTAACGCCTGCTTAGCACTGTAGGATGCTTCTTTACGGTCTACGCCACCAACAATGCTTTTAACCAAAGATAACGCTTTGTCGAACTGTGCAGACGCAGCAGATGACATGTCTAGCTTATGTTTAGTAGACAGTAGCGTTTGCGTGCTTGATTCTTGTTGGGCTTTTAGCTCAGAAACCAGAGTTAATGCACTTTCTGCGGTAATAGATTCATCACCAAGTAACTGCTTCGTTTTCTCTAATGCTTGAACCGCTTGTTGGTATTGCAATGCACGAGTTTGTTGAACATCCAAAGCTTGTTGATAGTCAGCCAACTGAGTTTTCAGGCTATCCACTTCTTCTTCAGTAATGTTAGCCTGTTCTTCAGCAAGAAGTACTCGCTCTTGGGCTTCTTCAACCACCATCATCTGCTCTTCTAGACGCTCATTAAGCTCTTCTAGATCTTCGCTGTAGCGGGCAATTTTCTCTTGCTGACGAAGTGCAGTTTGAACCAGTTGAAGATGATCTGAAGCCGCTTGATAATCTTGCTCTAGCGCAGACTCTTGATCGACCAGCAGTTCAAGTTCTTCTTGAACACGATTCAGCAGGTTGTTTTGATCAAGCAAGGTTTCGCGAGAACCAAACAGTTCACCACGAAGCTTCATGGTTTGATCTAGCTTGTTACGACGATCGTTGGCATGGCGCATGTAATCCGCTGCCACATAGTTCGTTGATTCAGTGATCAAATGCTTGAACAAGTCACGATCCGACTGCGTTGTCTTGATCGCTTCTAGCGTCATGCGGTTTTCGCGCAGTGCTGATTCCATATCTTGGAATGCTTTCTTCACACCACCATTTTGCGGTAGAAGGTAATCACGCAGAGAACGTGTAATCGCACTTGAGATACCACCGTAAAGTGATGCTTCAATTAGACGGTAGAACTTAGAACGGTCGCTGCTGTTACGCAGTTTCTTCGGTACTACACCGTACTCAAACATCTGTGAGTGATAATCAACAATAGAAGAGAATGCTTTAAAGTGAGCGCCTTCGTATTGTGCAACTGCTGCTTTCACATCGTTCAATTGACATACACGAGCGTGGCTGTCTGAAACATTCTGAATCAACACATCCGTTGGTTTCACATGGCTAGGAAGGCCTTGGATAACGAACGGCTTGATGTCTACTTTCTTGTCACGACCCGCAACTTGCTGCAGTTTTACTGCAAACAACAGGCGTTGATTACGAGAGTTCACCACATCTAGCGCCGCATAACATGCGCCAGGTTGAAGCTTACCGTAAAGGCCTTTATCACGAGACGACTGTGAGCTGCCCGCTTCCGTCGTGTTACGGAAATGCAGAAGGCTTTGGTCGGGGATAAGTGCAGTGATGAATGCCGCCATTGTGGTCGACTTACCTGCACCGTTACCGCCAGAAAGTGTTGTAACCAATCCATCAATATCAAAAGTACGCGCAAAGAAGCCGTTCCAGTTAACCATGGTTAATGATTGATATTTACCTCTTTCAATCATGCTTCACCTTCTACTTTTGTTTGTTCGCCATCATTTGACTCAAGGTCAAAGTCAGCTTGATCGTTAAAAATGTCTTGTTGACCGTTTTCGTCTACTTCTGATACAGCTTCCGCTTGTTCTTCATTCAACAAGCTACCTTGGTTAGGTTCTTGGGTATGAACCACAGCTTCACCATCACGGATAAGACGTAATTGCGCTTCTTTCATATCATCGCCAACACGAACGTCAGCGCCAAAGCGGAATACCGCTTCGCTGATACGGAACTTGCCGGTTTCACCAATCGCAATCAGCATGCCGATACGGCGTAAACGACGCAAAGAAGTACGTACTTTTTCAAAGAGCTTTTCTTTGTCTAAGTCAGAACCAGAGGCACGATTGGTTGCTAGCTTCATGAGTTTTTTCTCATCCGCTAACGCCATTAGCTCTTCAAACAACTCTTGGTTGTTGAAAATGCCTTCGTGCGCTAAACGTTCTGGGCTTAGGTACAAGAAGCACAATACCTTGCCAACCAACATGTCTAGTTCAGACAACACACTACGACCAATGAGAGACGTAGAACGCGGACGCAAGTAAAAGAAGCCTTCCGGTGCTTTCACAAGCTCGGTGTTGTAGCGTTGATAAAAATGCTGAAGCTCAACTTCAAAATCAGAAAGTAACGCGTGGTTATCTAGATCTTCTGTTGAAATATGCTTACCTGAACGCAGCATACTGTCTAGCGCAGGAAACAGCGGGTTCGCTATCGCTTTTACCAGTTTCTCTGGCATGTAATCATCAGTACTTGTTAATGACATTTGCTTGTACCTTTGCACCGAAATCGTTGATTGCCTGCCAATCTGGCTGAATAGCCTGATAGTCAGACTCTGAGTAACCTAAGCGTACGGCTTGGTCGACAACAATTCTGGCTAAATCAAAATGGTGTGTGCGAGGGTGTGCAGCGAGGTAATCGCGTAACACAAGGCCAAGATCAATTGGCGCGCCTTGCTGTTTGTGAGCTTTTAACATCTCTGCAATTCGATCTGAAAGCAGGTCATTCACTTGCTCAAATTCTTCGTACTCTACGTCGATTGGTGCTTGTCCCATCACTTCGTCATCACGAAGCACAAGCGCTTCATCACGAAGGTCCGTCAGCTTCTCAGCGTCGGCGTAGGTCAATAACCACGGCGCATCAAAGTAGTCAGTGACTGACTGACGCAAGCGCTGGCTAAAGGCACGGTTTTTATCCATATCAATCGCGGTACGAATAAACTTGTGAACGTGGCGGTCGTAGCCGATCCATAAGTCGATCGCTTGTTGGCCCCAACTTGTGATTCGGTCGAGCTTCATCTGCAAGCCAAACAGGGTTTCGCCAACGAACTCGAGTTCATCATCACCGTAAACAATTTCTTGAATATCGAGGATCTGTGTTTGCAGTTCATCACCCGCCGCTTGCAAGGTGTCTTGCAACTCTTTTAGCGTGGACGAGGTTTCTGATAGCAAGGTTTCACAGTTGTTAATCGCCTCTCGCCAATCTTTGTTTAAAAGGTCGGCAATTTGCTGCTTAACGGTTTGCTGCTGCTCATCCATAACACGTTGGTTAAGATCGATCTGATCGAAAATCTCACCAACAGAATACTTGAGCACACCGTAAACGTTCTTTCTCCAATGTCCTGGAGTTCCACCTTTTTGCGCTGCTTCAATAGCTTTTGCCATCTCATCTGCAACCATCGAAAGTTGAATCGACAGTTTTAACTTAGAGAATTGACGGTGACGTAAGTAATAATCTGAAATTCCGATCGCAATTGGAGAAAGACGATAAATACTTGCACCGTCGGTGATCTCACTAGTAAACCGGCTAATCAACTTCTGTTTAACCAACTCATTGATGGCGTTGTTGGCACGAAACGCAGACGCTTCGCCAGTATCTTCAAACAGTCGAGTGACGATGGTAAATGCATCGTGCAATTCACCCTCGCCCAACTCTTCATCGAACCTTTCATTGCTTAGTACTGCGATAGCAATCAAAAATGCTAAGCGCTCTGGTGGCAAGTTTAATGAAAAATCATGCTGCTTGACCCAGCCCACCAACTCATCAATTGGCTGCTCTTCGGCAGTTTGAGTCATTTCACTCATTGTGGTTCCTGTTACTGTTCTTCGTCATATCGAATGTATTAGATATGACGCCTATTTCTTTATGACGCGGGCTTCTTACGATTGCATAGCGCATGTTGTGGCTTCTTTTACCACATTCACCGCTGTTATTGCGCAGGTTTTTGAGCCCAAACGTGAATATAACGGCCTAGTGACAGATATGGCTCTTGGCGACATAGCTGTTTTTCCAGTTCCAATACATCTTCAAATTGGTAATCGCCCATGTACTCCATATTACCTATGTAGTCACTGAAAGAGCGAATGCCTGATTTACCACAGATTTCTAGACCAGCGTCTTCTATCCATTGATAAACCTCTTCCGGCTTCAAGCCTTTTTGTGGTTGCAGCTTAAACCGTTTTCGATGTGGCATCCCATTCAATACATGAGGAATGTTGCCACAAATCACATTTTTCAGGACTAATCCGTGGTGGTTGTAAAACATTATCGAGGCAACGCCGCCCGGTTTAACTTGTTCAAGCAATAAATCAAGCGCCTCTTTTGGGTCGGCTAACCATTCCATTACGGCGTGAAACATCACAAAATCGACTTTCTCATCGAGGTGTTCTGCCACTTTTTGTACCGGTGAATGAATAAATCGATACTGCTCTAACAAACCCGCTTCGCAGATACTCTCTTCTGCGAGTTTAAGCATCTCAGATGAGAGATCGCATAAAGACACGTTATGTCCAAGTGCGGCAATTTTTTGCGACACCTGTGCAAGTCCCCCTCCAGCATCAAGCACATGCAACGGTGAAGATGAATGCTCAAATTTGCTCAAAGCTTGCTCTAAATCTTCCCATACAATGACTTGACGGATCTCTCCTTTGTCAGAGCCGTAGATATTTTTTGCAAATTTGTGGGCAATATCGTCGAAATTACGGTCTTCAGTCACGGCTACTTGAGTTATTATGTCCTATCGTGCCTGCTATTCTGTCACAGGAATTTCAGGAATAAAGAGGCGATGTCTCTTTTTACTACTAAGTGATGTTTTTTCGGACTATTCGGATATGTTTGAGCTGAAAAAAGTAGTGTCTTCGTTACTGATGCCACTGCCAGCAATGTTAATTCTCGCCTTTCTGGGTTTAGCCCTAGTGATGTTTACTATCAACAGGAAGACGGGTTGCCTAATTACCCTTTCAGCCCTCTGTGGTATTTTCCTAATCGCTTTCCAGCCAGTTTCTAGCAAACTTTTAATGCCAATGGAAAGGCAACACACCGCTTTTTTACCCGTCGACGATACCGTCGATTACGTGATGGTGCTTGGAAGTGGTCACGTCGTAGACGACCAAATCCCGCCTACATCAGAGCTTAGCCGCACCGGTTTGATGCGTTTGAGTGAAGGAATTCGTATTCTACGTCTTTATCCTGGTGCCAAACTCATTTTGTCTGGTTACGGGGGAGGCACTGAAGTGAGCAATGCCAGAATGATGGCTAAGGTTGCCTTGGCCCTCGGCGTAGCAAAACCAGACATCATTTTGCTTGAGACAGCAAAAGATACCTGGGAAGAAGCCCGCCAAGCTGCTGCGTTTGTTAAGCACAAGAGAATGGTATTGGTGACTTCTGCAAGTCATATGACTCGTGCATTGAATGAGTTCAATGCTGCAGGTATGGATCCATTACCTGCACCCACAAACTATCTTGCACAAGAAGGGATTGTTGAGCCTTGGAATAAGTACATGCCTAAGGCGCTCTACCTTGAGCAAACCGAGCGTTACTGGCACGAGACTATGGGATTGGTTTGGCAAAACCTACGTGACTGGCTAGACACCAGTAGGGACATTTCAGAAGAACCGGTTGTTGTCCCTGAAGCTTCTAGCTTAGCTGAGGAAGACAGTGAAGTTTCTGCAGCACAGTAAGCTCAGTCCAGCCTGAAAACTCAGCCTGTTGAGCAGATAGAACAGCAAAGAAATTTATAGGTTCTTAGCTCGCTGGCAATAATCGTTAAGTAATAAAAAGCCGAGACATCAAATGATGTCTCGGCTTTTTTCCTTCAAATATCGTTACTGACGATAAGCCCCCAAAGGGTATTAGTCACCAGCGAACATATAACCTTCACCGTGAACCGTCACAAAAATCTGTGGATTCTTAGGGTCGAACTCCATCTTTGCACGCATACGACGGATTAGTACGTCGATAGTACGGTCATTAGGTGCGTCCACTCGGTGGCTAATCATATTCAGAATACGTTCGCGGCTTAATACTTGATTAGGGTAAGAAGACAAAGCCACTAGCAGTTCGTATTCTGCTTTGGTCAGTTTCACCGGTTCGCCGTTTTTGCTTAACGCGCGACGAGGGATATCAAATGTCCACTCACCAAAACGAACCACAGACTCATCTGATGTTTCTTCGACTGCGCCCGCTGCTGTTTTACGAGCAGCAGCAATACGCCAAAGTAAGTTTTTAACTCGAACCAATAACTCGCGAAGTTCGAAAGGTTTAGTAACATAATCGTCTGCCCCCATTTCTAGGCCTACGATTTTGTCGATGCTATCCGTGCGTCCAGTAACTAAAATAATTCCAATGTCTGATTGACTGCGTAATTCGCGAGTTAGCATCAATCCATCTTCGCCTGGTAAGTTGATGTCCAGCATAATGAGGTCCACGTTGTTTTCTTCTAACACGCTTCTCATTTGAGCGCCGCTTTCTGCTTCGCTCACTGTGTAACCTTCGTTCTGGAAGTATCCAACCAATTTACTGCGGGTTACCACATCATCTTCTACGACTAATACGTGATAGCTCATCTACACCACTTTTCTTATTTAATAGTTTCAATGACTATTCTATTCATAACTAGTAACAATTCTAGTGGTGCAGAAGATAAAAGCCAGAAACATGGATTTTTTTTGATACAAGACAATCTTAAACCTTGCTATTTATCGTCCATAACAATTCAATATGGGCATTACCACTAACGAGTAGCTTTGCGCTTAGCAAATATCACGGTTAGTTAGACTGAGTACCCCGGGTATACGAAAGACGATATTAGGATCAATCCAATGAAAGATACAAAAGCGTTCAACGAACAAAGAGCAGAAATCTACTGGTGGTTGTCAAGCTTATTCGCTAAAGAACTCACTCAAGAAGAACTCGATCACTACCACTCTGTTGAAATTCGTTCTTTCCTAACTGGTTTAGGCGAAAATGAAACACTAAAGCCTGCGATTGATAAGTTAGTGGACGCGCTGAACCGCCTACAAACACGTGAAGATGCTCAGCTAGAACTGTCTGCAGACTTTTGTGACCTTTTCTTAAAAACAGATAAACATGGCGCCCTTCCATACGCTTCTATGTATATCGGCGAAACTGGCCTTTTGAATGATAAGCCAGCAAAAGATATGGAAGAGATCATGGCTAAGCACAACTTAGTCGTGAACCAAGATCTAAAAGAGCCAGCAGACCACATTGCTATCGAACTCGATTTCCTTGGTAACTTGATCATTCGCTCTAACGAAACTGAGCTTGAAGAAAAGCTAGAAAAATCATTTTCCGTTCAACAACAGTTTATCGAACAACAACTCCTTACTTGGGTACCCAAGTTCAACGTGAAATGTCATGACGTTGACGAATTCGGTTTCTACGCTTCAGTCTCATCTCTATTACTCGCCTTCTGTAATTTAGACGCTCAATATCTAGCTGGTGACTAAGCTTATTGCATGACTAGGTAAATAAATTCAATAGAATGTGACAATTCACCCGGATTTCAGGGTGAATTTTATTGCGAGTAACTTCTAGTCAGTCTAAAATTGTGACCGCAAACGATAAAATATGAAACATTCACGAAATGCTATGCTTATTTAAGTTCAGAGCATTTCGGTGTTAAGACAAGCCGCTCAATAGCGGTTTTTTGTTTTTTAGCACGTTAGTACCCAAAGAGCCCTACAAATTATAGCTCTTAGTTAGGTAGCTTAACGGCTACTTTATTCCGTACTTTGGGAAAGTAGCTTCTAATAGGATAAAACCATGGCCACGATAAAAGATGTCGCTCGCTTAGCCGGCGTATCGACAACAACCGTTTCTCACGTAATCAATAAAACACGTTTTGTTGCAGAAGCGACTCAAGAAAAAGTAAACAAAGCTGTAGACGAACTGAACTATGCGCCAAGTGCTGTAGCTCGTAGCTTGAAGTGCAATACAACGCGTACTATCGGCATGCTTGTTACTCAATCAACCAACCTATTCTTCTCTGAAGTTATCGATGGTGTTGAAAGCTACTGCTACCGTCAAGGTTACACTTTGATCCTGTGTAACACAGGTGGTATCTATGAGAAGCAACGTGACTACATTCGAATGCTGGCAGAGAAACGTGTAGATGGCATCTTAGTTATGTGTTCAGACCTAACTGAAGAACTAAGAGTGATGTTAGACCGTCACGCTGACATCCCGAAAGTTATTATGGACTGGGGCCCAGAGAGCTCTCAAGCTGATAAGATCATTGATAACTCTGAAGAAGGTGGCTACCTAGCAACCAAGTACCTGATTGAACGCGGTCACTCTAAAATTGCCTGTTTAAGTGGCCACTTAGACAAAGCAGCATGTGTTGAACGCATTGCCGGATACAAGCGCGCACTGAACGAAGCTAAGATTTCTACCGATAATAACATGATCATCGAAGGCAACTTCGAGTGCGATACGGCAGTTCTTGCTGCAGAGCAAATCGTTGAGATGGAAGATCGCCCGACGGCTGTATTCTGCTTTAATGACACGATGGCACTAGGTCTAATGAGTCGCCTGCAACAGAAAGGTATTCGTATTCCTGAAGATATTTCGATCATTGGTTACGACAACATCGAGCTAGCTGAATACTTTTCACCACCTTTAACAACGGTGCACCAACCGAAACGTCGTGTTGGTAAAAATGCTTTCGAAATTCTATTAGAACGTATAAAAGACAAAGATCATGAAAAACGTGTCTTCGAAATGCACCCTGAAATCGTAGAGCGATGTACAGTTAAAACGTTAAATTAATTGATAAAATGAGTTTAATTTCATCAAGCGCACCTTTAGGTGCGCTTTTTTTATCAGCACCCAAAGTGAACCTAGATGCACAATACAAAGATCATTAATTGAAGCAATATCACATTTTGAAATAACAAGTGTGAGCCTCATTCAACAAAAACTTTATTCTATTCAATCAGTCACGCACAGGGCAAACCACTCGAAAGAGTGAGACGCAAAGCTTCCGGCCTAAACCACTCGTTGGTATGGTAGCGGGGTTACCGATGGCAAAATGCAGTAACTACTAATAATTTAGTAATTTACGGCTTATTGACAATTTAATTGCAACATTTTGCTAATCTCTCGGACCTGCTTATTTGGTGGCGTACTTCAAATACACCGAGATAAATAACATGGATAAACCGATACTAAAGGACTCAATGAAGTTATTTGAGTCCCTAGGAAAAATAAAATCACGCTCAATGTTTGGTGGATTCGGTCTTTTTGCTGATGACACAATGTTTGCTCTGGTTGTTAATGACCAACTGCACATACGAGCAGATAAATGCACAACAAAGCAATTCGAACAACAAGGGTTTCAACCGTACGTCTACAAAAAACGTGGTTTCCCTGTTGTTACTAAATATTTCGCTTTACCTGAAGGCCTATGGCAAGACCAAGAGAAAATCTTGCAGCTTGCAACCACGTCTCTGGGTTTTGCTAAAGAAGAAAAAGCTGAGCAGTCTTCTGCCAAGCCGACCCGACTCAAAGATCTGCCTAATCTTCGACTCGCTACCGAGCGTATGTTGAAAAAGGCAGGAATCGATTCTGTAGAACGTTTATATGAATCTGGCTCTGTAAACGCATTTAACGCCATCAAAGAATCGCATGCGTCTTCTGTCAGTATTGAACTACTTTGGGCGCTAGAAGGTGCGATCAATGGTACACATTGGTCTGTTATACCGCAGCAGCGTCGCGAAGAGCTTATCAATCGCGTCAATTAACATTGTCAGTGCAATATATACATAACTAAGCCGCATTTACTGCGGCTTTTTTTATATCTGGTGAAAGTTAATCTATGCTTTGCCTGTCTATCTATACTATCGGTATGCATTGAAAATTTAGAGGAAGTATCAATGAGTAAGAAAATGATATTGGGTATTGTGTTGGTCGTAACCATTGTCTTGTTAGGCATCAATTTCGGCCAGTACTTAACGCTTGAAAATGCTAAGACCCAACAAGCTGTCTTAAATGACTACATTGACAGCAACTTTATTGCAGCTGCCGCTATCTATTTTGTTGCGTATGTAATGATTACTGCTTTCTCAATTCCTGGTGCCGCTGTTGTCACCCTGCTCGGAGCTGCTCTATTTGGTTTCTGGAATAGCTTGCTGCTGGTATCTTTCGCAAGTGCAATTGGTGCTACCCTTGCCTTTCTAAGTAGCCGCTATCTATTACGTGACTGGATTCAAACCAAGTTTGGTGACAAATTGGCGACGATTAACAAGGGGGTTGAAAAAGACGGCGCATTTTACTTATTTTCTTTGCGTCTGATTCCTGTATTCCCATTTTTCCTTATCAACTTGCTGATGGGCCTAACGCCAATGTCGGTCAGTCGTTACTACATTACAAGCCAAATAGGCATGCTACCAGGCACTGCGGTTTTCTTGAACGCCGGTACTCAACTTGCGGAGATTGACTCGCTTTCAGGTATCATTTCCCCTTCAGTATTGTTGTCATTTGCTTTACTCGGGGTGTTCCCAATTTTTGCTAAATGGCTAATGGGCAAATTTCGCTCAACACCGATAACTGATTAAGGTTCTATGTCATGAAAATCTTTGTTGCATCGAATCCGACAGAAGCCCACATCATATGTGGATTGCTAGAAAGTGAGAATATTGCATGTGAGGTCCGTGGTGAGGGGTTGTTTGGTTTAAAAGGGGAACTCCCATTTACAGAAGACACTGACCCGTACGTTTGGCTGTATGAACCAGAACTGGCTAACAAAGCTCGCACTATTGTAAATGATTACCAAAAGCAGCAAGATTCGATCATCTATGAAGAGTGGCGATGTAGTGAGTGTCACGAAGTCAACGAAGCACTATTTGGTTCTTGTTGGCAGTGTGGCGCAGCCTCACCTGAGTAATACGCAAAGACTGTGACAAGAGGTTCGGTTTGATACCTCCTCAATATAAAAACGGGAAGCTAATCTAGCTTCCCGTTTTTATTTCAATTCTATCTAATCATCTAAGCTGATAATAAACCTAGAGAATCATTGGATTTGCTTTTGGATAAACTCGATAGAATGTTGATTGAATGCTTCAGGGTTTTCTACATTGCAGACGTGACCGCAGTTAGCGATTTCAACCAGTTCACTCGACTCATGTGCTTGCACCATTTCCTTTACTGGCTTAATGAACATGTAATCACGCTCTCCCATTAAATAGAGAGTAGGAATGGGTAACTCTCTATCTTTGAAATACTTCATTAGGGGATTAACATCTGCGGTTAAGATGAACCAACGTTTAAACTCTTTTTGGCACAGTTTCTTTGCTTCTCGGATAAACAGATGACGAGACTCTTTTTGGCTTTTTTGTGGCATTACTACATATGCAAAAAGACTGTATAACCACATATAAGGAATAATGTGTTTACTTAAGTTACCTAATTTGATTAAAACTTGAGAACGAGTGTTGAGTTTAGTGACAGCGCCGCCTAATACCATTGAACGCACACGCCCTGCAGCTAACTCCGCAACGTTACGTACTATGATCGTGCCTAAAGACATGCCAACAAAATGTGCAGAACGGATTTTAAGATGGTCTAATACCTTGAGAATATCAAGCGTCACCGATTTGAAGGTATAACGATTCGAAATCAGCCCTTTAAGTATATTGTCTGATTTACCATGCCCTCTCAAGTCAATGAGCAGCAAGTTGAAATGCTGTTTATACGCTTTAATCTGCTTGAACCAGATGGAGGAACTGCCTCCTGCGCCATGCACAAATACAACCCACTCATCGCTCGTAGGGTGAGTAAATGTTTTATGAAATAGTAAACTCTCAGACATACCTATCGCTTTAATTATTGGAATGGAGCTATGCCTCATCACGAGGCGATGACTAGGATATCACGCTATTAAGAACTTTAAGTGATAATAGTGTCAAACCTATCATTAGTCATATGAATACTTACCTCACCTTTTCTACCTGACTAAAATGAGTTTGCAAGCTTTGTCTTCGTAAACGTGATGTGCTCTGACCAGGAAACAAAAAGGCACTCTACAATTAGAGCGCCTTCATTTATTACGAGCGGTTGTTGCTCCCAGCTAATTTTAAAGCTAAGTCAACAAGTTAAAATGCTGAATGGTACATAGCTAGGTATTCTTTAGCCGCATCTTCCCAACTAAAATCTTGCTGCATCGCATAAAGCTGAACGCGCTTAATTTCAGATGGATTTTGCGCATAAAGCAGCAATGAACGATGTAAGACTGCCAGTAACGCCTGCGGTGTTGGTTCATCAAAAGCAAACCCAGTCGCGACTTCAGGATCCTTATCGTAATCATTTACGCTGTCTTTTAAGCCACCGACAGATCGAACAATCGGTAAAGTACCGTAAGCCATGCTGTAGATTTGGTTTAAGCCACAAGGTTCAAATTCAGAAGGCATCAAAAAGAAGTCAGAGCCCGCTTCAACTAAATGCGCCAATTCGTTGTTATACGCTTCAACAAACGAGAACTTATCTGAGTGAAGTGCCGACAGATCTTTTAGCTGACTCGCCAACACTGGATCGCCTGTTCCTACAATCACGATCTGAAGCTCGTTCTTCAAAAACTGCTCGATGATGGGCAATAAATAATGTACGCCTTTTTGATGGGTCAGACGACAAACCATGCCATACACAGCGCAGTCGATAGCTGGCAAACCAACATTTTGTTGCAATTTTTGCTTACACGCCGATTTACCACGAACCATGCTGTGCTTGGTCGCTTTGTATTTGCGAGGTAAAAAATCATCCGTTTCAGGATTCCAAGCACCATAATCACAGCCATTCAAAATACCGAACAAGTCCGAAGCTCTGTGTTGGAACTCTGCTGCCATACCATGACTGCCAAGCTCAGTTTTGAGCTCTACTGCATAGGTTGGGCTTACTGCATTCACTTTATCTGCACACAAAACACCCGCTTTTAACATGGTAACGTGAGTATCACTTACCGCAGCTTCAGGTACGTTATAGCTGTGCATTTCAGGCAGGCACTGCAACTCTTCGTAAGAAAAAACGCCTTTGAAAACCGCGTTGTGAATTGATATAACACTGCGAGTGTTTTCGAAAAATTCGTGCTGGTGATAACGAAACTTAAGCAAGAAAGGAACAAAGCCCGTATGCCAGTCGTTCGCATGAACGATATCAGGTTGGAAACCAAGCTTTGGCAACATATCCAAACACGCGGCGCTAAAAAACGAAAAACGTTCTCCATTGTCAGCGTAAGCTTGGTTGTTCTCTGCATACATTTCTGGGCGGTCGAAATACTGGGCACATTCGATACCTAAAACTTGAACGCCTTCTACGGTCAGTTTCTTAACCTGATAAGCAGTATGAGGCCAATGATCGAGTTCAGTCGATAAAATAACGTCTGCTGAGTCCATGTTTGGAATATTTCTATACGCGGGAATAGTCACTCGAACGTCCTGGTCGAGAGCTTGCAAAGCCTTCGGCAGTGCCTTGGCTACATCAGCCAAGCCACCACTTTTAATCAAGCCTTCAACTTCAGACGCTACAAAAAGTACCGAGAGAGTCTTAGTAACCAACTCGTGCTCCTTTTTCAATAACTACGACACCATCATCAGATACGTGGTAATGCTTTTTGTCTTCTGTCAAATTTACACCAATCTGTGTACCCGGTGCGATGTCTGCATCTTTATCAATGATAACGCGGCGCAGGATACAACCCTCACCCACTTTTACATCACCGAGTAAGATACTTTCGCTGATATCACACGCTGATGCGATATTGCTGCGGAATCCCAATACACTCTTTTCAATACGCGAACCACGTACATAACTACCGCTACACACAAGGCTATCAATGATCTGAATTCGACCATTTGCCGAATCAGTAAACGTAGCTGGTGGTAGTGGTGGGTAATAAGTGTGTAGAGGCCATTTGCGGTTGTATAGTGAGAATGGCGCATCTTTCTTGAGAAGGTCCATGTGCGCTTGCCAGTATGCGTCAATCGTACCTACATCGCGCCAGTAAACTTCTTCTTTCTCACCAGTAATACGGTTGGTGCTGAAATCATAAACAAACACGTCACCACGGGGGAACATGTTTGGAATAATGTCTTTGCCGAAATCGTGTGTCGAACCTTCTCTATCAGCATCTTCCGTTAGTTCAACAAAAAGTTCTTTCGCTTCAAATACGTAGTTGCCCATTGAAACGAGCGCTGATTCTGGATCGCCCGGAATCGACTTCGGATTTGCAGGTTTCTCTTCAAAGCCAATCATACGGCCGTCAGCATCAACCTCAATAACACCAAACTCAGAAGCTTCTGCAAGTGGCATACGTAAAGCTGAAACCGTTAAAGCCGCTCTCTTTTCTTTATGGAAATCAAGCATCTGTTTGATATCCATTTTATAGATGTGGTCAGAACCGAAAATACAGACTTGATCTGGTTCTTCCAACTCCATAAAACCCATATTTTGGTAAATAGCATCTGCCGTACCTTCATACCAACGCTTTCCTTTACGCATTTGCGCTGGAATAGGGTCAATAAAACGATCTGTTATACCACTGATATTCCAACCTTTTTTCATATGATGAAACAAAGATTGTGACTTAAATTGTGTTAACACATAGATCTTCATAAGATCTGCATTGACGAAATTGTTTAAAGCGAAATCAATTAAGCGGTAGCTACCACCGAACGGAACCGAGGGTTTGCTGCGAGATTCTGTTAAAGGTCTCAAGCGCGAGCCTTCGCCACCAGCAAGAATCATTCCCAATACACCAGCCATTTTATTCTCCATATATCTATAGCTTGTCGATGTCAGTACTCGTAGAGGTATCTTCCTCTGGGGGATGAGCACTAACACTTATTCAGGGTACTTAGCGAATATCTATTCACATACAGTGACAATATCCTAAGCCAAACGTTATTATATGTGCATTATTATTTGCACTTAGTTTTATACGTTATCGACTTTCCTGTCGATTTCAATTTTTAATACGCCATTCTGCGCTATATAACCGATTGCTTTTTCTAAGACTTAAAGCAGCTCACACTACCCCCCTCTCAGAGATACATTACATTAACACTCACCACACATTAGGTATACAACTAACCCCAAACTTGAGAGTTACAGTATTTTAATTGAGTTACAATATTGTTAAAGCCACATAAAAAGATACGATTAATCATTTCCTTCATTTTCCTGTGGTCATTTAATAATACTCCAGAACTAACAAGAGTCAATCATTTGCATAATTAGTCATATTTAGATCAAAAAAAAGCAGCCGAATGGCTGCTTTTTCAATCAATAACGTTTAATCACTTTTCTTTGGGCTTTTTACGCTTATCCGTAACTTCCCACTTACCGTCGATGTACAACGCAGTCCAACCGGATGGTTTTCCATCGGCTTCAGTACGAACGTAGTTTTCTTTAGTCTTACGACTAAAACGAACCACTGTCGGCTTACCATCAGGGTCAGCAACTGGCGCTGATGTTAGGTATTTGAATTTAGGTGAAATACGGTCTTTAAAACGAACCAGCTCTTCTACTAATGGCGCACGTGTTTCTCGCGATTTAGGGAAGTTACTCGCCGCCATAAACAGACCAGAAGCACCATCACGAAGCACAAAGTAGGCGTCTGAATTTTCACATGGAAGCTCAGGGAAGTGCACGGGATCTTCTTTAGGTGGCGCAACTTCGCCATTTTTCAGAATTTTACGAGTGTTTTTACAATCTTCACTCGTACAGTCCATGTATTTACCAAAACGACCGTTCTTCAAAACCATGTCAGAACCACACTTATCACATTCAACAAGCGGACCATCGTAGCCTTTCACTTTAAATTCGCCGTACTCAACCACATAACCTTCACAGTTCGGGTTGTTACCACACACGTGCATCTTACGCTTATCATCGATTAGATAAGCATCCATTGCTGTTTCACAGATAGGACAACGTTTTTTGGCTCGAAGTGCTGCGGTTTCAACGTCTTCTTCAAGCACGTTGATAATGCCTTCTTCATCACCCAGGTTGATGGTTGTCTTACAACGCTCTTTTGGTGGAAGTGCATAGCCAGAACAACCAAGGAATACGCCCGTCGAAGCCGTACGAATACCCATTCTACGGCTACAAGTCGGACACTCAATATCGGTTTCCACGATATGATTTGGCTTCATGCCACCAGCGTCTTCGTCTAAGTCTGCTTTTTCCAAATCGCCAGTAAAGTCTTCGAAGAAGTTATCTAGCACGCCTTTCCAGCTTGCTTCGCCTTCTGCGATTTGGTCCAACTTCTGCTCCATACGAGCAGTGAAGTCGTAGTTCATTAGGTCATTGAAGCTGCCGTCTAGACGGTCAGTGACAATTTCACCCATCTTCTCAGCATAGAAACGGCGTTGTTCAACTTTCACGTAACCACGATCTTGAATCGTCGAGATGATCGATGCATAAGTTGAAGGACGACCAATACCACGCTTCTCAAGCTCTTTAACAAGTGCCGCTTCAGTGAAACGTGCCGGTGGCTTAGTGAAGTGCTGTTTAGGGTCTAACGCAATGAGATCGAGCTTATCGCCAATCTGCACTGCTGGAAGAATCGAGTCTTCGTTTTTACCCATTGGGCGTTGAACGCGTGTCCAACCATCAAATTTAAGGATACGACCTTTCGCTTTTAGCGTGTACTCGTCAGCTTTAACGCTTACTGTCGTTGAATCGTATTGAGCTGGTGTCATTTGACATGCTACGAATTGATTCCAAATCAGCGAGTAAAGCTTGTGTGCGTCTGCGTCTACTCCGTTTAGATCTTCAGACTTAACATCTACACTTGAAGGACGAATCGCTTCGTGGGCTTCTTGAGCCCCCTCTTTGCTGCCGTATACCAGCGCTTTAGGTGGAAGGTATTTCGCGCCGTACTCAGAACCAATGTATTCACGAGCGGCTTCTACAGCTTCTGAACTCAAGTTGGTTGAGTCAGTACGCATATAAGTGATGTAACCCGCTTCATACAGGCGTTGAGCCAGCATCATGGTTTTCTTTACGCCGTAACCAAGACGCGTACTCGCCGCTTGTTGCAATGTCGATGTAATGTAAGGTGCAGACGGCTTACTCTTCGTAGGGCGGTCTTCACGCTTACATACTTCGTATTGGGCTTTTTCTAAAACACTAACTGCAGCTTGAGTTTGCGCTTCGTTTTCAGGTTTAAACGCAACACCATCTTTCTGCGCGACTTGTAGCCTGAAATCTGTTTTATCTGTTGTTTTAGTGTCAGCATGTACATCCCAAAACTCTTCAGGGATGAAAGCGTTAATCTCTCGCTCACGCTCAACCAACAGCTTAACGGCTACCGATTGAACACGACCTGCGGACAGGCCTCGTGCTACTTTCTTCCAAAGCAGAGGTGACACCATAAAGCCAACAATACGGTCCATAAAACGTCGTGCTTGTTGTGCGTTTACGCCATCAATGTTTAGCTCACCTGGAGTTTCGAAAGCTTGTTGAATAGCATTCTTGGTGATTTCGTTAAAGACCACTCGCTTGTATCGCGTTTCATCGCCACCGATGATCTCACGAAGGTGCCATGCGATAGCTTCTCCTTCGCGGTCCAAATCGGTTGCGAGATAAACGTGGTCTGCGTTCTCAGCCAGTTTTTGTAATTCAGCAACAACTTTTTCTTTACCAGGTAAGATTTGGTAATTCGCTTCCCACTCTTTGTAAGGGTTAATACCCATTTTTTTAATAAGTGCTTTACGATCTTTTTCTTTTTTGATACGAGCTTTCTCTTCTGGGCTCATACCCTTGGTTGAAACTGCAGCAGCCTTTTTACCAGTACTTTGACCTGCCGTTGGTAAATCACGTACGTGACCTACACTCGACTTAACGACAAAGTCTTTGCCAAGGTATTTATTGATAGTTTTAGCCTTGGCTGGCGACTCCACTATAACGAGCGATTTACCCATATTGACTCTAACGTCCTTAATCACGATGCTTCAGCACCAACAATTTAACTTGCGGGCTTTTACGCATGATATTCTAAATTCATTGCTTCTTTTTTTACTATTGTGCGAGATTACTAGAAGATCAACCGCTTTTTTCAAAATTGGATCTGATCGCTCGACAATTCGACGACTCATAGATAAAGGGTCACAATATAAAGAAGCTATAAAGTACTCACGAAGAATACTTGCAAGAGCCTATTCATCAGGCATTACGTCTAAACGGGCTCATACTAAGCTTGTCCGCGAATCTAACGCGAGTTCCATTCAATTATTTTTGTCGTAAATCACAAAATAAATTGTGGATATTCGAAAAAGACTCTCTTAAACGGTTGTGAAATCATTGAATTTCTAGTTCGACACCATAAACTCAACATTATATTCAGTTATCAGAGATAAACTCATGACAAAGAAAGTAATAGCAGAATTTGATTTACTGCTTATCGCAAACCAAATTATCCAATCACATGATGACTACATTGAAGGCATGCGCGCAAACAGCGTAGTAGAAAAAGACGATGTTCTAATTTTCAAAGGTGAATATTTCTTAGACAGTAATGGAATGCCAACAGAACATACAACCGCGGTATTTAACATGTTTAAATACTTAGCGCACCATCTTTCGAAAGAATTTACGCTTCAGCAATAATTCAAAAGCTTGCCATTTAGGCAAGCTTTTTACTTCCTCAACCTATATATGTTGCATTTTTATAGACTTAGCATTTTCAGCTTATCGAAGTAGCCAGGGAATGTCTTTGAAGTACAACCTGGATCATTGATGGTAACCGGCGTATCGCTCAAGGCCACTAACGAGAAACACATCGCCATACGGTGATCATCATAAGTATCAATCGCCGCGTGTGTCAGTTCAGCTACTGGGTTAACGATGAGGTAATCTTCTCCCTCTTCCACTTCAGCACCGACTTTACGCAGCTCGGTTGCCATTGCAGCCAAGCGGTCTGTCTCTTTCACACGCCAGTTGTAGACATTACGGATTGCCGTTGTGCCTTTCGCAAACAATGCGGTTGTCGCGATAGTCATCGCCGCATCTGGGATATGGTTATAGTCCATATCAATGCCTTTCAGCTCGCCACAACGAGAGATAACGTAGTCGTCACCCCATTCGATTTCCGCACCCATTTTCTCAAGCGCATCAGCGAATTGGATATCACCTTGGATACTGTTTTTACCAATACCAGTGACCTTAATCTCACCACCTTTGATAGCAGCGGCTGCAAGGAAATATGACGCAGATGATGCATCACCTTCAACCAAGAAATCACCCGGTGCCGAGTAAGATTGCCCCGTAGGAATCACAAACTCTTGGTAATCGTTGTTGATCACGTCCACACCAAATTGCTTCATGATGTGCAGCGTAATATCGATGTAAGGTTTAGAAACCAATTCACCGTCAATTTTAATGGTCACTTCACCTTCAGCTAAGGGCGCAGCCATCAAAAATGCCGTCAAGAATTGACTAGAGATTGAACCGTCGATAGAAACCGTACCGCTCTTCAGACCTGTGCTTGTGATCTTCAATGGTGGGTAGTTTTCGTTCTCTAAGTATTCAACGTCGGCACCGGCTTCTCGCAGTGCCGTTACTAAGTGGCCAATTGGGCGCTCTTTCATGCGCGGCTCACCAGTAAGAACGTATTCACCGCGGCCTAAACATAGTGCAGCCGCCAACGGACGCATCGCCGTACCCGCGTTACCTAAGAAAAGTTCGAGGGCTTTATCGCTTGAGAACGCACCACCTACACCCGTCACTTCACAAACAGTTTTGTCAGCAGACAACTGATAATCAACACCTAGTTGAGTCAAGGCATTCAACATATGGCGAATGTCATCACTGTCTAGCAAGTTTGTTAGGCGAGTCGTTCCTGTTGAAAGTGCCGCCAAAAGAAGTGCACGGTTGGAAACACTTTTTGAGCCAGGTAGGTTTACTTCCCCACTCACTTTTTGAATTGGTTGTAACGTAAGGCTTTCCATTAAATCTTATAGTCCTTGTACCACCCGAAGTCACTGGCGCGTATTTATTTTCGGGTGATGAATAATTCTTCGTACTTGCAGATTAACTAACTTTTCCAACTAACTCCAGAGCTAATCCCCTTGATAAAGGCGATTAATCAGCCAATCAATAAAACCAACACACTAGTACACGATATCAACGCGAACACCATCAGAAAAATAGAGAATGCGCACATCGTCACCTCGGTTAAACAACATCGAGTTATCGACATCTTGAATAATGTTAACCAACTTGCCCTCTTTGGTTTTGACCAATAACTCGACAAGTTTGTATTCGACTTTGTACTGTGTATTGCCCCGGTTACGAGCTATTCCCGCACCAGCCACTGCGCCCACGGCCGTTGCGACTTCCTTACCAGTGCCACCACCAAACTGATTACCGATCAAGCCACCGATCGCAGCACCCAATAAGGTTTCCCAACCATTCGCTTTCGATTCAACGATCTCTTGTTGAGTGATGTATCTAACCGTATCGATCTCACCATAAACCACCTCATTCACTGGTCGAGCTTGGTTTCTGTTGTAAGCTGCATTTGCCAACATGGGCAAAACAAGTAAAATCCAAAGCAACTTCTTCATGGTAAAACTCCTAAAGACCTCTTGGTCAGTGATTAACCTGTAACGCGGTACTTATGACTATATACCTAACCGAACTTGATACTACTAGTATAGAGTTTCCTTCGCCCTTCGACGCGCTTGATGAACCCAACGGTCTGCTCGCCTTTGGTGGTGATTTGTCACCAATGCGAATTTTGAACGCTTATAGCCAAGGTATATTTCCATGGTACGGCCCAGGTGAGCCTATACTTTGGTGGAGCCCCGCACCGCGAGCGATATTTAATCCTAAGACATTCAAACCATCAAAAAGTCTTAAAAAGTTTCAAAGAAAACATAATTATCGTGTCAGCATTAATCAAGCGACGGACAGAGTAATCGGTTACTGCTCTTCGTTAAGATCCGAAGAGGAAACCTGGCTAAACAACGACATGCAGTTAGCTTACCGCGAACTTGCTTCATTAGGATTCTGTCATTCCGTTGAAGTGTGGCAAGGCGATGAATTGATCGGCGGGCTTTATGGCTTACAAAGAGGCCAAGTCTTTTGCGGTGAATCGATGTTTAGCTTGAAGACCAATGCCTCTAAGATCGCGCTGTGGTACTTTTGTGAACACTTTACCCAGTTCGGTGGGAAGCTCATTGATTGTCAGGTCATGAACCCTCACTTGGAGTCCTTGGGCGCTATAGAGGTCGATAGAAACGAATTCTTAAACGCTCTGCAGTCACTAAAAGAAACCTCCGTTGACGATGCATGCTTTAAAACCCAATGGTTAAAGGAAATGCCTTAATGAATCCAGATTTACAACAAATCAGAATTGGATTAACAGATAATCACGCTTGCAGCTATTTACCACACCTCGAAGAAAGAGTGGCAGTCACGCTTGATGAGCACATGCACACTTCAGAGAGTTATGAAGTTCTGCTCGCAAACGGGTTTCGTCGCAGTGGAACTACCATTTACAAGCCACATTGCGACAATTGCTCAGCATGCCAGGCCATTCGTGTTTCTATCCCAGAAGTTAAGTTCTCCAAAAGCCAAAGACGGGTCCTCAACAAGGCGAAAACATTTCGCTGGGAACTCAAAGACACAATGGATGATAACTGGTTTGATTTATATAGCCGCTACATAACCGCTCGTCATCGTTCGGGAACCATGTATCCACCAAAGAAAAAAGAATTTCTACAATTCTCACAAAATGAGTGGCTTACAACAAAGTTCATGCATATCTACGACGAGAATAAGTTGATCGGAATTGCTGTTACCGATGTTATGGCTCATAGCACTAGCGCGTTTTATACCTTCTTCGATCCAGATATCGACATATCCATGGGAACACTTAGTGTTCTATTCCAAATCCAACACGCCCAGAAAGAGCATAAACAATGGCTATATTTGGGTTATCAAATCGATGAATGCCCTGCAATGAACTATAAAGTACGGTTTCAACGCCATCAAAGGCTAGTAAATCAACGGTGGCAAGGGTAGAATACGCGACAACTTTACATATTTTGATTTTAACGGCACAATCAAGCCGTTGAAAACCGCCAAATTTCGAAAGAGGATTAGATGGCTAAAGAAGACGTAATCGAGATGCAAGGCACTGTCCTTGATACTCTACCAAACACAATGTTCCGTGTTGAACTTGAAAATGGTCACGTAGTGACAGCACACATCTCTGGTAAAATGCGTAAGAACTACATCCGTATTCTTACTGGTGATAAAGTAACTGTTGAGATGACTCCATACGACCTTTCTAAAGGCCGCATCGTCTTCCGTGCTCGTTAATTTTTAATTATCGAATACGATAAGAAGCGGAGCTATATGCTCCGTTTTTTAACACCTAAAATTCCCCATCTCCCAAAAATAAAAAACGCACAACCGAAATCATGCGTTTTATTTTAGCTACGTGTTCATTGAGGCCTAAGCCGCTAGAAAGTTAAATCATTAAGAAATAATGCTTAGTGCATAACTTCTTCTTTCGCCCCTACATAAACAAAGTCTAGTTCGTCTTTTTTCAGGGATACCTTAACTGTACCGCCATCAACCAAGCTACCGAACAACAGCTCATTGGCAAGAGGCTTCTTAAGTTTATCTTGAATCACACGTCCCATAGGGCGAGCTCCCATAGTCTTATCGTAGCCTTTGTCTGCCAACCAGTGACGAGCATCCTCAGAAACCTCTAGAGATACGCCACGTGCGTCCAGTTGAACCTGAAGCTCAACAATAAACTTGTCGACTACTTGGCTAATCACGCTTGGATCCAAGCTATTGAACCAAATAATATTATCAAGACGGTTACGGAACTCAGGAGTAAATACTTTCTTAATTTCCCCCATAGCATCAGGGGCGTGATCTTGTTGGATCAGGCCGATCGATTTCTTCTCGGTTTCAGCAACACCAGCGTTTGTTGTCATCACTAAGATAACGTTACGGAAATCCGCTTTGCGACCGTTGTTATCAGTTAGTGTACCGTTATCCATCACCTGCAGTAACAGGTTGAAGATATCTGGGTGAGCCTTTTCGATCTCATCAAGTAACACAACAGAGTGTGGGTTCTTGATTACCGCGTCAGTCAGTAGACCACCTTGGTCATAACCAACGTAACCTGGAGGCGCACCGATCAAGCGGCTAACCGAGTGACGCTCACCGTACTCAGACATATCAAAGCGCAGCAGTTCAATACCCATCAGTTTAGACAGTTGAACCGTAACCTCGGTTTTACCCACACCAGTAGGACCAGCAAATAGGAATGAACCAACCGGTTTATTGTCAGCACCTAGTCCTGCACGAGTTAGCTTGATCGCTTCGCTCAATACATCGATCGCAGGGTCTTGTCCGAATACCAACATTTTCATGCGTTGATCCAGTTTCTGCAGCGTATCTTTGTCTGAAGACGATACTGATTTCTCAGGAATACGCGCCATCTTCGCCACCATTGACTCAATATCAGCCACACTTACCGTCTTCTTACGACGGCTTGCAGGAGCCAGACGGCTACGAGCGCCAGCTTCATCAATAACGTCAATCGCCTTATCAGGAAGGTGGCGTTCATTAATGTATTTAGCTGACAGCTCCACAGCGGCACGCAACGCTTTATTGGTATAACGCACTTCGTGGTGAGCTTCGTATTTTGGCTTCAGGCCAATCAGAATCTTAGTCGTATCATCTAATGACGGTTCAACAATATCGATTTTCTGGAAACGACGAGATAGCGCACGCTCCTTCTCAAAAATACTGCTGTACTCTTGGTATGTTGTTGAGCCGATGCAACGTAACTTGCCACTGCTTAATAGCGGCTTAATTAGGTTTGCCGCATCAACTTGACCGCCAGATGCCGCACCCGCACCAATAATTGTGTGAATTTCGTCGATAAACAGAATCGCGTCTTCTTCTTTCTCTAGTTGCTTAAGAATTGCTTTGAAGCGTTTCTCAAAATCACCACGATATTTAGTCCCAGCTAGAAGTGAACCAATATCTAAAGAATAAATCACACTGCTCTGAATAATTTCAGGTACTTGTCCTTCAACAATACGCCATGCAAGGCCTTCAGCAATGGCGGTTTTACCTACACCAGCTTCACCCACTAACAAAGGGTTATTCTTACGACGGCGACATAGTACTTGAATTGTACGTTCAAGCTCTTTATCACGCCCGATAAGTGGATCAATGTTACCTTGCTTCGCCACTTCGTTAAGGTTGGTGGCAAAGTTTTCTAGACGGTCTTCAGAATTAGCTTCTTCTGCACTCTCTGTACCACCAAATGAAGCAGACGATGATGAGCTGTCACCTTCGTTATTGACCTTGGTAATACCATGAGAAATAAAATTAACAATATCTAAGCGACTAATGTCGTTTTTCTTGAGTAAATATGCCGCGTGAGATTCTTGCTCACTGAAAATAGCCACAAGTACATTAGCACCTGTTACTTCACTGCGACCTGAAGATTGGACATGAAAAACAGCGCGTTGGAGCACTCGTTGAAAGCTCAGTGTAGGCTGCGTTTCACGAGTCTCATCGCTCTCTGGAATCAGTGGGGTTGTTTGATCGATAAAAATATCGAGCTCGTTGCGAAGAGCGTCGAGATCAGCCTGACAAGCTTGTAGCGCTTCCTTGGCCGCATCATTTTCTAATAATGCTAGTAGGAGGTGTTCGACAGTCATAAATTCATGCCGCTTGTCTCGTGCACGAGCAAATGCACCATTTAAACTCGTCTCTAATTCTTTATTTAGCATAAGTACCTCCTAAGTGAACAACAGTGTTGTTCGAGCAATTTATACTTGCTCCATTGTACATAGTAGCGGATGCTCATTTTCCTTTGAATACATCGTTACCTGAGCTACCTTTGTTTCCGCTATTTCAGCACTGAATGTGCCGCATATAGCTTTACCTTCATAATGAACCTTGAGCATCACTTCCGTTGCTTTTTCGATATCTAGTGAGAAAAATCGCTCTAGTATCTCGATTACAAAGTCCATAGGCGTGTAATCATCGTTATTCAATATAACGTTATACATTGCCGGTGGCTTTACTTTAGTTGTCTCTTTCTCCAGTAGATCTGAGCCTGGAGATGCCCATTCAAAGTTTCTGCTCATATCAGTTTTGCTAAGGGTTATTTTCCGGAAATCGTGAATGTTTAGCTCACTCAAATCTATCATATTCACGCTTTATGGTGTACTAAGAAACTGCACCAAGAAACAGGGCCAAAAAATATTCCTCTATACTGAGCCTAATCCACCATTTCCATAGCTGCAAATAAAAGATCTCGATTAACAGAGTTAACATATGTGATTGATTAAAAAGACACCACAACTATTGACTCTGACAATAAAACCGCCACTAAGTTACTATTTAGTTAATAGTTTGCAGTTAATCTCGAATGTGATTTGTTATTAAAATTGATCAATTTTATACCAATTTACTATTGACTGTGCTCAATCATTAGCTACATTGGAGCTAAAAGGTTTTTAATACATTTTTGCAACATGATTTAAAATCAGCAACACGCTTTAAAAATTAACAATAAGGAATAGTTACGCAGGGTAGCGTTAATTTCCGTAAGCAATGTACGAGGTTCAAGCTATCAGCTGAAGTTCTTTCGCTGATCAGAATGATATCAATCTCACTTACAAAAATTGATATAACAACGTTAGTAATAAAATGCATGAGGGATGTATAGCATGGCTACAGGTACAGTAAAATGGTTTAACAACGCCAAAGGGTTTGGTTTTATTTGTCCAGAAGGTGAAGACGGCGATATTTTCGCGCACTACTCCACAATACAAATGGAAGGTTATCGAACCTTAAAGGCTGGTCAGCAGGTCGACTATGAAGTAGAAAGTGGACCTAAAGGATCGCATGCTAGCTCTATTGTTCCTGTAGAAGGTAGCGCCAGTAAATAGGTTGACTGCCAACACATGTTTACATTCAGTAGTCCTAGTTAAAAACGACTAAGTTACACAGTAAACACTCATTTAGCACTGTATACAGTCTTAAATGGGCGTTTTTTCGAACAATAGACATCAAGTAAAAAACGCTTTAACAGTTCATTAAAGCGTCTTCAATTTTGATTTAGCCAGGAAATACATTTCTTACTTAACTAGAAGGTAACTATCAAACCATGTTTATGACTTGATAGTTATGAGTACAATCACTATGCATCAATAAATGCGTTTAGCGTTGAACTTGGGCGCATTAGAGTTGAAACCAATGCGTCGTCAAGTAGGTAGTAACCACCTAAGTCACCAGCTACACCTTGAGCGTTGTTTAGCTCAGCAACAATCGCTTCTTCGTTTTCCGTCAGTTGATGCGCCACACTAGCAAACTCTGCTGCTAAATCAGCATCAACAGTTTGTTCAGCAAGTGCTTTAGCCCAGTATGCAGCTAGGTAGTAGTGGCTACCACGGTTATCAAGCTCACCCACTTTACGTGAAGGTGACTTATTATGATCTAGGAATTCGCCCGTCGCTTTATCAAGTGCATCAGCTAGAACTTGCGCTTTAGCATTCCCTGTCACTACGCTTAGGTGCTCTAGTGACGCCGCTAATGCTAAGAATTCACCCAGAGAATCCCAGCGCAGATGGTTTTCTTTCTCTACTTGCTGCACGTGCTTAGGAGCCGAGCCGCCAGCACCTGTTTCAAACAAACCACCACCGTTCATTAGCGGAACAATTGATAGCATCTTAGCTGATGTACCCAGTTCTAGAATTGGGAACAAGTCAGTTAGGTAATCACGTAAAACGTTACCTGTAACTGAAATCGTATCTAGGCCTTCTTTAATACGAGCCAATGAGTATTGAGTTGCTTCAAGTGGAGCAAGGATCTTAATTTCAAGACCATCAGTATCGTATTCAGAAAGGTACGTTTCAACTTTCTTAATAAGCTGAGCGTCGTGCGCGCGAGACTCATCTAGCCAGAATATCGCTGGAACACCCGAAGCTCGAGCACGAGTTACCGCCAGTTTAACCCAGTCTTGAATCGGCGCATCTTTAACCTGACACATACGGAAGATATCGCCTTCCTCTACGTCTTGCTCCAAAAGCACTGAGCCTGAAGCGTCAACAACTTGAACCTGACCAGCAGCTTCAAGAATGAAAGTTTTATCATGAGAACCATACTCTTCCGCTTTTTGAGCCATCAAACCAACGTTTGGTACGCTCCCCATAGTCGTAGGGTCAAAAGCACCGTTCTCTTTACAGAAATCAATAACCGCTTGGTAGATACTCGCATAGCTACGATCTGGGATCATTGCTTTCGTATCTTTTTGCTTACC
This sequence comes from Vibrio sp. ECSMB14106, assembly GCF_000972265.1. Classification (NCBI taxonomy): domain Bacteria; kingdom Pseudomonadati; phylum Pseudomonadota; class Gammaproteobacteria; order Vibrionales; family Vibrionaceae; genus Vibrio; species Vibrio sp. ECSMB14106. The sequence continues at coordinate 192,544 of NZ_LAUM01000001.1, read as the reverse complement.
TTCTGGGTCCCACATTTGACCTGAAGAACGCAGCATTGCTGGCATAGATGCATCAACAATGATGTCACTTGGTACGTGTAGGTTAGTAATACCACGGTCCGAATCAACCATAGCCAGTGGAGGCTGAGTCTCGTATACCGCTTGTAAGTCAGCTTCTATTGCTTCTTTCTGCGCTTGAGGAAGCTCAGCAATTTTCGCATATACATCACCGATGCCGTTATTAACATCAACACCTAACTCTTCAAATAGTTGGCCGTGCTTAGCGAATACGTCTTTGTAGTAAACCTTAACCGCGTGACCAAAAATCACTGGATCAGAGACTTTCATCATCGTCGCTTTCATGTGAAGTGAAAGCAGAACGCCTTGCTCCTTAGCGGATGCGATCTCCTTTTCAAAGAAGTTTACCAAAGCCGTTTTATTCATCACCGATGCATCGATGATCTCTTTATCTTGCAATGCGAAAGCTGGCTTAAGCGTTTTCTTAGAACCGTCTTTACCAACAAACTCAATGCTTACTTGAGTAGCACCTTCAATTGTCACTGACTTTTCACTACCGAAGAAGTCTTTATCGTCCATGCTTGAAACATGTGACTTAGAGTCTGCAGACCAAGCGCCCATAGAGTGTGGGTTTTTCTTCGCGTAGTTCTTAACAGAAAGTGGAGCACGACGGTCAGAGTTACCTTCACGTAGTACTGGGTTTACTGCACTGCCTTTGATCTTGTCATAAGTCGCTTTCACTGCTTTTTCTTCATCAGTATTCGCTTCTTCAGGATAATTAGGAAGTGCGTAACCTTTTGACTGTAGCTCTTTGATCGTTGCTTGAAGTTGAGGTACAGATGCAGAGATATTTGGAAGTTTAATGATGTTCGCTTCTGGGGTTTTAGCCAGCTCACCTAGCTCTGCTAATGCATCACCAATACGCTGCTCTTCATTCAAGTAGTCAGGGAAGTTGGCAATAATGCGCCCTGCAAGTGAAATATCGCGAGTATCAACGTCAATACCAGAAGAAGCCGTAAAAGATTGAATGATTGGCAGCAGAGAGTAAGTTGCTAGTGCCGGAGCTTCGTCTGTGATGGTATAGATGATGGTTGGTTTTTCAGTAGGCATGAAATTTCCCTATAGTTCTTACAAGCTCACTGAGAGTAGTGAGAATGTTATAAATTGACCAATAAGCGACTCTGAGAGTGAAAACTGCTTACTTGGTAGTCGTACTCTATCTTATTCCTCATGCTATTTTGATGACAGCATGAACCAAATCCGTGAGTGCGTTGTTATAATAAAACACGAAGGTATAATTAAACAAATCAGGCTTAAGAGTCCATCAACTTGTTCTATTTTGTGTCTTTTAGGCGCGCAAATGATAGCTCAATTCCGTTTCAGTGAAAACTTTTCAGCACACTTCATTTACATTTTTGCAAGGTAGTTAACATGTCGACTCGCTCACTCAGCGCATCTCGCTCAGACAAACCAACTCGTTCTGGCGCAACATTAAAACAAAGCGGTAATAGGCAGAACCGAAGCAGTGATAAAAATAGCACTGGCAATTCACATAAAAGACCTCACTCAAGTAAACACCGTTACAAGAGCAAACCTATGAGTACCAAACCAAAGGTAACATTGGAAGAGCGAAAAGTGATTCTGTTTAACAAGCCTTTTGATACTCTCAGCCAGTTCACCGATGGTGAAGGCAGAAAAACGTTGGCTGATTTTATACCAATTAAAGATGTTTATGCTGCAGGACGACTTGACCGCGACAGCGAAGGATTAATGGTCTTAACCAATGATGGCATCTTTCAAGCTAAACTAACTCAGCCCAACTCAAAGTCACCAAAGACTTATTGGGTGCAGGTTGAAGGAAGCCCCTCTGAGGAAGATTTAGATAAATTGAGAAAAGGTGTCGAGCTAAAAGACGGTATGACACTGCCAGCAAGAGTAGAAATAATGCCAGAGCCAGAGGTTTGGGAAAGAACCCCTCCAGTTAGGTTTAGAGCTGCAATACCGACTACATGGATAGCGATGACTATCATTGAAGGACGTAACCGTCAGGTAAGGCGTATGACAGCCAATATAGGCTTCCCTACTCTACGCCTCATTCGTTATTCGATGGGTAATATGAACGTCGGTGAGCTTCAGCCTGGTGAGTGGAGAGAGGTAAAGCTTTAACCGCTTGAACGAATAAGCCAGCAGCTAGTGCTCCTGGCTTCGCTTCCTAAAAACAGTCATCAACGTTGATTGAGTTCGTTTACTGCTGATCAACCAACCATTTACGGAGTGATTTACGCTCAGTTGGCGACAATTTCAAATACGACATTTTTGCTTTTTGCATTTCTAAGCTATCTTGGCCTACAGACTTAGCTGCTTGTTGCTTACCGTTTACTAAACTTGCAGCGGCAACAGGTGCAATGACATTACCCGCAAAGCTGATGCCATTGGCTGCGTTATAAATCGCAAGTTGTTCGTCAAGGTTTGAATATGGGAGCATGCCCTTTTTCCCCACCATTTTGATTTGGTCGTAATCTATATCGCTGCCATTGAGGCTCACATTCCAGTCAATCGTATCGCCTTCAAACACTTTTCTTGCTTGAAGTACGTCCTTCAGTTTCGGACCGTCGATTTCCAATTCGCCACCATTAACATCCAAGGTAAGAATATAAGGCGCTGAAGTGAAGTTGCCACGCTGCTCACCTCGCCCCAACATCGTATCCATGCGTAACACGATTTGATTCGACCCCGTGGTAAGCATAAACGGTTCATCCATCTGTTTTTGACTATTGATAAATAACACTTCAACCCCTTGAGCCACATCTAGCTCGGTCGACGAATTGGTGTTTGCATATGCATTCGGGACACTCAACGCGGAAAGCGCCATTAAAATCGAAGTCCAAATAGTACGTTTCATGATTTAACCCTTTTTTATCATTAAGTCTTATACCCAAATAACCTCGAGGTCTCGCTAACACCATGCATAAAAATATAGCTTACTAGCCAGAGATTTAAGCTCAGTTGGGTATAACACTGACAGCTTTCCTATATAATCAAAAAGGCCGCATAAATGCGACCTTTGTTTACATTCAACTTGATATCAAGTGATTAGAATGTGTAGTACATACCAGCAACAACACCATCAGCTTCAACTTTGTTGTTGTTATCAGTTACTTCTTCGGCATCAGTATATTCAACGAATGCTAAGATGTTGCTAGAAACTGAGTAATCAGCACCGATAGTGTAGTAGTTGATTTCTTCATCGTTATCACCGTCAGTGAAGCCGAATGAGGTGTATAGACGTGCTTTTTCGATTTGGTAGTCTAAAGCTGCAGAAATTGTGTCTAGATCTGAAGCACCATCGATGTCTTCAAAGATGTAGTTCACTGCCGCGCCGAAGTTACCTAGAGTAAGACCAGCTTTTGCACCCATGATGCTGTGATCAGTACCATTTCCACGGTTACCTTGATCTTGGTAAGTTGCGCCAAGAGTGAACATCTCGTCGAAAGCGTATTCAGCAGATACACCGTATGCAGCATCTTCATCTTCATTTGAAGATAGGTAAGTATCAGCAATCAGCTTAAGACCACCAGTTGTGTACTTTGCTGAAATTGCATGACCATCACCCTCAAGAGAGCTAACAAAGTCATCCATGTAACCTAAACCTTCGTTAGTGTTGTCTAGTGTTACTGCGTCTAGAGAGTCACCGAAGTCACCTACTTCACCAGCAGCAATACCGAAGTTTTCACCAATATTGAAACCGAAGTAAAGGTCATCAGTTTGCATTGCATTATCGTCATCTACCTTACCTTTCCAACCATCAAAACCGTTACCGTTTTGGATTTCGAAAGAGCCGAATGCAGATACGCTATCATTCAACTTATGCGTTGCATCAATCTGAATTTTTGCCCATAGATCCACGTCAATGTCAGATTTGTTTTTTGTAGCTGCACCATTAGCTGTTGTTGTTGATTCAGCAGTACTTAGGTAAGTATCGATTTCACCTTTAACGTTGAACGCTGTAGTGCCGTCGTCATAAATGTTGCCTGCTGCTAGCGTAGAAGTTGAGATACCCGCTAGTGCTAATGCGATTAGAGTCTTTTTCATAATAAATCCACTGCCTTTTCTAAGAATGGGAGATCCTTGCCCGGTTCCCTATTATTTTTGTGACTAGTAATTACCACTCTTTGTTGGCTAACCACTGTCACTAAATTTCGATGTCTAGATTGCAAAAGATTATCCTGCGTGTCAAATAAACTAAAAAAACACTCAAAAAAAACATAAACAACTAAAAATCAAACACTTACATTTTTTTTCATTGTTTTACGAGTGACTTATCCTTAGTTTTACTGGGAAATATAATAACTATAAAAACAAAAAATACAGCATCAAAAACCATAAAAACAAAAACAAAACCACCAAATAAGAACTTTATACCTGATAGCCAGTCTTTTTTAATATTTATATTTCACAAGATAAATAAAATAGTTAAGTTCCTGATGGTTCAGTTTTTTTTTGTGAACGAGATCTACCTTTGATTCAAAAGCGAGCTATTTTGCCGTAAATGTACCGGCTAGTGATATGTGCTACTATCCTCGCTCCGTTACGTAGGTCACAGTATGCTAACTACTAAAATTCAAAACTCTATCCGCACCAGTTATCAAAACCTCCAAGATCAGTTGGACAACTTTGTACCTCGACGTGCTCAAAATTACCTTGTTGCAGAAATAGCAAAGACACTTTGTGGGCAATACCACAAAAGTAATCGCATGATTGTTGCAGAGGCAGGAACGGGGATTGGCAAATCACTAGCTTATTTGATGGCGACGATTCCTGTTGCGGTACTCAACAATCGAAAAATCGTCATTTCAACGGCGACGGTTGCACTTCAAGAACAACTCGTCAATAAAGACCTCCCTCTATATAGAAGACTTACTGATAGAGAGTTCTCTTTTATACTCGCCAAAGGTAGACAGCGTTATTGCTGTGCCGAGAAGTTAGCCGCTGCTTGTGGAGTTGATGGTGGACAAATGGCTATGTTCGACGCCAAACCAAAGAAAAAGGATACCGAACAGCTTCAAACCATGTACCGTAGTTTGGCTCAAGGCAAATGGGATGGTGACCGCGACTCATGGCCGAAACCAATCGACAATATAATTTGGCAAATGATTGTCAGTGATAAGCACAGCTGTAATAACAGTATGCCTTCTCATAGAGACTGCCCTTTCCAAAAAGCACGCTCGGAGCTAGATAAAGCGGACGTGATTATCGCCAATCACAGTTTAGTGATGGCTGACGCAGACCTAGGCGGTGGAGTTATTCTTCCAGAACCTGAGAATAGTATCTATATCTTCGATGAGGCCCATCATTTACCTCACGTAGCAAGAGATCACTCGTCTGCAGCGGCGAGCTTAAAAGGCGCCGCATCTTGGTTAGAGCGCTTAAATCAATCCATCACCAAGCTTTCGGGCCTCGCGGACGAAAAGCGCGTTAATCGATTCAGAAATGAACTGCAAGATTCAGTACAGCAGCTGATTCCCACTCTGAATCAGCTAAACAAACAATTTGACACCGCCCATTTTGAAGACGGGTTGTTTCGTTTTGAGCACGGCGAGCTACCCGAATGGCTAGAAAGTGAATCTAAAGATCTCAAGCAGCTCACTCAAAAGGCGAGTCAAGCCGTCGCAAAAGTTGCAGACCTCATTGCTGAACGTGTTAAAGACGGTGAACTTTCAGCGAAATTAGCCGAGCCCGCACTCGCTGAAATAGGTTTCTATATACAAAGGACAGAGAATCTAGCGCAAGTATGGCGCCTAATGGCGGAACCTAAGCGAGAAAAGGGGGCGCCGTTAGCGCGTTGGCTTGAGTTAAACAAAGAGAGTGAAGGCGATATCGTCGTGAATGTTTCACCATTAGAGGTGGGCTGGCAACTTGACCAACAGATTTGGAGCCGCTGTGTTGGAGCCGTCTTAGTTTCTGCGACAATGAGAGCGCTCAATTCCTTCAGCTTCTTCAGTCATCAAGCCGGTATCAGTCAAAAAGCGGAAGATGGTGTGCAATTTCTGGCTTTAGCGTCACCGTTTGATTATCAGAATCAAGCAGAGCTGATCGTTCCAGCTATGAAATACGAACCGCAAGCACCTCAGTTTACCGAATATCTTATTGAAATTTTGCCTAAGATAATAGAAGAAAACAAAGCCAATCTCGTTCTATTCTCTTCTTACTGGCAAATGAATAAAGTTGCAGAAGCTTTGGCAACAGATTTCGTTAAAAAGTCATGGGCTTTACAGGTTCAAGGTGATACTTCACGCACTAAAATCCTAAAAAAACATAAAAAACTCATAGACCAAGGTAAAACAAGCGTTCTTTTTGGGACTGGCAGCTTTTCAGAAGGCCTTGACCTACCAGGAGCACTTCTTGAAAACCTAGTTATTACCAAGATTCCTTTTGGCGTTCCAACCTCCCCAGTAGAACAAGCACATTCAGAATATATTGAATCACGTGGCGGTAATCCCTTTATGCAGATTACTGTTCCAGATGCGAGTAAAAAGCTTATTCAATCTGTCGGTCGGCTACTGCGAAAAGAACGAGATTCTGGTAAAGTCACCATCCTTGATAGACGTATAGTGACGAAGCGATACGGGAAGTCCCTACTCGACTCGCTACCGCCTTTTAAAAGAACAATAAATTACTAATTTTCCTACCATTAAGGTAGTTATGGGCCAGTTATCGCTAGGCCCTTCATTCACAACCCAACATGACTAATCCATCGATTATTCGTGTGGCTGTACGACCAGCCGACAACGAGAACACTAGCTATTTATGGAAATGATTGAACCAACCATGTTGGTTATTCTTGCTCTGGTTGCATTTGCAGCTGGCTTTATTGATGCTGTCGCCGGTGGTGGTGGGATGTTAACCGTTCCCGCTTTGTTATCACTTGGCCTGCCACCACACATTGCGTTGGGTACCAATAAGCTCGCTGCGACGTTTGCCTCATCGACAGCGGCTTTTACGTATTACCGTAAGAAATTATTTAAACCCGAGTGCTGGGTCAACGCATTTATAGCAACGCTAATAGGTGCGACTATTGGTACATTAACCGTTGATGCAATCAGTACTGAATGGTTAGAGAAAGTCTTACCGCTCATTATTTTAGCGGCGGCGGTCTATACCATTTTCCACAAGACTCCAGACGTGAGCCACGATGTATCTCCTAAACCGTGTCCGGTACTTAAAAGAAAACAAAAGTACCAAGGATTCATTCTTGGGTTTTACGATGGTGTTGCAGGCCCAGGAACCGGCGCATTTTGGACCGTAAGTTCTATGGCACTTTACCGCCTGAATATCTTACTTGCTTCTGGCCTAGCTAAAGCAATGAACTTTACCAGTAACTTCACTTCTTTGGTAACTTTCGCCATTTTGGGTCATATTGATTGGGTTCTTGGTTTAACCATGGGTGTTTGCTTAATGGCAGGGGCATTTGTTGGTGCACACTCTGCGATTCGTTTTGGTGCGACGTTTATACGACCTGTCTTTGTGACTGTGGTCAGTGTTCTTGCAATTAAACTGGCTTACGAAGCGTGGTTTGTAAACTTATAGCTACCAGCAAACAGGAAGCAACATGAATCAGTTTTCAAAACTAAAAAGTGTTATTGACACCTTGATTGGCCATTGCTCTCAGGTCGATAAATCTCGTGGTGCTTACCATCAAGCATTGTTTGATCGAGCCTTGTTTAAGTGTGGCTCCTCTATTCTGCTTCCTTATGCACTTGAAACTCAGGCGACTTATAACACCATCATTCGTGAACAGGACACCAATCAACTCACTTCATCACGAGCGAATTACCTAACTGAAAAACTGACCAACCAGATTGCAGCGATTCAACGAGAGTTAGCGAATCACGATTTGCGTCTAGATAGAAAAAGTAAATCAGGGAAAAGTTTAAACGATTTATACAATGAACTTGCACAGCATCAAGATTGGCAAAAGCGGCTAGTCGATTTAGTTCAAGCACGAAAGTTAGCGTTTGATTCTGCGCCTCGCCACAGTAAGAAAAAAGCGGAAGAGGCTTGGCAGTTAGCAAAAGAACGATTAGAGCGCTGTGAAGACTCAATGAAAAATATTGAGAGATTGATTAACTTAGAGAACCCTAAGCGAAATGAATACTGATAACACACCATCACCACTGGATAACGCACCAGAAGAAGTTAAGTTGGCTGTCGACCTGATCTATCTGCTCGAAAGCAACGAAATCGATCCAAAAGTAGCGTTAGAAGCAATCAAAATGGTCCAGCAAGATTTACAAGCCAAACTAGCATCTAGCATCTAGCATCTAGCATCTAGCATCTAGCATCTAGCATTAAAATATACAGGATTCACATGTACCAACTTAGCTTTTCTATGCCCGAGTTTCTTGAAAATTACTGGCATAAAAAACCAACCATCTTAAAAGGTGGCTTCCAAAACTTCGTCGACCCAATTTCGCCGGAAGAACTTGCTGGTTTATCGATGGAAGAAGAAGTGGATTCTCGCTTTGTTTCTAACCTCGACAACAAATGGACAGCCGAACATGGTCCATTCACGGAAGAGAAGTTTGGTGAACTCACTGAAAGCCATTGGCAATTGGTTGTTCAAGCGGCGAACCACTGGCATCAAGGTGCAAATCAACTGACTGAAGCGTTCCAACAATTACCAAACTGGTTGTTTGACGATCTCATGATTTGCTACTCAGCACCTGAAGGCGGTGTTGGCCCTCACATTGATCAATACGATGTATTCATCATCCAAGGTCAAGGTAAGCGTCAATGGAAGGTTGGTGCGAAGGATATAGGTCAGTACACAGAATCCGTTCAAGCTTCAGCACTTCGTCAAATAGAAGGCTTTGAGCCAATCATTGATGAAACCTTAGAGCCAGGTGATATCCTTTATATTCCACCAGGCTTCCCGCACGAAGGTAACACGTTAGAACCATCAATGAGCTACTCTATTGGCTACCGTTCTCCTAAAGAGCAAGAGCTAATCAGTAATTTTGCCGACTTTGTACTTGCTCATGATATGGGTGACGTTCACCTACATGACCCAGAATTTAAAACGCAAGATGGTTACGGCAAGATTCGTTCATCAGACTTAGATAACCTGACTGATATGTTGAAGTCAGCCTTGGAAGAACCAGAAACGATCAGTGATTTCATGGGTTGCCTGCTAAGCCAGTCACGCCACCAGCTTGATATCGTTGCACCTGATCCTTTGTGGACTCAAGAAGAGATCGCTCAGCACTTAGAGTCTGAGGGCGAGATCCATCGTGTATCTGGCTTAAAAGCGCTCTACCATGAAAATGAAAGCAATACGGCTTACATCAATGGTGAAGTGGTTAAGGTTGACGAAGCTGACTCATCACTACTCAACATACTTTGCGATGAGGCCGTAATTAATTCAGCTGCCACTCTATCTCCTTCGGGCGTAACGGTTGTGACTGAGTTAGTGAACAAAGGTTACTGGTTTATCGAAGACTAACTTCGCTAGCAGAGGTTTCGGCGAAAATTACTGAGTTTTAGAAGCTAGAACGTTAGACCAAACCTCAGAAGTAACAAAAAAGGACAAATGAAATCTCCATTTGTCCTTTTTTAATTCACTTTTTTAATCAGTTTTAAACCACTAGACCTTAAACTGATTAACTAATTTCTGTTGCTGTTGAGACAGCCGATCAATTTCACTTCCGACTTGTTCAGACGCCGCGGCTTGCTCTAAAATCTTAGCGCTCAAATCACGAATGTTAACCACGCTTTGATTCACTTCACCAGAAACGGATTGCTGCTCTTCTGCCGCCCTGACGATCTGATTGTTCATGTCACTGATCGCTTCTATCGAGGTAAAGATCGAACCGAGATCTTCAACCGCTTTTTGAACATGTAACGCGGTATCATTGGCAAGAATATTACCTTCTTGTATCGCCTCAACAACATCTTGAGTACCTGCGTGCACCTTATCGATAACCGCTCTGATTTCACCAACCGATGAATGCGTGCGACTTGCTAGGTTTCTCACCTCATCCGCCACAACCGCAAAACCTCGACCTTGCTCACCGGCCCTCGCCGCTTCAATCGCCGCATTCAGTGCTAATAAGTTAGTTTGCTCAGAAATACCTTCAATAACACTTAAAATCTCAGTGATGTTGCCGTTATTTTTAGCCAACTCTTCAACAATAGGCACCGCGCTCGACATGCGTTCAACCAACTTTCTCATTTCACCGGCAGAAAGCTCAATAACTTCTTGGCCTTGTTGAGCAGAACGGTTAGCTTCGCTAGCCGCATCAACGGCCACTTCTGCATTTTGCACCACCAAGCCTGCTGTTTGAGTCATTTCCTCAGCGGCTGTCGCTACTAAGTCGACTTCTTTAAATTGAGACTCACTGCTTTCACGTGTGCTTGATGCGGATGCTTTCGCTTGGCCTGTTGTGCTCGCCACTTGCTCTGTAGTTAAAACCACTTCTTTAATTGTGTGCTGTAACTTATCTAAGAATAAGTTAAACCCTTTCGCTAACTGACCGATTTCGTCTTGAGATTTGACTTCTAGACGTTGAGTCAAATCCCCCTCGCCAGAAGCAATGTCATTCAGTCTCTCGACCACCTGTCGAATAGGCTTAACAATTGAAAGGGAAGCAAATGCGATAATAGCTAAACCGAACAAAATGAATACGGTACCTGCAATTACTTCCGTTTTAATGCCTTCACTTAGCTTAGTACTAATGATGGAATCCAATTTGTTGGCATCAGCGACGACGCTCTCTCTCGGAATCTCAAACAACACACCCCAAGTTTGGTTAGCCGCAACAACAGGTGCAAATGCAAGTAACCACTCGTCGTTTTTGCTCCATTGCGTTGTCACTTCGCCACCAAAGATAAAGTCGGTCATCAAATCACTGTTCGTGTGGTCACTCTGGAAAGTCGAACCAACAGCAATACTAGAATCATCAGAAGCAATAACCGAACCGTCCAAGCTAACGACATAAATAGCACCAGCACCATCAAACAAACTTTGATCAGATTGAGTGACTACATCCACTAAGCCATCAAGCCTTAGGTCTATCCCTAAGAAACCAATGGCTACATCATCGACTAAAATAGGCACAGAAATTGAGGAGGTCAGTAAGGTTTTACCTCCGCTGTTTACAACTTTTGGTGTACTAATACACGTTTGCCCTGATGACAAAGGACAATAAAAACGCTCACTGTTGCTATCATCGCTCAATGTTGATTCTGAGATCACGTTCGGCAAAACATTCTCACCGTTATCAGCCACCTTCCAATAAGGTGCGAAACGGCCTTTTTCGTTAGATCCGACATAATCAGCATCCACATAGTTCGCGTCTTCACTATCAAGCAAGTCTGGCTTAAAGACTAAGTACGCCCCTTGAATCGAATCAAAGTTTAAAACTGAACGACGCACCATTTCGTCCAATGCAGTACGAAGTTCTTCACTTGGGGTAAAGTTTTCATCCGCATTATTCTTTAGAAACAGAGCACTCGCCGCAAGCATCTCGGCACGGTAAATAGCTTCGTCGATATAACGTTGCGTTTCTTGAGCATTGAGCTGAGAAACAGACGCCAACAACTGCTGAGTTTTATTGATAACCGATTCTGAACTTTGAGACTTTATGACTTGTTGATTACTCGTCGCGTTGTAGATCGAGAAACCAATAAGAGACAGTGATGTAATGATTAGGCAACAACCTGCTAAAAGGGTTATTTTCCACTGTACCGATAGAGAGCGCATTTAATATCCTTATTTAAGCCAAAAGACTTCCTTAACCCTAACGCTCACATTGATAACTAATTACTGCATACAATGCTAATGAGGTTAGACGAATAGCTTAGCGAATAATTACAGCACAATTTGCATACATATAAAACGAAAGTTTACATAAATGTTAATAAGTCGTGTTTTTGTCTTTTGTTACTGTGATTTCAAGAGCTTTCAGCTTGTCACTCCAAGTAAAATTGTCGAAGGCATAACCCGCAATTTTCGATGCTCACTAATCGGATTGATCTTGTAAACTCCCATAATTTAGAGGAATGCTGTTTTATCAAGGCAACCTTTTTATTTTCTACATAGTCACTCTGATAGAAATTGTTATATTGCACTCGGCTACTGAAACCTTTCTCCATAAACTTCTTTGCGCCTGCGCTTCTGGTCATGAATAACTCAAGTTGGTCTGAGTAATTATTATATTTCAATGAAACCTATTCACCCTTTTTATCTTTTAAACTTTACTAATTTCGGATTAGTTTTTGTAATCCAAGTTATAGATTTTTATCTTGTTCAACTTCACATTTTTTGATTGCTAAGTCGCCACTCAAGCTCTAATATCTCGCGCCTAGATTCCCTAATCACTTTACTTATTTGGCTCTCCTTAATGGAGCGCTAAGGCTTTTTACGTCTTAATTTTTGGAGAGATACGCAAATGTCCGCCTCGTTTCCATTAGCGAAACTTACCTTTCTAATCGCTATTCTGACTGCCGTAGGTCAAATGACTCAAACGATGTACGTGCCTTCTATCGGTCATATGGCAGGTGAGTTCTTAGTTTCGGCATCTTCACTGCAAGCGGTGATGGCGTGTTACTTGATTCCTTATGGTCTTTCGCAATTTGTTTACGGCCCACTTTCTGATCGCCTAGGTCGCAAACCGATCATCGTTATTGGTTTGATCATCTACATCATCGGTACTCTGGTGGCATTGTTCGCTCACGAGTATGAATGGTTCTTAGTAGGTAGCTTTATCCAAGGTTTGGGCATCGGTTGTGGTGGGGCGATGTCTCGTACATTGACTCGCGACTGTTTTGAAGGCGCAGAACTGCACCGTGCAAACAGCTTGATTAGCATGTGTGTGATCTTCTCCCCATTGATGGCTCCTGTATTGGGCGGCTACCTAACCGAAGTTTTCGGCTGGCGTTCTAGCTACTTGTTCCTTGCGCTGTTCGGCATTGCTGTTGTGATCGCTATGATGACGAGCATGATGGAAACACTGCCGAAAGAACGACGCAAACATGAATCGGTTGCCAACAGCTACAAATTCGTTCTGTCCGACAAACGCTTCCAAGGTTTCTTACTGATATTGGTCGCAACATTTGCTGGTGTGGCCGTATTTGAAGCCGCTGCAGGTGTGTTGCTTGGCGGCGTACTAGGCTTACCGGCAACGACAGTAAGCTTGTTGTTTGTCTTGCCTATTCCGGGTTACTTAGTCGGTGCTGGCTTATCTAGTTACATCGCACAACGTCGCTCTGAGCGCCGCGCACTGAATGTTGGTCTAGTAGCTATATTGGTGGGCTCAACAGTGGTATTGATACCCGGTCTGTTTGGTCAAACAACAGCATTAACTTTGATTGGCGGTGCCACAATTTACTTCTTGGGCGCTGGCATCTTATTTCCAGCTGCGACAACAGGGGCACTTTCGCCATTCCCTCACCACGCTGGTACTGGAGGTGCGATTTTAGGCGGTATGCAGAACCTAGGTGCTGGCATCGCAACACTATTGGCATCGTTCTTCCCCGCTCAAGACCAACTGCCACTCGGTTGCCTGATGATTGTAATGTCATTCATCGCCATTCTTGGTTTACGTTGGGTTAATCGTAAACCTGACCATTCAAACGAAATACCATTGGCTATCTAAAATAGCGCTCTCATCATCCAAAAGGGACATACTCAAAAGTGTGTCCCTTTTTTGTTGCACGTGCTCCCCCTCACATCAGCGCGCAATTTCATTTAACATTACTTTGATTTTTTGAAAACAATAACAGACACTTACGATGAAGGTGCATATCCAGAATCCAATTATAAATAACATCGCTGGAAGAAAACTAAGTTACCTATACCCCGATAAAAAAGGATGCTGGTATTAAAACGAGTAAGGTGCACACTAAGGATATACAGATGCGTTTCGCTTTAACCACATTAGCCGTATCGGTCGCGCTTGTCGCCGGATGCAGCAATCAAGGAATAACAACCATGAAACACTACTCTCAAGCGCAACTCATCGCTCAGCAGACACAAGCACCCGTTGCTAAGAAAGTCCCTCACGCAATGACGATTCATGGTGACACCCGAATCGATGATTACTACTGGATGCGCGATGATGCACGCCAAGATCCAGAGATCTTGCAACAACTTGAACAAGAGAATCAGTACGCAGATACAGTTCTGAAACATACAGAAGCGTCACAAAAACAATTATTTGAAGAGATTAAAGGCCGAATCGCGAAAGACGACAATTCGGTACCGGTTCGCAAAGGCAGTTACTACTACTCGAATAAGGTCACAGGCGACAACGAATACCCAGTTCACCTGCGTGAAAAAAACTTTTTAGGCACAGACAAGCAAGTCATTTTAGATGTTAACGAGCTAGCAAAAGAACATGAGTTTTTCAGTATTGGTGGCTTAAACATCAGCCCAAACGAAAACTTGTTGGCCTATGGCGAAGATACGCTAAGCCGCCGCATTTACACCATCAAGATCAAAGACCTCACAACAGGTGAATATCTAAAAGATGAAATTGAAGGAGCTTCGAGTGCGATCGCGTGGCAAAACGACAACCAAGCCTTCTACTACATCAAGAAAGATCCGCAAACGTTGCTGGGTTACCAAGTTTACCGCCATGTTTTAGGCACACCTCAAACAAGCGATGAGCTAATCTACGAAGAAACCGACAGTGCTTACTATACCTCTTTGAGCAAAAGCAAAGATGGTGAACAGGTCTACATTTGGCATTCAAGTACAGAAACCAGCGGTGTATCAGTCATCGATGCCAACAACCCGAAGGCTAAAGCTGAAGCTTTTTACCCAAGGGAAACTGGCATTGAGTACAGTATCGCTAAGCTAGGTGATTGGTATTACATCTACACCAACTACCAAGCGGTCAACTTCCGTTTAATGAAAGTCACAGCCGAATACATGCATGACCGCTCAAAATGGGTCGATGTCATCGCAGCAGACGACAACACTCAACTTGTTGATTTCGAGTTGTTTGATGACCATCTTGTTTACGAGCAACGCGCGGATGGCTTGTCTACAGTAAAAGTTCGCCAGCTCTCAACAAGCAAAGAGTTCCCGCTTGAGTTTAACGACACCGCTTTTGCCGCTTACCTAACGAGTAACTATGAATTAGACAACTCAAAAGTTCGAATCTATTACAGCAGCTTGACTACGCCAGGGACTTATTATGATTTCGACCTAAGTACAGGTGAATCTGAAATAATGAAGCAAACACCAGTATTAGGAGACTTCGAAGCGGATAACTACCAGTCGGAGCGAATCATGGTAACGGCTCGCGATGGTAAGCAAGTCCCTGTTTCTTTGGTTTATCGCAAAGATTTATTCAAGAAAGACGGCACTAACCCAATCTACCAATACGGCTATGGGTCTTACGGCTCTACGATTGAACCTACCTTCAGCTCAACTCGCCTAAGCCTACTGGATAGAGGTTTTGTTTATGCAATCGCACATATCCGCGGTTCAGAAATGCTTGGTCGCCCTTGGTATGAAGATGGCAAAAAGCTGACCAAACAAAACACGTTCAACGACTTTATTGATGTAACCAAAGGGCTTGTTGAAGAAGGCTACGGCGCGAAAGATAAAGTGTTCGCTGTTGGTGGTTCTGCTGGCGGTTTATTGATGGGAGCAATCATCAACCAAGCACCAGAACTGTACCGTGGTATTGGTGCACATGTCCCGTTTGTAGACGTTGTGACAACCATGCTTGATGAATCGATTCCTCTAACCACCAACGAGTATGACGAATGGGGCAATCCTAACAATAAAACCTATTACGATTACATGCTAAGTTACTCGCCATACGACAACGTGAAAGCTCAAAACTACCCGAACATGTTGGTAACAACAGGCCTGCATGACTCACAAGTACAATACTTTGAACCAATGAAATGGGTGGCGAAGCTGCGTGAGATGAAAACAGACAACAACGTGTTGCTGTTCAAAACCGATATGGAAGCTGGTCACGGTGGCGCTTCTGGTCGATTTAAGCGATTGAAAGAAGACGCACTTGAATACGCGTTCTTTCTAGGTTTACTAAAGACTCAATAGATTCAGCATAAATGTAAGTACTCACATCATCTCATGTCGCTATTTTGTCTCTACAAAATGGCGACATAAATTATTAAGCATGGTTAAATACGACTAACCATGAAACCCACCAAATCAAAAACCTTTAAAAACAAGCAGTGACAAAGGTTTACGAGAGGTATAAAAACAAATGAAAGTAATTAGCTTCAACATCAACGGTCTTAGAGCCCGCCTTCACCAACTGCAAGCTATTATCGACAAACACCAACCCGACGTGATTGGTCTGCAAGAGATAAAAGTGCACGATGAAGCCTTCCCAATTGCTGATGTTGAAGCAATGGGCTACAAGGTTTACTTTCACGGCCAAAAAGCACACTACGGTGTGGCTATGTTGTGTAAGCAAGAACCAATATCTGTGCAGAAGGGTTTCCCAACAGACAATGAAGAGCATCAAAAACGTATGATCATGGCGACGTTTGAAGATGAGAATGGTGAAAAGGTTACCGTGCTAAATGGCTACTTCCCTCAAGGGGATAACATCAAGCATGAAACAAAATACCCGTACAAACGCCAGTTCTACAAAGATTTAATGACTTACCTAAACGACTATCACAACAAAGATGAGCAAGTGATTGTGATGGGCGACATTAATATCAGCCCTAACGACGCAGACATCGGCATTGGTGAACCTAATGCGAAACGTTGGTTAAAAACAGGTAAATGTTCTTTCCAACCAGAAGAACGCGAATGGTTGAAAACTTTGATGGACTGGGGCTTTGTAGACAGCTTCCGTTTGCTGCACCCTGAAGTGAATGATCAATACTCGTGGTTCGATTACCGCTCAAAAGGCTTCGTGGACAACCGTGGCCTACGCATTGATGTGGTACTTGCAACTCAGAAACTTGCTGATAAGTGTACTGAAGCGGGTATCGACTACGAGCTACGCGGCATCGAAAAACCGTCTGATCACGCGCCAATTTGGTCGGCGTTTAAGTAACAAGTTAGATTGTTGTTATCATAAAAAACGGCGCTCAATGAGCGCCGTTTTGTTAACTGTGTGGATACCGTACGATTAGCTAAGTGGTCTTAAGTAAGCAAGGAAACGTTTCTCGGCGAATTTGAAAATCGCGATGATGATAAACGTTAGCGCCATGTAGAACAGGCCTGCCGTTAGGAAAGACTCGAATGGAGCGTAGTAACGTGAGTTAACCAAACGCGCAGCTCCGGTTAGATCCATAATGGTTACGATACCCGCAACGGCTGAACCGTGAAGCATGAAGATAACTTCGTTACTGTACGCTGGTAGTGCGCGACGTAGAGCACTTGGCAGAATAATACGTCTATAAGTCTTCGCTGTACTCATGCCGTATGCTTTTGCCGCTTCAACTTCACCTTTTGGCAAGCCATTGATCGCACCGCGGATAATTTCGGCAGTGTATGCAGAAGTATTAAGAATAAATGCGACTAATGCACAGAACCATGCGTTTTCCCATAATGTATCTTTTACCGGGAAAAACTGATCCATTCCGTAGTAGATCAGATACAACTGTACCAGTAATGGCGTACCACGAAAGAAATAGATGAATGACCAAGCAGGGGCATTAATTAGCATATTGGGGCTATTGCGAGAGATAGCTAATGGTATGGCAACAAATAAGCCAATGATCAAAGCTAAGCAAACCATCCAAGCCGTTGTCCATAAACCACTAAGGTAAATCGGCAGGCTTTCAATTATCAATGAAAAGTCCATAACTACCTCGCGTGGATACTGAATTTACGTTCAACCAGCTTAAGCAAGCCCGTCGAAACACTGGTGAAGAATAGGAAGATAAGCGCCACTGTCATATAGAAGGTAAATGGCATTTTGGTTGAACCTGCCGCTAATGCGCTAACACGTACCATATCTTCTAGGCCAATAATGGAAACCAGCGCGGTAGTTTTAAGTAAAACCAACCAGTTGTTACCAAAACCCGGTAGTGCGTGACGAATCATTTGCGGTAACAGGATACGACGGAACGCTAGAACAGGTCCCATGCCATAGGCCTTTGCTGCTTCCATTTCACCGCTATCAACCGCCATGATCGCACCACGGAAGGTTTCAGCCATGTAAGCGCCAAAGATGAAGCCTATCGTTAAAACACCAGCAACAAATGGACTGACATCAATATAATCAGGTAAGTAAGCGGTCCATTCATGGTTAGGATCACTTGATGTGAACCACTCATTGAGCCACTCATTGATGGAGTACAAACTGTTATTTAAAAGGATTTGTCCACCAAAGAAAATCAGCATCATCAATACAAGATCTGGAATGCCTCGAATGACGGTTGTGTAGAGGGTTGCGATGGCGCGAGCCCAACGATAAGGTGCAAGCTTTGCCAAAGCGCCTAGCATGCCAAGCGCCATAGCTAAAATCAGCGACAGTAAGGCAACTTCGATTGTAAGCACCGCCCCTTTCAGGATCGACGCTTCATATCCTTGTAAATCAAACATAATGAATTCCAACAGAACTGCGAAAAGTTGGTAAGACAGGGAGAGGAGACCTCTCCCTTAAGAAATGACGCTAGAGATTACTGGCCGTATACATCGTAGTTGAAGTATTTAGCCGCAATATCTTGATAGATGCCTTTTTCACGTAGTGAAAGGATTGCAGCATCTAATTGTTTAGTCAGATCTTTGTCTTGCTTACGTAAAGCAATACCAAAACCTTCGCCGAACCACTTAGGGTCTGTCAGTGATGGACCAACGAACTCGTAGTCTTCACCACCTGCTTTGTTTAAAACGCCTTCTTCTAGAGCAGAAGCATCACCTAGTACAGCAGCAACGCGACCGTTTGCTAGATCAAGGTAAGCTTCGTCGAATGAACCGTAACGAACGATCTCTACTGTGTCACCATAGTTGTCTGTTAGGTATTTATCGTGAGTTGTTGCACGTTGAACTGCAATTTTTTGACCACTTAGATCATCAAAGTTAAGGCCTGCACCTTTTTTTGCGATGAACTTGTTTGGTATAAGTGCATATTTACCAGTGAAGTCGATTTTTTTCTTACGCTCTTCCGTGATAGACATTGCCGCAATGATCGCATCATATTTACGAGCAAGTAGAGAAGGAATAATGCCATCCCAATCTTGTGCAACAATCTTACATTTCACCTGCATTTCAGTACAAAGTGCGTTAGCCATGTCGACATCAAAGCCTTTTAGTGAGCCGTCAGATTCAGTCCAACTAAATGGAGGGTAAGCACCTTCAATGCCGAAACGTACTGTTTTCCATTCTTTTGCTTGAGCTACGCCCGTTGCAGCAGTTGCAGCAAGTGCCGCGACTAATAACCACTTTTTCATATCCCTACTCCTGTGATTTAGGTTTTTATGTTTTGCTAGTTTTAATATTGTGTTTGTTGTTGCTTATTAACTTACTGGTTGTGCTTCATTGTTAATACCGTCGTCATTTACCTTGGCAACGATATTTCAATTCTGATTAGTAGATCGATGAGATAAATTGTTGTAATCGTTCAGATTCAGGTTCCGTAAATAGTTTAGCTGGATCGCCCTGTTCTTCCACTAGACCTTGGTGCAGGAACATCACATGGTTTGATACATCACGAGCAAAAGCCATTTCGTGAGTTACCACAAGCATGGTTCTTCCTTCTTCAGCCAAATCACGCATTACGCCAAGAACTTCACCAACTAACTCAGGATCGAGTGCCGATGTTGGTTCATCAAACAACATCACTTCGGGGTCGACCGCTAACGCTCGTGCAATCGCAGCGCGCTGTTGTTGCCCGCCGGATAAGTGTCCTGGGTAGTAGTCTTTGCGCTCATACAGCCCTACTTTCTTCAATAGTAACTCTGCATTTTCAATCGCTTGTGCTTTAGGCACACCTAATACGTGAACAGGTGCTTCAATAACATTCTCGAGAACGGTCAGGTGAGACCATAGATTAAAACCTTGAAAAACCATTGCCAAACGAGAACGGATTCGCTGAACTTGTTTTTCATTGGTAGGAACAGAAACACCTTGACGATTATTTTTCATTTGAATTAATTCGCCATTAACCCAAATTTCGCCGGCGGTAGGTGTCTCTAAAAGATTGATACATCGAAGGAAGGTACTTTTACCCGATCCTGAAGATCCGATAATTGATACCACGTCGCCTTTATGCGCTGAAAGTGAAATTCCCTTTAAAACTTCATTTTGACCAAACGTTTTGTGTAGATCCTTTATGTCCAGCGCTGGTACATCTTTCATGCGCTTTCTCTCCCAAGTTTGTGAAAATGCAAGGTACTCCGACCTTTTCATGCGATACAAATTAGCACCACACGGATCAACATGCAACAAATTATTAACCTGGCAAATTCAGAATAAATAGCACTTCACGCTGATTTATTATGCACTATGTAGCGTTTTACCCTCAATTTAATGAATGAGTTATATCAATAACTCGTAATACCCTCTCTTACATTGTTTAAATAAAGTTAACCAAAATGAGATTGTCGTAACCTAATACTCGGTAAGGAAAACAAGTTATGTGACTAAGATGCTTTATTGCCGACAAGATATAGCGCACACATAAATATACAAGTCATTACATAAATCACAATTATTATAAAGGGACTAGATTGTAAGAGTTTCGCTAGTAAGCAGAATAAGCAGATAGTAATTAAACAATCCCGTAAGTTTTAGGCACATCAACGAACGCTGTGGCAACAGAGCTCAAAGAAGATAGTAAACGTTAACTTGTGAAAACAAATTACATGATTCATCAATGGTACGTTAACGAATCGCTTCATTTTGTAGCTTTCTTTCACATACACTCTTAAAGTGATCAAGATCAATCACCCTAAAGAGTAAGCTTGTTAAACTCCTCGACACACAATAAGGCATAAAAAATGCCAAATTTTTCTTTTAACTTCACAGCATAATGCACATAAAAACTGCGCAACATAGTGCTAACAAGTTAAAACTAATAAATAACGCAATTACGCGAAATTATAGAATTCAATCTTAGAATTACTAACACAAAAATATGAGGAATCTATGTCAGACGTTGTCAATAATGCGAACTCTGAAGTAGAAGAGAAAAGCTATAAAGAGCTACACCGCCCTGCTTCTGAATTTGAGAGCCGCTCAGATTACCTAGACCACGAACTTCAAATCATGAAGCCTCGTCGTTTTGGCCTAAACCTTCCAGGCCGTGATTTCCGCTTTGAACTTGAAGACCTTGTTCCTGCACTTGCTGGCACCATTGGTATCATCGCAATGTATTCTGCAGTAATGATGTCTTGGGCTGATGGCCTCACTCAAGCTTGGGAACACGTAAACCTTGGTAAAGAATTTGCGATTGAAGTAGCTCGTGTAGAAATGCTTATCCCTGCACTGCTGTTCTGTATCCTTGCTTCTGGTTTCTTTAATCCAAAAGCCAACCTTGCCGGTAACCACGGCCCAATGATCCCTCTTATTGGTACCATCGCTCTAGCTGGTGCTCACCCTCTTGCATTGGCTATCCTTATCGGTATTTTCGGTCTAATCCTAAGCTTCCTAAAAGGCGGCTCCAAGCTAGTTAACCTGACTTCAGAAGGTACTGCTGGTGGCTTGCTCATTTTCTTAGGCCTAACCGGTACTATGAGCCAAATCAACTCAATTCAAGCATGGGCGGTTGGTCTTCAATCTTCTACTGTTGAAGCGGGTAGCATGGGTTACGTGGGTCTTATCGTTCTTGCTATTACTATTGCTATTTACGCTTTCCTAGCAAAAGTGAACAAGCGTTGGTTAGCTATCCCAGTCTGTGCGTTTACAGGCCTTGCTATTGCATTAGCATTAGGCGCTGGTTTCGATATCGTGTTCGAAACTGAAATGGGTATTCCAAACCTAAACCCTGTTTACTGGTGGGGTTCGACTTCTGAAGGTTGGATGCTTGGTTTGCCAAACATTGAACACTTTATCGCTTCTTTACCGTTCGCAATTCTTGCAGTAGCAATGTGGTCACCTGATTTCTTAGGCCACCGTATCTTCCAAGAGTTGAACTACCCTAAACGTTCTGAAAAAGTTCTGATGGACGTAGATGACACAATGACTATGTGTTCAGTTCGTCAAATGGTTGGTACTGCAGTGGGTGGTGGTAATATCACTTCTTCTTGGGGTACTTATATGATCCCAGCTGCAATCGCGAAACGTCCCATTCCTGGTGGCGCAATCTTACTTG
This sequence comes from Vibrio sp. ECSMB14106, assembly GCF_000972265.1. Lineage (NCBI taxonomy): Bacteria > Pseudomonadati > Pseudomonadota > Gammaproteobacteria > Vibrionales > Vibrionaceae > Vibrio > Vibrio sp. ECSMB14106. Next base: position 170,285 of record NZ_LAUM01000001.1, on the reverse strand, counting down.
GTTCGCTATGTATCATTGTTGCAATTCTTGGTTTCCCGATGGACGTTGCGGTATGGCCACCAGTGATGCGTGTTGCGCTACTTGTCGGTGTATCTCTACCTCTACTGGAAGCGGGTATGCAAATGGTTAAGGATTCGAAAGATTCTCAAGCCGCTGGTATCTGTATCTTTGGTTCTGCAGTTGTTAACCCAGTATTAGCTTGGGCGTTAACTATGCTTCTTGATAACAACGGCCTAATTGGTGATAAAGAGCGTGCGAAGCGTCTATCATTTGTAGACAAAATTGTTATCCCAGTTGGCGTTTTAGTTATCTGTCTAGTAGCAATGCTTGCAGTTGGTATGCTAGAGAGTCAGTATGGCCTAACATCTTGGCTATAACCTCTTTTACTATACAAAAGTAGTATTAAGATTAAAAAAAAGTTTGGGTGGCAACCCCTGCTACTCAAATTTTTTCAACTTTTGTTGGTATTTATTGATTTAGTTTAAGGTTTACAGAAATTTTTTAGCGTAGTCTTGATTACATAGAGTTAAAGACAACATATAAAGAGTAGTGACAATATATATAATCATATGAAGCGAATATGCTCATACATATTGTTATTAATAAGAGTGTACTACCCTTACGAGGGGCACTGGCTCAACAGTGTTAATGTACGTGTTTTTTCTACTAAAAAGGTAGGTATGTCATGGCAGAGCAATTTGCTAAAGCTTGGGAAGATTTTGCTGCAGGTGAGTGGCAAAGCGAAGTAAACGTTCGTGATTTCATTCAAAAGAACTACACGCCGTATGAAGGCGACGAGTCTTTCCTAGTTTCTGAGGGTACTGAAGCAACTAACAAGCTTTGGTCTTCGGTAATGGAAGGTATCAAACAGGAAAACGCAACTAAGGCACCTGTAGATTTCGATACTTCTGTTATCTCTACCATCACTGCTCACGATGCAGGTTACATTGAGAAAGATCTTGAAACTATCGTTGGTCTACAAACTGAGAAACCACTAAAACGTGCCATCATCCCTAACGGTGGTGTACGTATGGTTGAAGGTTCTTGTAAAGCATACGGTGAAACTCTTGACCCAATGGTTTCAAAAATCTACTCAGAATACCGCAAAACACACAATGCTGGCGTTTTCGATATCTACACGCCTGATATCCTAAAATGTCGTAAGTCTGGTGTTCTGACTGGTCTTCCTGATGCATACGGCCGTGGTCGTATCATTGGTGACTACCGTCGCGTAGCTCTATACGGTATCGACTTCCTAATGAAAGACAAGCAAGCTCAATTTGCTTCTCTTCAAGAGCAATTCGAAAACGGCGAAAACCTAGCAGAAACAATGCAACTGCGTGAAGAAATCTCTGAGCAACATCGTGCTCTAGGTCAAATCAAGCAAATGGCAGCTAAATACGGTTTCGATATCTCTGAGCCAGCTCAAACTGCTCAAGAGGCTATCCAGTGGACTTACTTTGGCTACCTAGCTGCTGTTAAGTCTCAAAACGGTGCTGCAATGTCTCTAGGTCGTACTTCGACTTTCCTAGACATCTACATCGAGCGTGATATCGCTGCTGGCAAAATCACAGAAGACCAAGCTCAAGAAATGATCGACCACTTCGTAATGAAGCTACGTATGGTTCGTTTCCTACGTACTCCTGAGTACGATGAGCTATTCTCTGGCGACCCTATCTGGGCAACAGAGTCTATGGGTGGTATGGGCATCGACGGTCGTACGCTAGTAACGCGTTCGAACTTCCGTTTCCTTAACTCTCTATACACTATGGGTCCTTCTCCAGAGCCAAACATCACTGTTCTTTGGTCTGAGCAACTGCCTGACGGCTTCAAACGTTTCTGTGCGAAGGTATCTATCGATACTTCTTCTATCCAGTACGAAAATGATGACCTAATGCGTCCTGACCTTGATTCTGATGATTACGCAATCGCTTGTTGTGTATCTCCAATGATCGTTGGTAAGCAAATGCAGTTCTTCGGCGCTCGTGCTAACCTTGCGAAAACAATGCTTTACGCAATCAACGGTGGTATGGACGAAAAACTTAAGATGCAAGTTGGTCCTAAAGAAGCTCCAATGACTGACGCTGTTCTTGATTACGATAAAGTAATGGACCGCCTAGATCACTTCATGGACTGGTTAGCGAAGCAATACGTGACTGCTCTAAACAGCATTCACTACATGCACGACAAGTACAGCTACGAAGCGTCTCTAATGGCTCTTCATGACCGTGACGTTCGTCGTACTATGGCTTGTGGTATTGCTGGTCTATCTGTTGCAGCTGACTCACTGTCTGCAATCAAATTCGCGACTGTTAAACCAATCCGCGACGAAGATGGCATCGCAACTGACTTTGAAATCGAAGGCGATTACCCTAAATACGGTAACAACGACTCTCGTGTAGATGACATTGCTTGTGAACTCGTTTCTACGTTCATGAACAAGATCCGTAAGCTTAAGACTTACCGTAACTCTATCCCTACACAGTCAGTTCTTACTATCACGTCTAACGTGGTATACGGTAAGAAAACAGGTAACACTCCAGACGGTCGTCGTGCTGGCGCTCCTTTCGCTCCTGGTGCTAACCCAATGCACGGTCGTGATGAGAAAGGCGCTGTAGCTTCACTAACGTCTGTCGGTAAACTACCGTTTGCTGACGCACAAGATGGTATCTCTTACACGTTCTCTATCGTGCCAAACGCACTAGGTAAAGAACAAGACAGCCAACGTGCTAACCTTGCAGGCCTAATGGATGGTTACTTCCACCACGAAGCTGGTATTGAAGGTGGTCAACACCTTAACGTTAACGTTCTTAACCGCGAAACTCTTGAAGACGCAGTTAAGCACCCTGAGAAATACCCTCAGCTAACGATTCGTGTTTCTGGTTACGCTGTACGCTTCAACTCTCTGACTACAGAGCAGCAAGCTGACGTAATCGCACGTACATTTACTGAGTCTCTATAAACATCAACGTTTAAACTGACCATTCAGTAATAATGAGCCTCGCCAATGTGCGAGGCTTTTTTTATATTCGATATAAATAGTACTGACCTCACCAATATCCCAAAGTGTTAGATTGAGCAGAAATCTCCCTTTCTATTCACTTTTTTTTCTATAGATTAACTCAAACTACGGTACTATCTTGGCTCATAATTTTAGAGTAACTGCTACATGAATTACCTTCGTTGTTTACCATTGATTCTTCTCTCTTTTGCATCATTAGCATCTGAACGTTCTACATTAACTTTCGCTTTAGACAATGATGGTATCTTTGGTGTCGACCAAGACTACACCAACGGCTTATTTCTGGGTTACACATCATCAAGTATTACTCCGTACAATTGGGTGAAACCATTAAGTCTTTCTTATTGGGGCGCAAACTCTCTAGATAAGTGGGAGATCACCATTGGCCACAAAATGTATACCCCTTCTGATATTGAACTAGAAACGCCATCAGCCAATGATCGCCCATATGCCGGTTTCCTACACACAGAATTCAACTACATTAGCTTGAATCCGCAGCAAGCCCAACGCTTTAACATCACGTTTGGTACAACGGGTGAACGTGCTCTTTCTGAAGACGCTCAAAAGCTAGTCCACTCGATCACGAAATCAGACGAACCTATGGGTTGGGAATATCAAGTTGATAATGAGTACGCCGGTAGTGTGGGGTATCTGAGTCATTTCAACCTAATGCGCAATCAAGCGTTAGTAAACACTGACTTCGAAATTTCTAACGTTTCAGAAATCAACGTGGGTAACTTTAGAAGTGATATTTCAACAGGCTTCATGTTCCGTTGGGGTACAGACTTAGGTGGCAACTTTGGCGCAGCAAACATCAGCACAGAAAACCCATTTAAGGCAGGTATGATCGGCGCGTCAAACACGGGTTGGTTTACATATGCTGGCCTTGAAGGTCGTTACCGATTTAACGACCTGACTATCGAAGGTAATCGTTCAGGTGTGGACGAGTATGCGAATAAAAACAACGAAGATCCTGCTATTTACGATGTTACATTAGAGAACATACAAGCGACAGCCGTACTGGGTTTTGCTTGGTATAACCAACACGTTGGTGCATCCTTGGCGCTAACGGCAAAAACGCCTGATTACAAAGAAGCGAAAGAGTCAGTGTACACCACGGGTGGCATCACCATGTTTGCTTTCTTCTAGGTACCATAAGGCCTTTTGTCCTTTACTTTTCCAGTTTAAGAAAGGCAATCATCTTCGTCGATGGTTGCCTTTACTTTTAAAGACCTCGTTACCATTTGACCCTATTTTATGTACCGTTTTTGTAATAAAATAAAGGGCATAAATTCCTCTACGAGAATAGCTCATGTCTACAACTGGTCGTATTCACTCATTCGAATCTTGTGGTACTGTCGATGGCCCTGGTATCCGCTTTATTGTGTTTCTTCAGGGCTGCTTAATGCGTTGTATGTACTGCCATAATCGCGACACATGGGATCTTCATGATGGAAAGGAAGTAACGGTCGAAGAGATCATCAACGAAGCAAAATCGTACCGTCATTTCATGAAAGCCTCTGGTGGTGGTATCACCTGTTCAGGTGGTGAGGCAATGTTGCAACCTGAGTTTGTCCGTGACTTTTTCCGCGCTGCTCAGGCTGAAGGCATTCACACTTGTCTCGATACTAATGGCTACATTCGCAAGCACACTGAAGTGATCGATGAAGTTCTAGAAGCCTCAGATTTAGTGATGCTGGATATTAAGCATATGCGAGATGAGATTCACCACGACTTCATTGGTGTATCGAATAGACGTACGCTTGATTTTGCACGCTACCTACACAAGATCGGAAAAACCACTTGGATTCGTTACGTGATTGTTCCGGGTTACACCGATACTCCAGAAGATGCTCACCTTTTAGGTGAATTCATTAAAAACATGGATAACATTGAAAAAGTAGAACTACTTCCATATCACAAGCTTGGTGCTCACAAGTGGGAAGCACTTGGCCATGACTACCCTCTTGAAGGTATACAACCTCCAAGTAAAGAGAAAATGGACGAGATTGTAGCCGTACTTAGTCAGTATCACCCAAACGTCAAATACTAACCTACACTAACGTTGATAGTGATTTCAAACGCCTCAATTTCGATTGGGGCTTTTTCTTTTATGATTATACCAATCGTAGTAAATAACTGGTCATCCTAGCTGGTTAAAACGCTCAATAACTGCGTTAGAAATTTTGATTGTAGAATAACTACTTATCGAAAATGTCTGCTTTGTTCTTAAGCCTTTTTCCTGCGCTATTTATGATCACTTACTTACTGTGATTGGTATCAAAACAATCCTTTCACTTTTCTTTACAACTTTTGTTTATCAATTCAAAAAATCATATTAAATCCGTGTTGAGATCATGTTTCCACTCGTAGGAATGCTGTTACTCTTACTGCAACAAAAGAATACAACATTTAGTTTTTAGTGAGGCTCCTCCCATGGAAATGACCAATGCTCAGCGTCTAATTCTATCGAATCAATACTACCTAATGTCTCAAATGGATCCTGAGAATTCAGCTAAGTACCAACGTCTACAAACGATTGTAGAGCGCGGTTACGAACTCCAAATGCAAGAGCTTAACAAGGAATTTGGTTGTTTAACTGAAGCTGAGTGTCGTGAAATTATCGACATCATGGAAATGTACCATGCAATGCAAGAATCACACAAAATGCTAGAAAATCAAGAACGTACTGAGGTTGACCAACGTCGTCTACAGTTTCTCGGTTTTGATATCACTTCTGAAGTGCAGAGAACACACTACGTACGCTTCCTAGTGGGCTCTGAAGGGCTTTACCCTCAATTCGACAAAGCTGACCACCATTTTAATAGCCAAATGCCAATGCTAGAGAAATACCGTCGCATGTTAATTACATGGCGCAATTGCCCTCGTCAGTACCACCTATGTGCGACAGAGCTATCTCAAATCTTTAATGCTTAAGCTTAAGCTTAAGCTTAATAAACAACACTAGATTGCAGCGACACCAACTGATTTACAACATCGATATATACAAAGAAGGGTTACTCAACTGAGTAGCCCTTTTTATTACTTGAATCTTAAATACTAGGCGTGAATCCGCTATTGCTTACAGCCCTACTCATATAATTATTTGAGAATTGATTCCACACTGACGTTTCTCGCGCCTTCCACTTTTCATGTGTTGTCACTGCCATTTATATGGTTGTCTCACATCGGCTGTTTTAACGAAGGATTTTTTCATTGCTTCGACCTATTCAGCCATCAATTTATGATAACGCAGCGCACGATAAAGAAGCTCATTCGAAAAAGAAACATCAAGCTCGATTATACGTCTAATGCACATAAATCCAGTTCAAGAATTGGAAAGCTGCCTAAAATCATAAAACAAACGGCTAGCCCCTCTCGAATGCAAAATAATTTGATTTTGCTCGCTTCAAGTTGCCTATTGCTTTCGCCGAGCTTTCCACACGCAAAATTGTAAATAAATACATAATTGTTAAGCAAAATTGTGGAAGCGGGTCTAACCTTAAAATGTAGGAAGAGCCTATTTTTCAATCGCTCGTCAGTTTTGACTGGTTAACAAGGGGAATGTGACTATGAGTATTTTTGACCACTATCAATCACGTTATGAAGCGGCCAAGGAAGAAGAGCTGACATTGCAAGAATTCTTGGGGCTGTGTAGAGACGATAAAAGTGCTTATGCTAACGCTGCTGAGCGCTTACTGCTGGCTATTGGCGAACCGGAGGTGATTGACACAGCTCAAGATCCTCATCTAAGTCGTATTTTCTCCAACAGAGTGATAGCACGTTACCGTGAATTTGAAGATTTTTATGGGATGGAAGACGCGATTGAGCAGATTGTTTCTTACCTAAAGCATGCCGCACAAGGCCTAGAAGAACGTAAACAAATCCTTTACCTACTTGGCCCCGTGGGCGGTGGTAAATCTTCTCTTGCCGAAAAGCTCAAAGCACTAATGCAAAAGTTACCCATCTATGTGCTGTCTGCCAACGGTGAACGAAGCCCTGTGAATGATCACCCCTTCTGCCTATTTGATGTCAACGAAGATGGTGATTTACTGAAGAACGAATACGGCATTGAGCAGCGTTACCTCCGTTCTATTATGTCTCCGTGGGCTGCAAAACGCCTACACGATTTTGGCGGTGATATTTCCAAATTCAAGGTCATCAAACTACGCCCTTCGATTCTCGATCAAGTAGCGATCGCGAAGACAGAGCCAGGAGATGAAAATAATCAAGATATCTCATCTCTTGTTGGTAAAGTTGATATTCGCAAGCTTGAGCACTTCTCTCAAGATGATCCTGATGCCTACAGCTACTCTGGTGCGCTGTGTAAAGCAAACCAAGGTTTAATGGAATTCGTAGAGATGTTTAAGGCGCCTATTAAAGTCCTACATCCTCTCTTAACGGCAACACAAGAAGGTAACTTTAACGGTACCGAAGGACTTTCTGCATTACCGTTCGATGGCATGATCTTAGCTCACTCGAATGAGTCAGAATGGCAAACTTTCCGCAACAACAAAAACAACGAAGCTTTCCTAGACCGTGTGTACATTGTAAAAGTGCCTTACTGTCTACGTGTTTCTGAAGAAGTGAAGATCTATCAGAAACTGCTTGAGCACAGTGAATTGTCTAAAGCACCTTGCTCACCTAGTACACTAGAACTGCTATCACAATTCAGTATTTTGTCTCGACTCAAAGAGCCAGAAAACTCATCACTGTTCTCCAAAATGCGTGTCTACGACGGGGAAACACTGAAAGATACCGATCCAAAAGCGAAGAGTTACCAAGAGTACCGAGACTATGCCGGTGTTGACGAAGGTATGTCAGGGCTATCGACGCGCTTCGCCTTTAAGATCCTTTCTCGTGTGTTCAACTTCGACCAAGCTGAGGTAGCAGCTAACCCTGTTCACCTATTCTACGTCATCGAACAGCAAATCGAGCGTGAGCAATTCCCTCAAGAAACCGCCGAGAAGTACCTCGAGTTCTTGAAAGGATATCTAGTGCCTCGATACGTAGAATTCATCGGTAAAGAGATTCAAACCGCATATCTAGAGTCTTACTCTGAGTACGGTCAGAATATTTTCGACCGCTATGTCATCTATGCTGACTTCTGGATTCAAGACCAAGAGTACCGTGATCCAGAAACAGGACAGCTATTTGATCGCGCTTCTCTGAATGCTGAGCTAGAAAAAATCGAAAAAACAGCTGGAATCAGTAACCCTAAAGACTTCCGAAATGAGATTGTGAACTTTGTGCTTCGTGCCAAAGCCAATAATAACGGGCAAAACCCCGTTTGGACAAGCTACGAAAAACTGCGCACTGTGATTGAGAAAAAAATGTTCTCTAACACAGAGGAACTACTTCCTGTTATTTCGTTCAATGCTAAAACCTCTACGGATGATCAGAAAAAACACGACGACTTCGTTGCTCGTATGATGGAGAAAGGCTACACCGAAAAACAAGTTAGGCTACTATCTGAGTGGTACCTAAGAGTTCGCAAATCCTCATAACTAAACTGTACAGAGCAGTTCAAGTGAACCGCTCGTACAACCTAAATAAAAGTAGGATCGCGACATCAGCTGAGAGGGAGTTCTTATGGCACAATTTATCGATCGGAGGCTCAATGGCAAAAATAAGAGCGCTGTAAACAGGCAGCGCTTCTTAAGACGCCATAAAGAGCAAATCAAAGAGTCTGTGGCCGATGCAGTCAACCGACGCTCAATCACCAATACTGAAACGGGTGAAGACGTCACTATTCCTCATAAAGACATCAAAGAGCCAAGCTTTCATCAAGGTCAAGGCGGCGTAAGAGAACGCGTACATCCAGGTAATGACCAGTTCATTACTGGCGATAAAATTGAGCGCCCTAAAGGTGGGGGCCAAGGTGATGGTTCGGGGCAAGGGGACGCGAGCCCTGATGGCGAAGGCCAAGATGAATTTACCTTCCAAATTTCAAAAGATGAATATCTTGATATTCTATTTGAAGATTTAGCCCTGCCTAACCTAGAAAAGAATCAAGTCAATAAAATCACCGAATGGAAAACACACCGCTCTGGTTACCAAAGCGCGGGGATTCCATCCAACATCGCTATCGTGCGTTCACTACAGCAGTCTCTAGCTCGAAGAACCGCGATGACAGCTAGTAAAAAACGCGAGCTTAACCTACTGATGGAGCAACTTGACCAAGTTAAAATGACGGAACCGGCACAACCCTTCGAAGAAAGTCGCCTAAAAGAAGAGATCGCCGAGCTACGCAAAAAAATTGAAAACGTGCCCTTCATTGACACCTTCGACTTACGTTTTAAAAACTATGAGAAGCGCCCTATTCCATCTAGCCAAGCGGTGATGTTCTGTTTGATGGATGTGTCGGGCTCAATGGATCAAGCCACCAAAGACATCGCAAAACGTTTCTACGTACTGCTGTATCTGTTCCTCAATCGCACTTATGAAAATGTCGATGTGGTGTTTATTCGTCATCATACTCAGGCGAAAGAAGTCGACGAACATGAGTTCTTCTACTCGCAAGAAACGGGCGGCACTATCGTTTCCAGCGCACTAAAATTAATGAAAGAAATTGTAGCTGACCGTTACCCAGCAAGTGAATGGAATATCTACGCCGCTCAAGCCTCTGACGGCGATAATTGGGCTGATGACTCCCCTCGCTGTAAAGAACTGTTGGTGAATAAGCTTCTGCCTATCTGCCAATATTACTCATACATCGAAATAACACGCCGCTCTCACCAAACGCTTTGGCACGAATACGAAAAACTCGAAAACAGCTTTGACAACTTTGCGATGAAAAATATTAGAACAGTGGATGATATTTTTCCTGTGTTTAGAGAGCTATTCCAAAAAGAAACAGCGTAAGGGGCTTGCCATGACAGCGAAATCAAACGTTGCAGAAAAGAACGAAGCTACGCAAAAGAACAACGAGAAAATGCTACCTGACGGACCCGATTGGACGTTCAACCTATTAGAGCAATATCACGTTGAAATTAAGCGTGTGGCGCAGCATTACCGTTTAGATACTTACCCGAACCAAATTGAAGTGATTACCTCAGAACAGATGATGGACGCTTATTCCAGCATTGGTATGCCCATCAATTACAACCACTGGTCTTTTGGTAAAAAATTCATTCAAACCGAACAAAACTACAAGCACGGCCAAATGGGCTTAGCATACGAAATTGTCATCAATTCAGATCCTTGTATCGCTTATCTGATGGAAGAGAACACCGTCACTATGCAGGCACTCGTTATGGCTCATGCTTGTTACGGCCATAACTCTTTCTTTAAAGGCAACTATCTGTTTCAAACATGGACCGATGCCAGTTCCATCATCGACTACCTATTGTTCGCTAAAAAATACATTACTGAGTGCGAAGAAAAATACGGTGTTGCAGAAGTAGAGCAACTTCTCGATTCTTGTCACGCACTGATGAACTACGGCGTAGATAGATACAAACGTCCAGAGAAGATTTCAATCGCAGAAGAAACCGCAAGACAGGAAGAGCGAGAGGCTTACCTGCAATCTCAAGTCAATGAGTTATGGAGAACGGTGCCTAAAAGTCAAGACAAAGAAGAAAAGGAAGCGATTCGTTTTCCTAGCGAGCCTCAAGAGAACATTCTCTACTTCATCGAAAAAAACGCTCCACTGCTTGAACCTTGGCAACGTGAATGTGTCCGTATCGTCCGTAAAGTCAGCCAGTATTTCTACCCACAGAAGCAAACCCAAGTAATGAATGAGGGTTGGGCAACCTTCTGGCACTACACCATCCTTAACCACCTTTACGATGAAGGCTTAGTAAGTGATAAGTTCATCTTAGAATTCTTACACAGCCATACTAGCGTGGTCGCACAACCGGCTTACAACAGCCCTTATTTCAATGGCATAAATCCTTATGCGCTTGGGTTTGCGATGTTTAGAGACATCCGACGCATCTGTGAAGAACCAACCGATGAAGACAAAGAGTGGTTTCCTGAGTTAGCCGGAAGTGATTGGTTAGAAGCCGTGCATTTTGCTATGCATAACTTCAAAGATGAAAGCTTTATCAGCCAGTATCTTTCTCCAAAAATCATTAGGGACTTTAAGCTGTTCTCTGTGCTCGACGATGACCATAAGAACACTATTGAAGTCAGCGCTATCCATGATGATCCAGGCTATAGTTTGATTCGAGAGAAGCTCGCTGCACAATATAACTTAAGTAACCTTGAACCTAATATTCAGGTACTAAATGTAGATGTCCGTGGTGATCGCTCGATGACACTGCAATATAGGCCTCACGACCGGATTCCTCTTGATAAAGGCTATGATGAAGTCATGAAACATCTATACCGCTTATGGGGCTTTGATGTCATTTTGGAAGAGCTCAACGATACGGGTCATAGAGAGATCCTGACCACTTGTCCCAAACGTAATGATTATGGAACCAAGATTTAACGCTTAACTCGCTAACGTTGACACTCTATATGTAAAAAGACATTTAGAAATGGTGCTGGAAAAGGCTTGAAAACCAAGCAGAATTTTTCGATAAGTAGTTACTCTACAATCAAATATTCTAGTGAAGTTATCGAGCCTTTTAACAAGCTAAGACGAGCAATTATTTACTACGATTGGTATAAACTTAAACAATCGGCTTTTGACCGCGTTCTATCAGCTTCATCAGCACGCTGTCTGCAGATTTACCTGCAACGCCAGCTAGCTTGTCTGATAGTTTTTTCTTCTGTACGTAGTGAATCGCTAGAACCGTCTTGTCTTTGCATGCTGCTACGACTAAATCATCAGAAGTACTTATCTCATCCACCAGCCCAAGTTCATGAGCTTGTGTACCGAACCAGTGTTCGCCCGTTGCAACCTTATCAAGGTCTAGCGCAGGACGGTGGTCACGAATAAAGTCTTTGAATAAGCCGTGTGTCTCTTCTAGCTCTTCTTTAAACTTCTCACGTGCTTTATCGCTGTTCTCACCAAACATAGTTAGCGTGCGCTTGTACTCACCTGCCGTTAACTGTTCGAACTCAATATCATGCTTTTTAAGCAATTTATTGAAGTTAGGCAATTGAGCGATAACGCCAATAGAACCAACAATAGCAAAAGGTGCAGATACGATTTTGTCTGCAATACATGCCATCATGTAACCGCCACTTGCTGCGACTTTATCTACCGAGATAGTCAGAGGTAGGCCTGCCGCTTTAATACGATCAAGTTGAGAAGAGGCCAAACCATAGCCGTGAACCATGCCACCGCCAGATTCAAGCTTAAGCAATACTTCATCACCTTCACGAGCCACAGCTAGAACCGCCGTTACTTCTTCACGTAATGAAGCCACTTCTTTCGCATCAATGCTGCCGTTAAAATCAAGAACGAATAGATGTGGTTCACGCTTGCTATCAAGCTCCCCCTCTTTCGCTGCTTTCTTCACTTCTTTACCGCGTGACTTTACTTTCTCTTTTTCTGCTTTCTTTTCTGCTTTATCACGTGCTTTGATGAAAGTATCATCATGCAAATGGTGCTCTAATTGTTCAATAGTCTGTTTGTGATGTTCCGATAGGTTAGTGATTTCCAGCTCACCTTTAATTGCGCTTGATTTACCACCCACCGATTTAGCAATCACTAAAATGGCAATGATGGCGATTACAACGGTCGCAATCTTGGCTAAAAACAAGCCGTAGTCCAACAAAAATTCCAATGTCATATCCCCTATTGTATGAATTAGTGTATTGTAACCATCTTGTCACGATTACCAAGAATTTCTCATCATTCCTGCGGTTATCTGTGTAATTAAACATCAATGGAATGACGAACATAATAAAAGAAAGAAGGATAAGCACAGTGGATTACCCAATCTCTACAGATGCCCTCAAAGATAAAGTAATTTTGGTTACAGGTGCCGGTGCTGGCATTGGTCGCCAAGCCGCACTAAGCTTCGCTCAACATGGCGCAACTGTCATTCTGTTAGGCCGTAATGTCAAAAACCTTGAATTGATTTACGACGAAATCGAAAGCGCTGGTTACCCACAACCTGCGATTATCCCATTGGATTTAAAAGGCGCGACAAAACAGAACTACGTTGATATGGCTGAAACCATTGAATCACAGTTTGGTCGTTTAGACGGCCTACTGCATAACGCAGGTGTGCTTGGTACGTTAAGTCCATTCGATCAAATCGATGAAGAGACCTTTGATGGCGTCATGCAAATCAACGTTAAAGCTGAGTTTCTAATGACTCAAGCACTGCTGCCTGTCATTAAGAAAGCGGAAGCGGGTCGTATTGTCTTTACCTCTTCAACGGTTGGCCACTCTGGCCGCGCGTTCTGGGGCACTTACGCGATTTCAAAGTTTGCAACAGAAGGTATGATGCAAATCCTAGCGGACGAGCTTGAAGACACGAACATCCGTGTTAACGCAATCAATCCGGGCGGCACTCAAACACGCATGCGTGCAAAAGCGTACCCAGGAGAAGATGCGAATAAGCTAAAAACGCCACTCGACATCATTCCACTGTACCTGCACTTAATGAATCCAAGTGTGACAGACATTAATGGTCAATGTATCGATGCTCAACCTAAGTAACTGATATCATTAACCAACAGTAAAAAGTCGCTTCCATAGCGGCTTTTTTTGTATCTAAATCAACCATCTAATATTTAATTCACCTGATTTTCATCATTTCTCTTTGCATCTTTTTCATTGTTAAATATACTGTATAAATATACAGGTATTTAATTATGCATGAACTAATAAAAAGCTTACAAGACCGCCAGCTAATCTGGAAAGGGTTACAATCAACAACGCAAGGAAGTACCACTTCAACAGGCTATCCTCAATTGGATAAACAGCTTGATGGAGGCTTTCCAATGCACGGCGTTATTGAGGTGGAATCACAACAAGGGATCGGCGAACTTCGTCTACTCACGCCTTATTTAGCTCAACAAAACTCACAGAAACTGGCCATTTTCATCAACCCACCAGGGAAGCTCTGTGCCGAGTTTTTCAACGAACAAAATATTCCACTAGAGAACATCCTAGTCATCCAACCTCAGCGTGCTCTCGATGCACTATGGGCCGCAGAACAATGCCTCAAGAGTGGTGCTTGTCATTCTGTATTGCTATGGGGAGCCAATCTAGAAATCCACCAAACCAAGCGCCTGCAAGCAGCAAGCGAAACGGGTAAGTGCCTGCAATTTCACTTTAAAGCCACCAGCCATAATCAGTTGTCCCTACCCGTTTCTTTAAGCATGAAACTCTCTTCTCACGCGCAGGGGTTAAAGGTTGAGGTCACAAAGAGAAAAGGCAGCTGGTCGTATGGCAGCTTTATTCTCGACATGAGCCAAAACTGGCCGTTACTCACAGAAAAAGTCATCAATCAAAACAGTTCGACTCACGCTTTGTCTAGTAATACGGTGCCGGCTTTCCCTATTGCGAAGCAAGGCTAACGTATGTTGTGGCTTTATCTACACTTTCCATCTCTGCAGTTAGATACCTTGTTTAACTCTAATGAATTAAGTTTGAACGGAGCATCACACGCTCAGCCTATTATCATTGTCGATGAAAAAGATCATCGCGTGCTACAGGCTAACCAAGCCGCACTGCAATCAGGCATCACACTAGGCATGGGACTCGGGTCTGCAGCGGCACTTTGCCACAACTTACACGTCCACCCTTACAGCATTGAGCTAGAGAAAAATAAACTGAAAGAGATCGCTCAATGGGCATATTTAGTTACATCAGATATGGCATTACTGCCGCCCAATGGTTTATTGATTAAAGCCTCTAACATGCTGTCGTTTTACAACGGGCTAGATAATTACTGGCTCGAACTCAAAAGCCATTTAGAGTTACTCAACATCCAGTTCAGCTTTGCCACAGGTTATTCGCCGCTTTCTGCAATCCTTTTGGGTAAACAATCAATCAACCAAGTCACTAATAATGTTGAACAAATGAAAGCATGGGCCAATCAGCAAACATTGAGTTCTAGCGAGCTGCCAACTAAGCAAGTGGAGCGTCTGAACCGCGTCGGCATTAACTTAGTGGAAGACCTATTAAAGTTGCCTTTGCAAGAAGTCGCACGTCGCTTTGATATCGACTTGGTCAACTATGTTGGTCGCCTTAATGGGCAGTTCAAACACCTGATTGATTTCTATCATCCACCAGAGAGTTTTCAACAATATTTGGAGTTACTGTTTGATATTGAAAACATCCTGTTTATCGAAAAGCCTTTGCTGAAATTGTTGAATCAGCTCGAGTGTTTTTTGAAGCTGCGCGACCGAGTGGCTTTCGAGTTGACGCTGACTTTGCATCTAAGGGATAAAGACGATCACCCTGTCTCTTTTTATTCAGCACAGGGCGATTATCTTGCAAGCAAATGGGCGAGCCTTACCCATCTAACTTTAGAGTCACTAAAGCTCACAGCACCGGTTCAGGGGCTGACACTCAGCTTGATTCGTCATGGAGAACCCCAAATGGCCTACCATGATCTTTTTGATGGCAATACCGGAACGCTTGCTGCGCTAGACCTACTTTCACTGTTACAGGCGAAGCTTGGGCAAGCCTGTATTCAAACTCCTAAAATGCAGCAGGATCCTAGGCCAGAGAAAAACAATCAATATTCACTACCAACACTAAGTCATGTGGCAAAAAAGGCTCTAACTCCCCAAAAGGCCAATCAACAAACCACAACAGCTATCAGTATTAATCAACAGCGACTCAGGCCGAGTATTCTGCTGCCTGAGCCTGAAGTATTAACAGAGAGCGTCACCTTGTCTCAAGGCCCTGAACGCATTGTGTCTGGGTGGTGGGACGGAGAGAAGATCATTCGTGACTACTTTATCGCTTACAGCAAAAACGGGCGGTGGTTATGGGTATTTAGAACACCAGATAAACAGTGGTTCTTGCACGGTTTGTTCAGCTAGTCAGTAAGACAGTTTGGTAAGTCGTTCTTGCCACTGGTTCCATTTAAACGCCCCTTTTCAATCATGTTCACTCTCAATGATTAAGTGAGGTTACGTTATGTCTCAGCAATACTCAGAGCTTTTCTGCCAAAGTAATTACTCCTTCCTTGAGGGAGCTTCGCACGCAGAAGAGCTTGTTTTACAAGCCGACTTCTTACGTTACAAAGCATTCGCGGTCACCGATGAGTGCTCGGTAGCGGGCATCGTGAAGGTTCACTCTGCAATCAAGCAACATAAACTGTCGCTCAAGCAAATTGTCGGGAGCATGTTTTGGTTAAATGACGAGTGCCAAGTTGTCTTGTTATGCCCAAATAGAACGGCCTATGCCGAGCTGTGCCGTATTATTACCAACGCGAGACGTCGTAGCAGCAAAGGACATTATCAGCTCTCTGAATGGGATATCATGTCGGCTAAGCATTGCTTCATTCTTTGGTTACCTCAACAGAAAAATGAAGATTCACATTGGGGACAATGGCTTTCTCAGCATCACTCCGGCCGGCTGTGGATTGGCCTACAACGACACCTAAAACAAACCGACCTGCAGTACATGGATTACTGTGTTGAGCTATCACAACATCATCAATTGCCGATTACAGCTTGTGGTGGCGTGTTGATGCACAACACTAATCGCTTGCCCTTACAGCACTCACTCACCGCGATCAAGTACCAAAAACCCATTACTGAAGTGGGTAGTCACTTACTGGCCAATGCCGAGCGCTGTTTACGAAGCATCAATAAGCTCTCACGTATTTTCAAAGCGGAGTGGCTAGAAGAGAGCAACCGAATCTCAGAACTGTGCGAATTTGAGTTAAACAGTTTGCGCTACGAATATCCCAGTGAACTGATTCCTCAAGGTGAGACACCCATGAGTTATCTGCGCATGTTGGTCGAGAGAGGGAAACAAGCTCGCTTCCCACAAGGTGTGCCTAGCAACATTCAACAAATCATAGATAAAGAACTCGGATTGATTGATGATCTCGACTACCCTTTCTTCTTTCTCACCATTCATGACATCGTCATGTTTGCCAAAAGCCAAGGCATTCTTTACCAAGGTCGAGGTTCAGCGGCCAATTCCGTAGTCTGTTACTGCTTAGAAATCACCTCTGTCGATCCAAGACAGATCTCGGTGTTATTTGAGCGCTTCATCAGTAAAGAGCGCGATGAGCCGCCCGATATTGATGTCGATTTTGAGCACGAACGACGTGAAGAAGTCATCCAATACATCTATCAAAAATACGGTAGAGAACGCGCTGCGCTTGCCGCAACGGTCATTTCATATCGCTTCAAAAGTGCAGTAAGAGATGTCGGTAAAGCGTTAGGGCTACAAGAAACCCAGCTTGATTATTTCATTAAGAACACGAATCGCAGAGACAAAAGCCTAGTTTGGCAGGCTCAGTTAACTCAATTGGGGCTACAACCTGATTCTTTGAAGGGGCAGCAGTTTATCCACTTGGTTAATGAGATTATCGGCTTCCCACGTCACTTATCTCAACATGTCGGTGGCTTTGTCATATCTTCTGGGCCTTTGTATGAACTGGTTCCCGTCGAGAATGCCGCGATGCACGATCGAACCATTATTCAATGGGATAAGGATGATCTAGAAACCTTAGGCTTGCTGAAAGTTGATGTGCTCGCGCTGGGTATGCTCTCTGCGATTCGTAAATGTTTCGACCTGATCAAACGTATTCACGGGCGATCACTGACCATTGCTGAGATCACTCGCCTTAAGGACGATCCTCAGGTTTACGGCATGATTCAACGAGCAGACACGGTCGGGATATTCCAAATTGAGTCTCGCGCGCAAATGAGCATGCTGCCAAGGCTTAAACCGAAAACTTATTACGACTTGGTGATTCAAATCGCTATCGTGCGCCCGGGGCCAATTCAGGGCGATATGGTACATCCATTTCTAAAACGTCGAGATGGCATTGAACCCATAAGTTACCCATCTAAAGAGGTGGAATCGGTACTATCACGCACCTTAGGTGTACCTATCTTTCAAGAACAAGTGATTAAACTCGCGATGGTAGCTGCAGGGTTCACTGGCGGAGAAGCGGATCAACTCAGGCGCGCGATGGCCGCTTGGAAGAAAAACGGTAACGTGTTTAAGTTTAAAAACAAACTCATCGAAGGCATGCAAAAACGGGGCTACAAAACCGAGTTTGCCGAACAGATATTTAAACAGATATGCGGTTTTGGCGAGTACGGTTTTCCGGAAAGCCATTCAGCTTCGTTTGCGGTATTAGCCTATTGTTCAGCTTGGTTGAAATGTTACTACCCAGAGTGTTTCTACGCTTCTTTACTGAACAGCCAACCCATGGGCTTTTACAGCCCTTCACAATTGGTACAAGACGCACAACGACACAATGTGGTGATACTTCCGGTATGTGTGAACGCCTCGCAAGACAACCACATAGTCGTTGAACATCAGAATGGTTTAGCGATTCGCTTAGGGCTACGACAAATCAAAGGGTTCAGCGAGCATGGGATTCAAAGCGTGCTCGCCAATCGTCCGCATTCCGGTTATCGCCACCCTAGTCAGGTTAAACAGTTATCGATGAATAAAAAAGATATCGAGCTACTGGCCTCCGCAAATGCACTGAATAATGTCTCGGGAGACCGCTTCCAGACTCGTTGGGCACTGATGGACTCCGCTTCTGACCTGCCTCTATTTCGTCAGGCTTACGACAAGGTAGAGCACGCTTTGCATAAACCCAATGAGATGCAGGATCTATTGGAAGATTTCACCAGTGTCGGGATTTCATTAAACAAGCACCCCATCACTTTGCTCGAAGAAGCAGGACGATTAGGTCGATTCACACACATGAAAGATCTAATACAACAAAGGCACAAATCTATGGTCACCGTTGTCGGATTAGTCACAGGAAAACAATCTCCCGGAACCGCGGCAGGTGTCACCTTTGTCACTCTGGAGGATAGCACTGGTAATATTAATGTTGTTGTATGGGGAGCTACCGCACGAGCTCAGCAGAAAGCCTACCTCACAGCCAAAGCATTAAAAGTACAGGGAATATTAGAAAAGGAAGGCGAAGTAATGCATGTGATTGCTGGGAAGCTCATCGATATTACCGATGAAATTGTTGGTTTGAAAACCAAATCACGGGATTTCCATTAGCGACTCAGATAGCCGTTTTCATAAACGCTAAAAGCGAAAAAGGGAAGCATCTGCTTCCCTTCAATTCAGTTCAAATTATTGAATGATACCTCAACGCTATCCGCCGTAAGCCTTTTCTTAAAGGCTCTATAAACAATTAGTTCAAAGCAATAACGACTTTAGACGTTAACCATATCATTAAGAGCTGCTACCTTAGATGGTTTGTGAAAGATCGCGCTAGTGATTGGGTATATTTCTTTAAGAAACCAATATTAACGAATACTCGCTATAAGATTATTCAAAGCAAACCAAACAGCAGTATTACTTACAAAATCTGGCGCATTCGTTCTTGAGTCACTTCAACTAATAGGTCTGGCTGGAATTTAGAAATGAAGCGATTACACCCTACTTTCTCAACCATTGCTTCATTGAAACTACCACTTAATGAAGTATTTAGCGTAATGAATAAGTCACGCATTCTTGGATCACTACGAACCTCATGAGTCAGTTTGTAGCCGTCCATTTCAGGCATTTCAGCATCGGTAATCATCAACAATATTTCCTGATTAATGTCTTTACCTTCGTCACACCATCCCTTAAGCAGATTCAACGCTTCTAAGCCATCACAACATTCAATAATATTCAGGCCGAGTTGTGACAACGTGCCTTTAATCTGGTTACGTGCTGTTGAAGAGTCATCAACAATAAGAACGTTACGTCCAACCATCTCATTGGCGAGCTTCTCGTCTAAAACCCCTTCAGAGATAGAAACATCGTAATCAATGATCTCAGCTAGTACCTTTTCAACATCGATGATCTCAACAATTTTATGTTGATCTTCTTCTTGAATATGCGTAATCGCTGTTAGGTAGTTTGCACGCCCTGCAGTCTTGGGTGGTGGCTGGATTTCAGTCCACATCGTATTCACAATATTGCGAACTTGCCCAACCAAAAAACCTTGAACGGTTCGGTTGTACTCCGTAATAATCAAATTACTTTCTTGAGAGTCGGCACGTGATGGCGGAAAGCCTATCGCACTACGTAAATCAATTACAGGGACGGATTCACCGCGCAAAGAAGCAACGCCAGTAATATTATGATGGGAGCCTGGAAAGCGAGTGAGTACTGGCAATTTTAGGACTTCTTTCACTTTAAACACGTTAATCGCAAATAGTTGACGACTATTTAAACTGAATAATAAGAGTTCCAGACGGTTTTCACCTACCAGTTTGGTTCTTTGATCAACCGAATTTAAAACTCCAGACATACAACACCTTAGTGACAAATAATAACTTTGGCTACAATAGCCTACTTCAATAGGATAACACAAAGCGCCAATCACAGAATACTTAAACTAAGTACCAAAAGTACTGCAATACGAAGCTTAGGTGTATGGTTGGAGTAGACTATAACAGTAGTAAAGAAGCTAACCTTCAATAACTTTCATCAATAGCTGACCATCGTACAAAGCCTGCTTGATAAGCGCAGCACCCGGCATGGTCGCCTGCTTATAAAAACGAGACTCCACCAACTCTAAGTCTTGATGGTAAACCGATAAACTCTGCTCTTCGATACACTTTTGAATTTCAGGGTATAGGACACTTTTTGCTTGGTTAATAACACCGCCAACCAATATTTTCTCTGGGTTGAATAGGTTAATCACAATCGCAATCGCCGCACCTAGGTAGCGACCTAACTGCTCAATCACTTCGACGGCTAACTCATCTCCATTTGCTGCTGCCGCGCAAATTTGCTCAATGGTGACATCTTCAAACACAGACAAGGTTGATGCTTCACCATTTGCGAGTCTTGCTTTCACTTGGTCACGTATCGCTTGTGAACTCGCTACCGTTTCTAAACAGCCTCGGTTACCACAATGACAAAACTTGCCTTCTTTATCGATCTGGATATGCCCCAATTCACCGATATTGCCATGACGCCCTTGCAAAACACGTCCATCAAGAATAATCCCGGCACCTAAACCATGGTGAATCGAGATAAGAACAGAGTTGTCGTTGTCTTGTGAATTACCAAACAGCTTCTCTGCCAATGCCCATGCTCGGGTGTCATTGGCAATAAAGACTGGCAAGCCCGTTTCTTTATAGATCTCCGGCCCTAACGCTAAATTTTCAACATTATAGTGTGGCATCTGCAACACTATACCTTGCTCAGAATTCACAAGGCCAGGTAGCGTAACCGCAATGCTGGTTACCCTATCGAGTTGTTCAGCATAGGTTTGGAAGAATTCATCAATCTCATGCAATAAGCGAGCAAGCACATCGTCTTGGTCACGTTCATGAATATCGATTTTAGTATCGATAAGAACATCACCACCCAATTCATGCAGAGCAATTGTCAAGTATCCACGACCAAGACGCATCGACAGAAACTGCCAACCTTCGTTATTGGTTTGCAGACCGACAGCCGGACGCCCACGAGTGGTGGCTTCTTGAACCGTCGTTTCATGAATAAGGTGAGCTTCAATGAGTTCACGGGTAATTTTAGTAATACTCGCCGGAGCCAACTCACTTTGCTTGGACAAATCGATACGAGAAATAGGACCTTTAAGGTCAATTAGTTTATATACACGACCAGCATTGACCTGTTTGATATGATCAATATGGCCCGGTTGAGCCATGTACATTTTACGCTCCAAAAATCATCAACTGGATAATTTTTTTACTTTGCGAAGTAATTGTGAAGTCACTTGGTATATCGCCGTGACCAGTATCACGTATATACATGAATCTTTGTGTATCGAGTCAAATAGTTCGAGAAGAATTATCATCCAAATTGAGAAATTAAGACTTAATTTTCGAAAAAAAACATCACGACTGAGGCATGAATCCAATCATTGTGGATAATTGGAGAAATACCTTCCAAGCTCCCAATAAATTATCAATTAATGCATATACTTAATTCAGCCTTAAATCAGATTACAGTCCTCACTCTAGGAGTATTCATGACAGCCGCATTAAGAAAAACGAAAATCGTCACCACACTAGGCCCTTCAACAGATAAAGGTAATGTGCTTGAAGCTATCATCAAAGCCGGTGCCAATATCGTCCGTATGAACTTCTCTCACGGCAGCAGCGACGATCACATCCAACGCGCAGAACAAGTTCGAGCGATAGCTAAACGGCTCGGCACTCAAGTCGCCATTTTAGGAGATTTGCAAGGTCCAAAGATTCGTGTGTCGACATTCAAAGATGGCAAGATCCAATTAGCCGTCGGAAACCAGTTCACTCTAGACAGTAACCTAGGTTTAGGTGAAGGCAACCAACAAGCCGTTGGCCTCGATTACAAAGAGCTGCCAAACGACGTATCAGCTAACGACATCTTATTACTCGACGATGGTCGTGTTCAATTAAAAGTGACCAGTGTCGAAGGGTGTAAAGTCCACACTGAAGTGATCATCGGAGGCCCTCTCTCCAACAACAAGGGGATTAATAAAAAAGGGGGTGGCTTATCCGCAGAAGCGCTGACAGAAAAAGACAAGCGCGATATCGTAACCGCAGCACAAATCAAAGTGGATTACCTAGCGGTGTCTTTCCCTCGCAATGGCGAAGATATGCATTACGCGCGTCAACTCGCACATGAAGCCGGCTTAGAGGCTCATCTTGTGGCTAAAGTGGAACGAGCAGAGACAGTCGCCACTATTGAGAACATGGATGACATCATAATGGCCTCAGATGTGGTCATGGTGGCCCGTGGTGACCTAGGAGTAGAGATTGGTGACCCAGAGTTGGTTGGAGTACAAAAACAGCTTATACGTCGTGCAGGGGCGCTTAATCGAACAGTGATCACCGCAACTCAGATGATGGAGTCGATGATCTCCGCTCCAATGCCAACTCGGGCAGAAGTCATGGATGTAGCGAATGCCGTACTTGATGGGACGGATGCCGTAATGCTTTCCGGTGAAACAGCAGCAGGCGATTACCCAGTCGAAACCGTGAAATCAATGGCAGAAGTCTGTATTGGCGCTGAAAAGATGGCGGGTATTAACAACCACTCCAATTACCGTCTTGATCGTACCTTTGTAACGGCTGAAGAAACCGTTTCGATGGCGACCATTTACTCTGCGAACCATATGGAAGGAATTAAAGGCGTGGTCACTCTCACTGAATCCGGACGCACAGCACTGATGATGTCACGCCTCAGCGCCGATATGCCCATCTACGCACTATCTCGTAACGAAAGCACACTTAACCGTTGCACATTGTACAGAGGGGTTACCCCAATTTACTTTGAAACAGAAGCCAAAGACAGCCTTGATATTGCGCTCTCTACGCTCGCCTGCTTGAAAGAAAAAGGATATCTCACATGTGGCGATCTAGTGATCATCACACAAGGGGACATTATGGATGTAGCCGGATCGACCAACTGTATGAGAATTCTGCCTGTAACCTAACTCTAAAATCTTCAAGTTTGTTCAATCATCTAAAGCCCGAAGGCTAATTATTCAGTGTTTAAAGTTTTGGTTTTCGAGAGCAAATAAAAAAGAAAGGGTTATCGGACCAAGTTCAATAACCCTCTCCATTTCAAAAAACTTTTCTACAAGTATTTTTTTCCGGCAGCATCGGTTACCAAATGTGGCGTATGTGAGCTACGAGCGTTGTCAGTGGAAGAATAAGTTTCAACAAAACGATAGCCAGCTTCTAACCCCAATTCGTAATCATGCAGTAAATCATCTTTATGACTCATTAATGAGCTCGATTTAAGCGTTTGACTAGGTGCTATCTGAACCACAAAAGTATCATCGGGAGGTGAGTTAAGGAAGTTCTGAGTCAACGAGTAAGTTTGGTAATGAACCATCAACATATCAGCTAATCCTGAATCAAATTTATCACCAATCAAATGACTTAAACGATAGATATCATCAGCACCAAATAACCATCGACCGCCATTTAGAAGATCTAAATGTACCCTATCTCTCTTTTGTTCTTTTGAGCTCAAGATTTGTTGTTGAAAAAACGATGTCCAATCGTTTTTCCATTGGTCCACTTTTTGTTGCCAATGACCGTGAACGTTATTAAACGAACCGCGAAACCATTCAAGTTCTTCTAAAGATAGCGTCTTATTTTTTACAGGTAAAATTGGCTTGCTATGGACCGGATTTAGTTCAAACGCAGGCTCAGTTCTAATTACGACGATAGAACGAGCATTGCGTCGCCAAGCTTCTTGTACAGGAATAGATGCTGACACACCACCATCCACATAAGAACCGTTTCCAATACGTATTTCATCATTATATAGACGTGGAATGGCGCACGTGGCAACCATTACCTTGTACCAATCTTCACTTAATACAGGAAAGTAGTAATCTTGAAGATCTTTCGAATCGGTGACCGCGGCAAAGAGTTGACGATCACCCAACGTTTGTCTTCCCAAATCAAGGTCGAGCTTATATGGATAGGCCATGATTTTCTCTAAGGCCCACTCTAACCCCAACTTTTTTCGATGTCGTATATAAGAAAATAGGTTAAAGAACTCTGGAGAAGTAGTGAGTTCGAGGACAAAAGAACGACTTAAGCCTTTATTACGACATAGGTAAGCGCATAAATTGAGAGCGCCAGCAGAAGTGCCAAAAAACTCATCGAAAGGGTCAAAGTTAGAGATCAGGAACGCATCCAGTACCCCTGAGGTGAAAATGCCTCTCTGTCCGCCCCCTTGAGCAACCAGTGCAGTTTTTCCAGCAATAAACTTAGCGTAGTAATCCAAATCTATTGCTGTATCAATATTGGTTATAATACCACTATTCATTTATTCCCTGAGTATAAAACCCGGCCTCTCCACAAATAGTATTAACTACCAATCGCGATAAAGCCGAATGAAAGAATGATTGTGTAAATTAACACTGTTATTTGTAGGGCGTTTTTCAGATTATGGTCCATAGACACCTCTGGCTTATTATTAATTTGTCGAGTCACTGTTTAATTATTATCAGGTGTGTGAAGTATCTTCAAGAATCGTCGAAATTAGTCGCACAATATTGATGTAACCATCACAATTAGTAAGTGTATGGATAAGGATATACTCATGAATAACAAAGCAAATATGATGGCGCTTATTGCGCTTTTCTCCGTATCGAGTGTGTATGCTTCGCCGGAGATCATCATTACCCCGATGGTGGGTTATACCGGTGGCGGTAGTGTCGAAGACCAGGATGGTAAAAACTACGACATGAAACCGTCTGAAAACTACACCTTTGCGATTGAAACGCCACTTGATAAAGGTCGCATCGGCTTTTTCTATTCTAACCAGAGCTCAGAGCTAGAAAAACTCAACCTAAGCTCCTCAATTCAATACCTACACTTTCAAAGCAGTATTTACTACCCTGCTTCTCCGGTGTTGTCTGGGTACCTAGGTTTGGGGATTGGTGCATCTTACGTGGATGTAGACTGGGCGAAAGATAAATTTGGATTCTCAACCTCTATCTTTGGTGGCTTAGAGTACAAATTTAGTGACCGCTTAGCACTTAATACTCAAGTGCGTTGGCTAGGTACTGTGGTCGACAACGACACGTCTGGAGTTTGTAACGTACCCAGCACGGGGCAAGACTGTATTATCCGATTTGATACCGATTGGATGAACCAATTCCAAGCGAATATCGGACTGAGCTTTACTTTCTAAACCAAACCGTTTTTAAGCCACGCTTTCTAGGCTACTCAGTTCGCATGAGGCATAAAGACAAAACAAAAAAGCCAACTTCATGCGATGCTGGCTTTTTCACTATAAAAACAGTTTAAGTTCACTTTAGAACTTATAGGTGACACCCAGAGCACCGCCGATTTGCAACTCGACGCCTTTGTACATGTCTAGCTCAGGGTGAACTTGTGCGTAAGCATTCCAACCTTCGTAAAAATTAACTTTCACTCCTAACGGTACTCTTAAACCAAAATCGTCATTCCATTCAGCCCAAGCACCTGCACCTACGTACCAATTTAACGGAACTTCCGTTTCAAACTGACCACGTTTCCAAATGTAGTCGAGTGCCGCGCCGTCGTTACCAATGGTTGCACGATACTTCTGTTCAAACTCCACAACGGCACTCAAACCTTGATCAATAGCTAGACCAGCTTCCAAATTTGGATCTGCGGCATGAACAAACGAGGCTCCACTGAAGCACATAAGGCCGAACAAGTAACGATGTTTCATAATATTTCCAGACTGTCTTACAAAAACGTTAGGTTACGTAAATAATAGATAGAGGTGTCATCATTAAGTTAAATGACAACAGATCCCCAGAGTGGGGAAATTGAACATCAATGCATAGAGTTAAGTGATAACAGGTTGATCAGGAAGGGTTAACTTAGAAAGTGTTTCATCGAGCAAAAAAAAGGAGACCTTTCGGCCTCCTTTCCATTTATTGAATCAGTGAATTAACCGTTGTTACGGATCCACTCATCCATGTCTGTCTTCAGATTGTCAGACTTAGTACCGAAGATAGCTTGAACGCCACCAGAAACAACAACAACACCTGCTGCACCTAGTTTCTTCAGTTTGTCTTGGTCAACAACTGCTGTATCAGCAACTGCAACACGTAGACGAGTAATACAAGCGTCAAGACCCGTGATGTTCGCTTTACCACCGAAGGCAGCAACTAGCTCACCAGCAAGTTCAGAACCAGTCGCAACTGACTCTTCTTCAGACTCGTCTTCACGACCTGGAGTTTTAAGGTCTAGAGCTTTAATCACAGCACGGAATACGATGTAGTAAACAACCGCGTAAATAAGACCAAGACCAACAAGAAGAAGCATGTTCTCAGCGCGTGGAGATTGAACTACAAAGTCAATGAAACCATTTGAGAATGTGTGACCATGAACAACACCTAGTGCGTTAGTTAGCATGTATGCAACACCAGCAAGTACAGCGTGGATAGCATAAAGCACTGGAGCAACAAATAGGAATGCAAATTCAATTGGTTCTGTGATACCAGTAAGGAATGAAGTTAACGCAGCAGAAGCCATGATACCCATTACTTTAGCGCGGTTTTCAGGTTTTGCTGCATGTGCAATTGCAACTGCAGCAGCAGGAAGACCGAACATTTTGAATAAGTAACCACCAGCTAGTTGACCGAAACCATTACCAGCAGCGCGAGATGCGTCATCAGCAGTAAGGAAACAAGTCATGATACCATTTACCTGCTCACCAGCGTTGTTAACACAAGAACCCGCTTCGTAGAAGAATGGTACGTTCCAGATATGGTGAAGACCAAAAGGAATAAGAGAACGTTCGATTACACCGTAGATACCAAATGCCATTACTGGGTTTTGGTTTGCAGCCCAATCAGAGAATGTCGCAATTGCGCCACCGATTGGAGGCCAAATTACAGAAAGAACTAAACCTAGAGCGATAGATACAAAACCAGTAACAATTGGCACTGCACGCTTACCAGCAAAGAAGCCTAGGTATTCTGGAAGTTGAATACGGTAGAACTTGTTGAAAGCCCAACCAGCAACACCACCAGCAAGGATACCACCAAGTACACCAGTCTCAATGCCATCAACACCCATTACCGTTGCCATTACTTTTAATGTAGCAACCATAATGCCGTAACCAACAACAGCAGCAAGACCTGCTACACCGTCATTGTTTGTAAAACCAAGTGCAGTACCAACAGCAAATAGCAGAGCCATTTGACCAAAGACTGAACCACCCGCTTGTTCCATTAAGTGAGAAAGCACTTCCGGAAGAAAACTAAAGTTTGCTGCGCCGACACCTAGCAAAATACCCGCAACCGGAAGAACTGATACTGGTAGCATCAGAGCCTTACCGACTTTTTGCAAGTTGGCAAAAAGGTTCTTAAACATGTTTATGCTCCTGATAAAGATAAAATAATTATATGGGTTCTAACGGCACACCCCCGTAGCCTATATGTTAGCACCCCGCGAAAATGTAACCATGTATTGCATTATATTTTCTGCCGCTAAATATATATTGATGGGTAACTAACTTTCTAGTCACTTACGAAATTTAGTTTCAAAACACGTCTTGGATCACATGTCAAATCTAGAAATGAAATGCTTTTCAACCATGCAAGAAGTTGAAATATAAGGATTTATTTTTACACCCTTATTATTTTACTAAGTGAATAAAATAAAGGTAAATGTTATTTTTAGTAACAAAATTACAAATGTTATAAATAACGCTCTCAAGTTCAACATAATTAGTAAACATTAAAAAAAAACGCACTTTTGGTGATCAAAAATACAAAAAGGGAGCTTTTGCTCCCTTTTATTTACTGACCTAGTTTTTTATCGAAAAAAAAGTTTCTGGTAATTTTTGGTTGTTTGTTCAGCAACCTCTTTCATCGATAAACCTTTCAACTGCGCAATATAGGCTGCCACTTCTACGACATATGCGGGCTGATTCTGCTTGCCACGATATGGAATGGGTGCCAAGTATGGAGAATCCGTCTCGATCAGTAACCTGTCTAGCGGTAGGTTCTTAACAACTTCTTTAAGTTCTGTAGCCTGCTTAAAGGTCACAATACCTGAAATTGATATGTAGAAGCCTAACTCCATTGCCGCTTCAGCGAACGCTTGATCTTCGGTAAAGCAGTGAATCACACCACCACACTTTTCTGCGCCACCATCACATAAAATAGCGAGAGTATCTTCACGCGCGTTACGTGTATGGATAATCAAAGGCTTATTAAGCTCTACGGCCAACGCAACATGCTGTTTAAATCTCAGCTGTTGTAACTCAGCCGTCTCAGGTTGATAGTGGTAATCTAGTCCTGTCTCACCAATCGCAACGACTTTTGGGTTGCTAGCGTATTCACGCATTCTCTCTAAACAGAAATCACTCTCGACATCGAGAGGATGAACGCCACAAGAGGCTTTAACGTTATCAAACGGCGAGATCATCTCGAGCATATTTTCAAACGAATCCAGTGTCACACCAACAGACAGCAGCTGGTCTACGTTTGCTGCCTTCGCCTTGTTCACAACGTCTTCTACACTTGTGTGTAAATCTTGATAATCCAGTTTGTCTAAATGACAGTGGGAATCTACGAACATGTTTCCTCGCAAGTGGCTATCAGCCAATTCATTATGAGTAGCTCCATATTGAGCCCAGGATGTTGCTTTAACTGCTCAATCAATATAAGCAGTTTATTCGATGCATCGTAAGCACTTTGGTAAGACATCACTTCAACCAGAGCTTTCGCACTCGGAGTGATAGACTGATTCGCCAAACCAAAATGCAGCTTCTGTACATCTGACAATAAATGCCAAAGCCAGCCAAGTTGAACCAAAGGGTCTTTGCTAAGCTCTGTAGAGAACTTTAGCATGTCAGGTTGAGTACCCTTGACGACATTCACAAAGCCATCGAGCACTTTTGTTGACGCTTCAACGCCACCTTGCTCAAACATCGCTTTTGCTTTTAAAGGTGCATTGTCATTAAGAGCTAAAATATACTGCGGAACCGCTTTACCTACTTCACCATCTAACCACGCTGAGCCTGCCTCCAATTGTGGGCTAACTACATTAAACTGTTGGCAACGGCTTAGGATGGTAGGCATTAACCGATTACTACTACGCGTTGAAAGGATAAAAATACAATTACTTGAAGGTTCTTCTAATGTTTTCAAAAGCGCGTTCGACGCAGATTCGTTCATGGATTCAGCGGGATTAAGCAAGATGACTCGTAAACCACCCAACTGAGAAGACTCTTGGGCCCAGCGATTACTCGCACGCACTTGATCAACCGTGATCGACTTACCTTCTTTCTCAGGCGCAATCACGTGGAAATCAGGATGACTTCCCGATTTCATCAGTTCACAACTATGACAAAACCCGCAAGACTCACTTTCGTAATTAGTACACATTAATGCCGCGGTAAGTTGTTCAATCAAAGCATCAACGCCAAGCCCTTCTGGTGAATTAACAATCACCGAATTAGGAAAACGCTCCGCATCGAGATTTTTTTTCCACTCACTCCATACCGGTGTGAGCCAAGAATACACTTCAGCCATGACTACCTACTGTTTGTCGAGCCAAGCAGTTAGCGCGACTTTAATATCAGCGGCTACTTGCTCAATTTCTTGCTGCGCGTTAATCACAAGTACAGAATCATCTTGTTCTGCAATTTCTAGATAGCGCTCACGCGTGCGGTCGAAAAATGAGATGTCCATCTTTTCAATTCTATCAAGCTCACCACGGCCTCTAGCACGCTCTAGTCCTACTCTAGGGTCTAGGTCCAAATATAACGTTAGATCGGGTTTAAAGCCGCCTAGCGTGGTTGATTTCAGTGATTCCATAGTCGTGCGCGCGATCTGGCGACCACCTCCTTGGTATGCCTGTGAAGACATATCATGACGATCACCCAATACCCATTGACCACTGTCGAGTGCTGGCTTGATAACGTTTTCTACTAATTGAACGCGTGCTGCGTACATCAGCAGTAATTCAGTCATATCTTGAAGCTTCTCGCCTTCGTGCTCTTCTTTAACCAATGAACGCATCTTTTCAGCTAAGACAGTACCGCCCGGCTCGCGAGTATTAACAATATCCTCAACACCCGATGCTTTTAATGTCTCAACGATGGCATTAATTGCTGTACTTTTACCTGCGCCTTCAAGGCCTTCAACCACGATAAATTTCGACTGATTCATAATTATTTCTTTATCTGTTTTTTCTTAATTGCTTTAAGTAAGCTCGCACGGCACGGTTATGCTCTGTCAAACTCTTTGAAAATACGTGACCGCCCGTTCCACTCGCAACAAAATACAGGTAGTTGCTCTTCTCTGGATTCAGAGCTGCATGAATAGATGCTTGGCCCGCCATGGCGATAGGCGTAGGTGGCAAACCGCTCATTGTATAGGTGTTGTATGGTGTTGGCGTCCGTAAATCTTTCTTACGAATATTACCTTTGTAGCTATCGCCCATACCGTAAATAACCGTAGGATCTGTTTGTAGACGCATACGCTTGTTCAAACGGTTAACAAAAACAGAAGACACACGCTCACGTTCTGACGCAACAGCGGTCTCTTTCTCGATGATAGAAGCAAGAATCAGAGCTTCATAAGGTGACTTAAGAGGCAGTTTTTCGGCTCTGTTTTCCCATTCGTCATTCACCACGTTCATGAGGTCGCGATGAGCACGCTTCAGCAAATCTAAATCGGTCGTACCGTAGGTATAATGATAAGTCTCCGCTAAGAAAAGACCTTCTAGCTTTTCATTTTCAACGCCCAGCTTTTCAGCAATCTCTTTTTCAGAAACACCATCCAACGTCTGTTGAATGAATTCATTGTCTTTTAGCTGCACAAGCCATTCATCAAAGCGACTGCCTTCAACGAAGGTAATCGTGAATTGGTGCTCTTTGCCCTCAACAAGCACTTGTAGTGCCTGCTCCAGGGTCAAACCCGGCTCTAGCAAGAATGTCCCCGCTTTTACATCAACCAGCTCAGGATGTAACTTACGGATTAATTTCTCGTAAGGAGAAGCCTCAAATAGCCCCTCATTGATCAACTGTGCCAGAACACGATTAAAGCTGCTGCCTGAAGCAACGGTTACGACCTGTGGTTTTCCTAATTGGATGACTTGTTTCAGGTTATCTTGCGCTTGGTTATAAACATAAAACCCAGCAGCGCCCGCTGCGATTAGGCACAAGATAATAAAAATAAATAACTTTTTGATCACGAGTTTAGTTGTCCTTGAAGGCTACGAGTAACGGTTCCAATGTTAAATTGGGTTTCACTAATACGGGTAACGGGGGCAATCCCTAAAATGGAGTTGGTCATGAAAACCTCATCAGCTTGCATGAGTTGAGATAAGCAGTAGTCACTCATAGTAACGGAAAATTCCGCTTGATTCAGCGCGGTTAACACTTGCTTACGCATAACACCAGCGACGCCACTTTGCGTTAGTTGAGGTGTGTGAATCGTCTGCCCTTTTCGCCAAAACAGGTTAGCTACGGTGGTTTCAATGACATTGCCAGAGATATCAAGCACCACACCATCGACTTCATTAGCTTGATCCATTTCATCTTTCATCAAGATCTGCTCGAGGCGATTATTGTGTTTATGTCCAGCAAGCAGTGGGCTCAAACCCAATGCTTGTTGGCAGACACCGAGTTCAACACCAGAATCTTGCCACGCTGAATAATGACTTGGGTAATCGAAGGTACTGATGGTTATTGTTGGCTTGGCGATATTCTTGGTACTGTAGCCACGCCCACCCGCCCCACGGCTAATGTGCAGCTTGATCCCTGCTTTTTCATTATGAGGCTTGTTTGCGTTATGGATCTTGTTTGAACCATCAAGGCTCTTTGTGCCATGAATATCGTTATCTTGGAGGTATTGAAGCGCAGTATCGAGCCAAAGACTAACAACATCCCAATCAAGAGCAGAAATGCGTAGCGCTTTAAGGCATTCGTCGACACGATGCTGATGATCGTGAAAATGTTGTACCTCACCATTACTCACGAGCATTGTCGTAAAACAGCCATCTCCGTACTGAAATGAGCGATCCAAAATATCGATAGTTTGCTGGCTTTCTCCATCAACCCAAAACATGTTTTTCCCCATAAAAAGAAACGGCTCAATGCTAAAGCATCAAGCCGTTTAAAAACAAGTCTAATTGTGACTATCTACGAGTGTTTACGTCTTTAATAAGATGATTAAATCTTTTTGAAGATCAAACAGCCGTTTGTACCACCGAAACCGAATGAGTTACATGCAGCATATTCCATGTTGCTAACTTCACGCGCAGTGTGAGGTACTAAGTCAATATCTAAGCCTTCTTCAGGATCATCTAGGTTGATTGTTGGTGGAACAATTTGGTCAACCAGAGACATTGCCGTGATGATAGCTTCAGCAGAACCAGCAGCACCTAGAAGGTGGCCTGTCATTGATTTCGTAGAAGAAACCAATACTTGCTTGCTGCCTGCTTCGCCAAGAGCACGCTTGATGCCCTTAACTTCCGCTACGTCACCGGCAGGAGTCGATGTACCGTGAGCATTTACATAACCGATTTGTTCACCAGTAATGCCAGCATCACGCATAGCCGCTTCCATTGCTAGTGCACCACCAGAGCCATCTTCACTTGGAGATGTCATGTGGTAAGCGTCACCCGACATACCGAAGCCAACTAGCTCACAGTAAATCTTAGCGCCACGAGCTTTCGCATGTTCGTACTCTTCAAGAACCATCATGCCTGCACCGTCGCCAAGAACGAAGCCGTCACGGCCTTTGTCCCATGGACGAGAAGCTTTTTGAGGCTCATCGTTACGAGTAGACAGTGCTTTAGCCGCACCAAAACCGCCCATACCTAGTGGCGTTGATGCTTTTTCAGCACCACCCGCCAGCATTGCGTCAGCATCGCCGTATGCAATCATACGAGCCGCGTGACCAATGTTATGTAGGCCCGTCGTACATGCAGTAGAAATCGCGATGTTTGGACCACGTAGGCCACGCATGATAGACATGTGACCAGCAATCATATTCACGATCGTCGACGGTACGAAGAACGGGCTGATCTTACGAGGGCCTTTTTCAGTTAGAGCTTGGTGACCGGCTTCGATCAAACCAAGACCACCAATACCAGAACCGATAGCAACACCCACACGTGGAGCGTTTTCTTCAGTAATAGTTAGGGCTGAATCATCTAAAGCTTGAATACCTGCTGCGACACCGTACTGGATGAACAAGTCCATCTTACGAGCATCTTTTTTAGTCATATACTCTTCGCAGTTAAAGTCTTTAACTAGACCTGCAAAACGAGTTGAGAAATTGGTTGCATCAAAATGATCGATATTAACGATACCACTTTGACCAGCTAGCAGGGCTTTCCAAGAAGATTCTACAGTGTTGCCTACCGGTGACAACATACCCATGCCAGTGACAACTACACGACGCTTGGACACGATTTTACACTCCGGGGATTGAGGTGATTTAAGATGAGGATAGATGAGTTAGATAAAACACAGGCGGTCGAGGTGACCGCCTGGGAGAGATTATTACTGAGCGCTAGTTACGTAATCGATAGCTGCTTGAACAGTAGTAATTTTCTCAGCTTCTTCATCTGGAATTTCAGTGTCGAATTCTTCTTCTAGAGCCATTACTAGCTCAACTGTGTCTAGAGAATCTGCACCTAAGTCATCAACGAAAGAAGCTTCGTTTTTAACTTCAGCTTCGTCTACACCTAGCTGTTCAACAATGATTTTCTTTACGCGTTCTTCGAGGTTGCTCATTTTTTCTTTTCCTTTACAGAGTTCGCTTTATGCGATGTTTTCCGTAGTTTATTCAATCTATTGAAAGTTGCAAGGTCAACTTTTCTGGTCAAACCACAATTTTCACGATTTTAACCGAAATTACGTATGATCTTGACTTAAATCATGCACAAATGTTGCACATAATTTACACCATGTACATACCGCCATTGACGTGAAGTGTTTCACCTGTGATATAAGCTGCCGCAGGTGACGCCAAAAATACCACAGCTTCAGCGATTTCGCGAGGGTCGCCTAGTCGACCTGCTGGTACATTCGCCAAAGTTGCTGCACGTTGGTCATCATTTAGCGCTTTAGTCATGTCAGTTTCGATGAAACCAGGAGCTACAGTGTTCACTGTAACGCCACGAGACGCAACTTCACGAGCCATTGATTTAGTAAAACCAATTACGCCTGCTTTTGCAGCTGCGTAGTTAGCTTGACCAGCGTTACCCATAGTACCGACTACAGAACCAACGTTAACAATACGACCTTGACGCTTCTTCATCATGCCACGCAATACAGCTTTAGACATGCGGAAAATAGGCGTTAGGTTAGTATCAATGATGTCATTCCACTCATCGTCTTTCATACGCATCAGTAGGTTATCACGAGTGATACCAGCGTTGTTAACTAGAATATCAATTGCACCAAATTCATCGTTGATGGTTTTCAGTGTAGCAGCAATTGAGTCAACATCTGTTACATTAAGAGCAAGACCTTTACCGCTCTCACCTAGGTACTCACTGATTGCAGCAGCGCCGCCTTCAGAAGTAGCCGTACCGATAACTTTAGCACCACGCTCAACTAAAAGTTCAGCGATTGCACGACCGATACCACGGCTTGCGCCTGTAACGAGTGCAACTTTGCCTTCTAAATTCATCATAACTTCTCTATTAAGTGGTTAATTACCTAGCAGCTTCTAGTGATGCAGTGTCATTAACTGCAGCAGCTGTCATAGTTTTTACGATTCGTTTTGTTAGACCAGTAAGAACTTTACCAGGGCCTAATTCAAGTAGCTTCTCAACGCCTTGCTCGTTCATTGCTTGTACGCCTTCGGTCCAACGAACTGGGCTGTATAGCTGACGAACAAGTGCCTCTTTAATTTTCGCAGGGTCTGTTTCAGCAACAACATCAACGTTATTGATAACAGGCAATGCTGGCGTGTTGAACTCTAGCGCTTCTAGAGCCACTGCTAGCTTGTCTGCTGCAGGTTTCATCAGTGCACAGTGAGACGGCACAGAAACAGGTAAAGGAAGTGCACGTTTAGCGCCCGCTTCTTTACATAGTGCACCAGCACGCTCTACTGCTGCTTTGTTACCTGCGATAACAACTTGGCCAGGAGAGTTAAAGTTAACTGGAGACACAACTTCGTCTTGCGCCGCTTCTTCACACGCTTTAGCAATCGCTTCATCATCTAGACCGATGATTGCGTACATTGCGCCAACACCCGCAGGAACGGCTTCTTGCAT
This sequence comes from Vibrio sp. ECSMB14106, assembly GCF_000972265.1. NCBI lineage: Bacteria > Pseudomonadati > Pseudomonadota > Gammaproteobacteria > Vibrionales > Vibrionaceae > Vibrio > Vibrio sp. ECSMB14106. Next base: position 134,515 of record NZ_LAUM01000001.1, on the reverse strand, counting down.
CAGTTGCCCACGAAGTTCAACCAGCTTGATCGCTTCTTTAAAGTCGATAACGCCAGCACATACAAGTGCAGAATATTCACCTAGGCTGTGACCTGCTAGATTTACAGGTTGCTCTAGGCCAAGCTCTTGCCATACACGCCAAATTGCAACAGACGCTGTTAATAGAGCCGGTTGAGTGCGAAAAGTTTCATTTAGATTTTCTACTGGACCATCTTGAACCAATGCCCATAGATCGTAACCAAGTGCTTCTGAAGCTTCAGCAAATGTCTGTTTTACAACATCATACTGTTCGCCTAGGTCAGCAAGCATACCGATAGCTTGGGAACCTTGGCCTGGGAATACGATAGCAAACTTGCTCATTGTAATTTTCCTTTAAGCAAAGCAAAAAATTGAATAAGGCACATAAGTTATGTGCCTTGTTTGTTGATTATCGCTTGGGGTTAGAATTTAACTAACGCAGAACCCCAAGTGAAGCCGCCGCCAAATGCTTCAAGTAGAAGCGTTTGACCACGTTTAATTCGCCCGTCGCGAACAGCCTCATCAAGGGCCGTAGGTACGGTAGCTGCTGACGTGTTGCCGTGCTTATCAAGAGTAATCACTACTTGATCAAGCGACATCGTCAGCTTTTTAGCGGTTGCCGAGATAATACGGTAGTTCGCTTGGTGTGGAACTAACCAATCAAGCTCTGACTTATCCATATTGTTCGCCGCTAATGTGTCTTTAACTAGCTTAGAAAGCTGAGTTACCGCCACTTTAAATACTTCGTTGCCCGCCATGTGCAGCCATTTGTCTGCATCACCGCCACGCTCTGGTACTTCTAAGCTTAGAAGCTCACCGTATTTACCGTCAGAGTAAATATGAGTAGACAAAATACCTGGCTCTTCGCTTGCGCCTACAACCACCGCGCCTGCTGCATCACCAAATAGGATGATAGTAGAGCGGTCAGTCGGATCACAGGTTTTTGACAGTGCATCAGCACCAATTACCAAAACGTTCTTACACATGCCAGTCTTGATGTGTTGATCAGCAACAGACAGTGCGTAGACAAAACCAGAACACGCCGCAGCCAGATCAAACGCAGGGCAGCCTTTGATACCAAGCTTGCCTTGTACCTGACATGCCGAAGACGGGAATGTGTGGCTACTGCTGGTTGTCGCAACGATGATTAAATCAATCTCTTCTTTGTCGATACCTGCCATTTCAATGGCATTTTCAGCAGCGTAAAACGCCATATCAGCAACGGTTTCGTTTTCCGCTGAAATACGACGCTCTTTAATACCAGTTCTAGCAACGATCCACTCATCGCTAGTCTCTACCATTTTCTCTAAGTCTGCGTTAGTACGCACCTGAGATGGCAAGTAGCTGCCAGTACCTAAAATTTTGCTATACATGAAGACTAATAATGCCTCTCGAGTAAAACCGCTTCCAAACGATCGCTAATGCGGCTGGGGACTTGTCGTTTGACCTCGTGTACTGCTTCACCAATCGCGTTGACGACTGCAGACACATCAGCACTTCCATGACTTTTAATGACAATGCCGCGCAATCCTAACAAACTTGCGCCGTTATACTGGTCGGGGTTCAAGGTTTTTAATTCAGTAAATAGCTCAGAAAACAGCATTCTGGCTATCCAACCCTTTATTGTTGAAGCCATCATGCGCGTTTTTAGCTTATCAATAAAGAGCTGAGCCGTACCTTCGCACGTTTTTAAGCAGACATTGCCCACAAAACCATCACATACGACGACATCAGCAGCATCTTGAAGTAATTGATTACCCTCAATATAGCCTATGAAGTTCACAGACTGAGTATTAGACAACATTTCGGCACATCGTTTTACAAGGTCATTACCTTTAATTTCTTCAGCACCGATATTCAGGATAGCGACACGTGGCGCGCGACCTAAATGTTGTTCCGCTAATGCACTGCCCATTACGGCAAACTGAAACAGTGAATCTGCGTCACTAGAAACGTTCGCCCCTAAATCAAGCATCCATGTACGGTTGCCAGAAGCAGTAGGCAAAGCTGAAACCAATGCAGGCCTATCAATGCCGGGAAGAAGTTTGAGTCTGAAACGAGATAGCGCCATCAGTGCGCCGGTGTTACCACCACTCACACAAGCATCAGCCTGTGATTCAGCAACCAGATCAATCGCAGCACGCATAGAGCTACCCTGACTGTTACGTAAGGCTAGTGACGGTTTTTCAGAATTGGATATAACTCGATCACAATGCTGGATACTCAAACGAGAATCAGGCATTCGACCTAATGAAGATAATTGAGATGTGATCGCGTTTCGATCACCTATGAGAATGACTTTTAGCTCTGGGAAATACGACAGTGCCTGCACGGCGGCAGGCACTGTTACACGAGGACCGAAGTCCCCGCCCATTGCATCAAGCGCAACGGTTAGATTTTGCAAAGGTCAACCTTACTTGTTGATAACCTTTTTGCCGCGGTAGAAACCTTCGGCAGTCACGTTGTGACGTAGGTGAGTTTCACCTGAAGTTGCGTCTACAGAAAGTGCAGCTGTAGTTAGTGCATCGTGTGAACGACGCATGCCACGCATTGAACGTGATTTCTTGCTCTTTTGTACGGCCATTGACCCTACTCCTATGTAAATTCTTAAAGAAGCAATTACTTCTTTAAGCTTTTTAAAACATCAAATGGATTCGGCTTTTTATCTTCCTCAATTTCTTCAGGAAGTTCACCAAATACCAAATTATTTGAGTTAACGCTACAGTCCGCATCGTCGTGCATTGCTATTTGTGGCAATCCAAGGATGAACTCGTCTTCAACTAATTGAATCAGGTCTAACTCACCGTACTCGTTCAGATCTACCAAATCGTACTCTTCCGGTGCTTCCTCTTCACTTTTCTCACTGTAAACAGGAGTATAAGTAAATTGGACATCGCACTCATGTGCGAAAACCTCATTACAACGTTGACACTCTAAATCGACTTCGACGTTAGCTTTACCAGAGATAACGACTAATCGTTGTTCATCAAGCCCAAATGACATTGAGACTTGCGCGTCACGTTTTACGCCTTCAGTTGCTTCAGTTAAACGCTTCAAAAGACTGACCTGAATGATACCATTCACATCGAGTCGTTTTTGAGCCGTTCTTGCCGGATCAACTGTACGCGGTATTTTTTCCTTTTGCATAGGGCGCGAATCTTATCTTCCAAATCATGTTTAGTCAAAGGAAATGGCAAAAAAAATGTACTTTCCTGCCTTTCCTATTCAGAGCATTATGAATAGCAGGACAAGTTACGTTATCCTGAGATAAATGCTTCCTTGAATTGTAAATTAAAATGAGAAATTACCAACTAGTTTTAGCCTCTACATCACCATTTAGGCAAGAGATCCTCAAAAAACTACAGTTAAGCTTCATTACAGCTAAGCCAGACTGCGATGAAACGCCGCTTCCAGAAGAGACACCTCAACAGTTAGTGATGCGCCTTGCCGAGGCCAAAGCTAAGTCTTGTACTGTGGAGCAACCTAGCTTAGTCATTGGCTCTGATCAGGTTTGTGTGATTGATGGAGAGATCATAGGTAAGCCTCATACTCGAGAAAAAGCGATCGAACAGTTATCTCGTCAAAGCGGCAAGAGCATTACTTTTTATACTGGGCTTTCGGTTTGGAACAACGAAACCAATGAAGCTGACACGCGTCTCGACACCTTTGTAGTGCATTTCCGCGATTTAACCGAGCAGCAAATCATTAGTTATGTCGAGAAAGAACAGCCTTATTACTGCGCAGGTAGCTTTATGTGTGAAGGGTTAGGCATCGCGTTGTTTAAGCAGATGGAAGGGAAAGACCCAAATACTTTGATCGGCTTACCGCTGATCGATCTCGTCGATATGTTAGAAACGCAAGGAATGAGTGTGCTGTAACGGATACACTCTCTTTGTTATAGATTCCCTATTCCTTCCTTCGTCAGTCTAGGGGATGACGGAACACGCAATTTTATCTAACCAGCTAATGATTATAGAACGTGATTTTAAAAAGTCGTCATCCTCAAGAGCGAGGAACGAGCGAGTTGGGGATCTTCTACAACAGATAAAACAAAAAAGGTTGACGATATTCGTCAACCTTTTCCATTTGATGCGTCTGACACTCAATTCACAAAAATTTATGATTTCGTATCTCGTATCTCGTATCTCGTATCTCGTATCTCGTATCTTCTTAGAGCTTACGTAAACCCGTTAGGGCTTTCTCTAGCCTTCTTTCCATTGGCGCCGAGATATCCATCTTCTCTTCACTACCTGGGTGTGTAAACTTGATGTTTGCTGCATGTAGGAACAGACGATCAAGACCAACCTTGCCCGTGTAAGCGTCAAAACGACGATCACCATAGCGATCATCCCAAGCAATTGGGTGTCCAGTATACTGAGCGTGCACACGGATTTGGTGTGTACGGCCTGTAATCGGGCTAGCCTGAATCAACGTTGCCTCTTGGAATTTCTCTAAAACCTTAAAGCGGGTTTCAGAAGCTTTACCATTCGGGTTCACTCGAACAATGCTATTCACTTCATTTTTTAACAAAGGCGCGTTAACGACTTTACAGCTGTTCTTCCATTCGCCCATGACTAAAGCGAAGTAGTATTTCTGAACCGTTTTTTCACGGAACTGTGCTTGAAGGTGTCTTAGCGCCGAACGCTTCTTAGCAACAAGCAAAATGCCAGACGTATCTCTATCAATACGGTGCACTAATTCAAGAAAACGAGCATCAGGGCGAAGAGCACGTAATGCTTCAATCGCGCCAAACTTTAATCCGCTACCACCATGAACAGCAGTGCCAGACGGTTTATTAAGAATTAACATGTGATCATCTTCATAAATGATGCACTGTTCTAATTCTGAAACCTTGTTGAGTTTCGTGCTCGGCACGTTCTCTTCTGTTTTCTCTTCAATAGTAACCGGAGGAATACGGACTAAATCGCCAGCTTTTAGCTTGTACTCAGCCTTGATGCGTTTTTTATTTACGCGGACTTCGCCTTTACGCACGATTCGGTAAATCATGCTTTTCGGAATGTTTTTTAATTGGTTGCGTAAGAAGTTATCAATACGCTGACCAGCCATATCTTCGTCAATGTCGACGAATTGGACTTGGGTTCTAATTTCGCTCATTGCGCTATTGTATCACTGTCACTTTTGATAATTGAGATTTTCTTAAGCCTATTCCAAACTTATTTATCCAGAAGACCTAACACTCATTCCTTAAGTAGTGGTCAAAGTTTGATATTTCTTTGATTCTTCGAACAAAAAAGCACCAGGATTCGTGCAAATTGAAATATCAGTTGATAAATTATTTATAGACAGTGAGTTAGAGCTATCAAAACCCAAACAAAAACTGTTTTTTTTACCGCATTACTACAAAGCAGATTGCTGTGTTTACCGACCACTGCTATAGTTCACAGCTGCTATCAATGGTTTGATTAATATTTAAACAGCTAACCATTCATAAGCAAGTAAATGAGTAGATAACTCAGATTAGACAGTGCTGCAATCGGCGTAAGACACGGTCAACTGAGCTCCTTATCGCTCTACTCACGTAAACTCATGTTGAGTATTCACCGCCACATCGCGGATCATAGGTTAACTCCCTATGATGACTGACGTGCCCCAGAGCATCCCTCTCCAGCCGGGAGGCTGCACCGATAAAGCCATGGGATCTGGCACCATGAGAAACGAAATAAAGCGATAAGAACAATGATGAAAATAAGAAAAGACAATGAGAATTTCTAAATGAAAAGAATGTTAATTAACGCAACTCAAAAAGAAGAGTTGCGTGTCGCTTTGGTTGACGGCCAGCGACTGTTCGATCTCGATATCGAAAGTCCAGGTCACGAGTCAAAAAAAGCGAATATCTACAAAGGACGTATTACCCGTATTGAACCAAGCCTAGAAGCGGCATTTGTTGATTACGGCGCAGAACGTCACGGTTTCCTCCCTCTTAAAGAAATTGCCCGCGAATACTTCCCTGAAGGTTATACATACCAAGGCCGTCCTAGCATTAAAGAAGTGCTAAAAGAAGGCCAAGAAGTAATCGTACAAGTAGAGAAAGAAGAACGTGGTAGCAAAGGTGCTGCACTGACAACTTTCATCTCTTTGGCTGGTAGTTACTTAGTTCTTATGCCTAATAACCCTCGTGCTGGCGGTATTTCTCGTCGTATCGAAGGTGATGAACGCACTCAACTGAAAGCAGCATTAAGCACTCTTGAGCTTCCTCAAGGTATGGGTTTAATCGTGCGTACAGCTGGTGTTGGCAAAAGCGCAGAAGAGCTAGAGTGGGACCTGAATGTTCTATTGAACCATTGGGGCGCAATCAAGCAAGCTTCTGATTCAAATGCAGCTCCTTTCCTAATCCACCAAGAAAGTAACGTTATTGTTCGCGCAATTCGTGACTACCTACGTCGTGATATTGGCGAGATTCTAATCGACAGCAATACTATTTTTGAACGTGCACAAGCGCACATTCAATTAATACGCCCAGATTTCATGAATCGCGTTAAGAAATACGATGGTGAAGTACCACTATTCAGCCATTACCAGATTGAAAGCCAGATCGAATCTGCTTTCCAACGTGAAGTTCGCCTTCCATCTGGTGGTTCTATCGTAATCGACCCAACAGAAGCTCTGACTTCTATCGATATCAACTCTGCTCGTGCAACAAAGGGCGGCGATATTGAAGAAACAGCGCTAAACACCAACCTAGAAGCTGCCGATGAAATTGCACGTCAATTACGTCTACGTGATCTAGGTGGTCTTGTTGTAATCGACTTTATCGATATGACTCCGGTTCGCCACCAACGCGAAGTAGAGAGCCGTCTACGTGATGCCGTTCGTTTAGATCGCGCACGTGTTCAGATTGGTCGTATTTCTCGCTTTGGTCTCCTAGAGATGTCCCGCCAACGTTTGAGCCCATCATTAGCAGAAGCAAGCCACCACATTTGTCCTCGTTGTACAGGTACTGGTGTTGTTCGTGATAACGAATCACTAGCACTGTCTGTTCTACGTCTGATTGAAGAAGAAGCTCTAAAAGACAACACTGCGCAAGTTCTTGCTGTAGTCCCTGTTCCTATCGCTTCTTACCTATTGAACGAGAAACGTCGCTCAGTAAATCACATCGAGAAGAACCAAGAAGTTAAGATCACTGTTGTACCTAACTCTGACATGGAAACACCACATTTTGAGGTTATCCGTGTACGTGAAGGTGAAGAGTTCGATCTACTGTCTTACCTACTGCCTAACAAGCTAGAAGCTCTAAAAGAAGCGGAAAGCAAAGAACCAGCAGAACAGACTGTTCGTCCTAAAAAGCTCGAAGAGCCAGCTCTGAAAGGTTTTGCAGCTCCAGCTCAATCAGCACCATCTCCATCTTCGGATCCAGCACCTAAAGCGGTAGAGAAGAAAGCTGAACCAGCAACGACTCAAGAACCAGGCCTGATTGGTCGTTTCTTCAAAGCAATCGGTAGCTTCCTCTTTAGCTCTGCAGCTCAAGAAGAGAAGCAAGAAGCACAAGAAGAGAAAAAAGAAGAAGAAAAACCTAAAAACAATCGAAACAACGGCAATCGTCAGCGCCGTGATCGTAACGATAACCGTCGTCGCAACCAACGTGGTGAACGTAGCGAGCGTGGTGACAATCGTAACGAAAACCGTGACAACAAACGTCGTCGTAAGCCAGCTCGTGACGAGAAGCCTGAAGAGCAGAAAGAAGTAGCTCCACAGCAAAATCGTCAGCCTCGTAAGCCTAAGCAAGATCGTCGTAACAAACCACGCGATGAGCATAAGCAACGCGAAGAGCAAGCTCCATCTAAATTAGCAGAAGAAGGTCTACAGCTAGCGGCAGAAGCTCAAGCTGATAAACCAGAAGCGCCTAAGGCTAAACCTGAAGCGAAAGCGGCTAAAATTAAAGAGCGTCGTCAGCGTCGTAAACTGAACAAGCAAGTTCGTGTTAAAGACCAGCAAGCTCAAGCTGAAGATAATGCTTCAAAAGAGCAGGTTATTGCTAAAGAACAATCTGTTTCAAAAGAACAGTCAGTAGCTCAAGAGCAAAAAGTTGCGGAACAAGTAGAAGCAACTCAAGCGAATGCAGAGCAAACTGAACAGGAAGAGCCGAAACAACGTCGTAACCGTCGTTCTCCACGTCACCTACGTGCAAGTGGTCAACGTCGTCGTCGCGGTCGTGATCGTCGCCCTAACCCATTCCGCCTACGTAAAGGTGGTGTAGCTTCTCCAGAGATGGCGATGGGTAAAGTGATGCCTCGCTTCATTCCAAAACCTCACCACAAACAGGCAAAACCTGAAGTGGCTGAAGTTCAAGTGGCTGTTGAAGAGCAAACATCTGTTCAAGAACAGCATGCCGCTCTAGAAACTGCATCACAAAGCAACGCAGCAATGGCAGGCGGCTTTGCATGCCCTGAACTGGCTATGGGCAAAGTGATTATCCGTCGCGAAGAAGCTGCTGTTGAAGCTCAAGTAGCTGAGACTCCTGCTGTAGTTGAAGAAGCTCCAGTTTTTGAAGCACAAAAAGTTGAAACGCTTAAAGCTGAAAGTGTGGAAGTTGAACAAGCTCCGGTTGAAACTGTGAAAGCAGAAGAAGTCGTAGTTGAAGCGCCTAAAGCTGAAAGTGTGAAAGTTGAAGAAGCTCCTGTGGTAGAAGCACCAGCTTCAGAAGCAACACCAAAAGTGGCAGTCGCTAAGAAACAAGCGGGTTCACCAATGACTAAAGCTCCTGGTCCTCAAGAGATCAAAGAGATTGAAGTAATTGCAGCTCCGTTCCGCGCTGAGCGCTTTGTATCGAAAGGTGCAGGCAGTCAGGCAGCGTCGAACAAAGCTGGCGCGGCGATGACTAAGCCAAACTACTAGCGATTACTGATAGATAATCGCAAGTAAATAGAATCAAAGGCTGCTTATTAAAGCAGCCTTTTTCATATCTACTAATCGAATAAAAATTAACAGATATATTACTCAAAGTTAGGTTCAACCTTGAACTTAATCACATTTTTGGGTAGCATTCGCGCACTTATCTTTTCGACACTTCGCTATTGCCGCTCTTTTCCATCACTGTTTGGCTACGCAATACACCCGTGTCGGTAAATCCATCTTAAGCATAGCTGAGCAAACATGTTCGAATTCCCACAATTTTCAAAGCACTCTGTAAAGAATGACGTGCTTTCAGGTCTAACAGTAGCCCTAGCTCTGGTACCTGAAGCTGTAGCATTCGCCTTTGTTGCTGGCGTTGACCCAATGGTTGGTCTTTACGCAGCATTCATCGTAGGTTTAATCACTTCTGTCTTTGGCGGCCGTCCAGGTATGATTTCTGGTGCAACTGGTGCAATGGCCGTTGTAATGGTGAGCCTAGTGGCAACCCATGGTGTTCAATACCTATTCGCAGCCGTTATGCTGGCTGGCCTTCTGCAAATTGCAGCAGGTGTATTTAAACTAGGTAAATTTATCCGTATCGTTCCACACCCAGTAATGATTGGTTTCGTGAACGGTTTGGCCATTGTTATCTTCCTAGCTCAGCTTGGTCAATTTAAAGCGCCAGACGTAACAGGTGCGTTGACTTGGTTACCAAGCGGTCAAATGACACTGATGTTAGGCCTTGTGGCACTCACTATGGCTATCATCCACTTCCTACCTAAACTGACAACAGCGGTACCATCTTCATTGGTTGCTATTGTGACGGTAACGGCTTTGGTTGTTGGCCTTGATCTTGAAACTCGTACTGTTGTCGATTTCCTACGTACTATGTCTGGTGACGAAGCAGCAACACTAGCAGGCTCTCTACCAACATTCTCTATTCCAGCAGTGCCGCTTAGCCTAGAAACGCTATACATTATCCTGCCTTACGCCGTGATTCTCGCAGCGATTGGTCTAATTGAATCACTACTGACGCTAACCGTACTAGACGAAATGACAAACACTCGTGGTCAATCTAACCGTGAATGTGTTGGTCAAGGTATGGCTAACGTGACGTGTTCAGTCTTTGGTGCGATGGGTGGTTGTGCGATGATCGGTCAATCGATGATCAACGTAAACTCAGGTGGTCGTGGTCGTCTTTCTGGCATCGTTGCTGCCGTTGCACTACTGATGTTCATCCTATTCGGCTCTGCGCTTATTGAAATGATTCCTCTAGCAGCACTAGTGGGCGTCATGTTTATGGTTGTTATCGGTACGTTTGAATGGGCAACCTTCAAGCTTGCACGTCGCGTACCTAAGCAAGACTTCTTCGTTATCGTCCTTGTTACAGTTGTAACTGTAATGACGGATCTTGCGGTTGCTGTATTTGTGGGTGTTATTGCCTCAGCACTAATGTTTGCGTGGCAACATGCTAAGCATATCTACGCAGACACATCTGTAAACGGCAAAGGCTCTAAAGAGTACAAAGTTAACGGCCCAATCTTCTTTGGTTCAACGGCTAACTTCCTTGAGTTATTTGACGCATACAACGATCCACAAGATGTTATCGTTGATTTCGCCAATTCACGCGTTACTGACCACTCTGCTATTGAAGCGATTGATACGATTGCTGAGCGTTACGCAGCACAAGGTAAAACGCTTCACCTTCGCCACCTAAGCCAAGACTGTGTCACAATGCTACACAAAGCAGGTAGTTTGGTTGAATCAAACGTTGCAGAAGATCCAATCTACAAAGTAATGTCTAAGTAATCTTAGCCATAGCTTAAAGCTAGATTTAGGAAGGTCGACATTGAATGAATGCCGGCCTTTTTTATATCTGTGATTTACTGATGACTCAGATGCTTAATATAACTTAGACATCAGATCGAACGCAGAATCGGTTCACTGGACTCTTCAATTAAATCCAAAACCAATTCAAAGCCATTCCCTTCCCCATAATATGGGTCGGGTATCTCTTGATACTGCGACTCGCCAAAACTCAAAAACAGCGCAATCTTGTATTGCAGGTGCACTGGACATTGGCTCATTAAGTCGTCTAAATTGGCCCTATCTGCAGCGAGTATCAGGTCAAATTCTTCGAAGTCATTGTCAACCACTTTACGAGAAGTAATCCCCTTAAAGCTGTAGCCTCGCTCCTCTCCTGCAGATCTCGAACGCGAGTCCGGCGAGTTACCTTGATGAAAACCAATCGTCCCCGCAGAGTCGACCACAACGTCAATATCCAGCTGTTGAGCTTTCTTCCTTAGCACCGCTTCTCCTGTTGGCGAACGGCAAATATTCCCCATACAAACTACGAGTATCTTTTTCATCCCTAATCACCTGTTCTTCCGATGGTTTTTGATATCGTTAAGTTAGGCTATGATAGGTGCAATCACAACTTAAAAGGATTTGTTATGTCGACTGAAGACAACAAAGAACAACGCCACAAAGCAAGACAACAGAAAGTAAAAGAACAAGTCGATGCTCGTGTCGCTGCAGCACAAGAAGTAAAAGGCCTATTGTTGGTCATCACTGGTAACGGTAAAGGCAAATCAACATCAGGCTTCGGCACCATTACTCGCGCAGTGGGTCACGGTAAGAAATGTGCCGTTGCTCAGTTTGTTAAAGGCACTTGGGATAACGGCGAAAAGAACGTTCTCCAAAAACTCGATGTAGAGTTCCAAGTCATGGGCACAGGTTTTACGTGGGAAACTCAAAACAAAGCTCAAGATATCGAAGCCGCACAGCGCGTATGGAAAGAGTGTCAACGCATGCTGGCTGACGAGTCGATTGATGTAATTCTGTTTGATGAGCTAACCTACATGGTAAGTTATGGCTACATCGAACTCGATGAAGTGGTTGAGGCGTTGAATAACCGTCCGAAGATGCAGTCTGTAATCATTACAGGCCGTGGGGCTCACCGTACTCTAACAGAAATGGCAGATACGGTATCTGAAGTTCGTAACGTGAAGCACGCTTTCGAATCTGGAGTCAAAGCGCTACAAGGCGTTGACTGGTAATAGCCTTCAACCTGAAATCCCCGACTCGGTCATCTCCCCTATCGTCATTCCCTAGAGCGAGGGACAAGTATTATAAGCATCCAAACAAAAGCGCCATTCCTACAGTAGGAATGGCGCTTCTTTTCTATACGAGTTAGAAACGTTTAGTTAAAGAAACCTTTCAATAAACCATCTACCGCTTCTTTGGTTTTCTCGTCTTTGATCTTATCCGTTAGCTTGTTCACACCACGGTCAATCTCTTTCTGTGCTTTCTGTTTCAATACATCATCAAAAACAAGTGCAAATTTCGGGTCAGCCCACTGGCCAGTCACCTTAATTGGGATAGTCACATCTTTCAGGTCGTCAATGCTCTTACCGCCCTGACCTTCAAGCGAACCCACAATTGATGTACGAACAAGGAAATCGACCGTTTCATTAATGAAGTTCGCTTTACCTTGGCCAGTAACGCGCAGTAGTGGCGACTGTGCCGACAAGTCGTTCGTTGAAACCCAACCTTTGTCGACCTTCAGCGTCGCTTTCATTGCACTGAAATCCGTTTTTTGAGCTTCTCCTTTGCTTTCGACTTTTTCGCCTTTTATCTTGGCGTAGTTCTCTCGAATCAGTTGAGCAACGTTGATACCATTTACCGCACCATCTTCAAAGTTAATCACGATTGTGCCAACTAAGTTTTTCTTAATGCCAGTCGGAGTCAGGCTTTTACCTTTAACGTTAACATCGATATTACCGGTACCTTCCAGCGTATCGTTATTCGCAACATCAACCAGTAACGGTTGTACCTTCACGCCTTTGATTTTCTTCTTAGCCGTATAAGTCGCCGGTGTTTTACGTGCGTCTAACTTAGCTGTTGCAGAAATAGAGCCTTGGTAAAGGTTCGATGTGAATGAGGTTAGCTCTGCGATACCACGGTTAACCGAGAATGATGTTTTAACATTCTGCATTTTCGCATTGCTCGCCTTGAACTTATCAATCGTGATATCACCTTTCACGTCTAACGTTTTCAGAGCCGACAGATCAGGTTCCACTTCTTTCGCAGGTGCAGAGCTACCTGAGTTTGACTTTGAACCAGAAGGAGCCGTGCTCGCCGTTTCTGTTGTGTTACCTAGGCCTAAGAACTCATCAAGGTCGATGTTCGGGCTATGAAGAGAAAAACGAACCTTTGGAATTTCAGACAGGGTTACGTCAGCTTTACCATCTAGCGCGATAGAGTTTGCTTGCAGCTTTTCTAACACAAAGCTCAAATGGCTCTTCGTTAGATCAAAGGTCAAATCAGACAGCATATCGACTTTCATTGGAGACTGAGGAAGCGTGTCGCCTTTGAATGTTGAGTCTAACGTTAACCTGTTCAGTGTCACTTTTGAAATCGCGCTATCGACGATTAGTTCACCGCTACCTTTCAGGTCTAAGTCAAGACCTGATGCTTTACCTACCACTGCGTAAGTCAGTTGGCTTACCTTATCGAACTCAAATGTATCTAAACCAATTTTTGCGGAGTCAATTGATGTAGCAGGGTCATTAAACTTGGCGTTTAGATCAATATTGCGCAGCGCGTAACTCGCGAAGCCTTCCGCTAGTTTAAATTCAGAACTGCCGTTTGCAGAAAATTTCTGTTGATTGTTTTCGCCAGAAGCGGCAAAAGTCGCGGTTGTCCATGTATCTACTGCGAACTCAGATAAATTCAAAGACACATCGTATAACTTAGTGAATGAACCGGCTTGCTTGTCGTCCATTTCAAACAGTGCGTTTGAGATGGTGACACCTGCAAGATTGATCGTCCAATTAGAAGCTTCAGCCGCACTTTTTTCTTGAGGTACTGAGGCTGATTCAGCCGTTGTATCTACTACCGGCTCTGACTCTTGAGGTGCTGCCGCTTGTGTTAGTGCATCGATATTCTTACGGCCATCTTTAAGCGTTTCCAAATAGAACTCTGCGCCGTCTAGAGTAATGTTGCCAATCTCTAATTGATTGCTAAATAGCGGAGTAACCGAAACATCAACGCCAACGGTATCAACCTTAAATAAGTTCGGTTGGGTAAACCCTTCAGGATTACGTAATTCAGTTTGACCAAGTTCAAAGCCAATCGATGGGAAAAATTGCCAGCTGATATCGCCCTCGATCACTAGCTCTAGGCCGGTGTGTTTCTGGGCTTGTTCGACAATTAATGGCTTAAATTGGTTAGGATTCACTAACAACACTAGTGCCAGAACTGCTGCAATGACAACAAATACTGGTACGGCTACGAAAATGAGTAGTTTCTTCATCCGCATATTCCTTGCTTAGATTCCAAAAAGAAAGTGGCACTATAAAAGTGCCACTGATTCGGTAAAAAATAAAGCTAAGTGAGTCACTTAGGCTAAAGTTTTATTCGATTAAGACTTCAACAACTTCGCAATGTGTGCTTTTAACACATCAATCGCAATACGATTTTTACCACCACGAGGAACGATGATGTCTGCATGTTGTTTCGAAGGCTCGATAAACTGCATGAACATTGGACGCACTGTTTTTTGATATTGTTTAAGTACAGTATCCATTGTACGTCCACGCTCTTCTACATCACGTTTAACACGACGCAATAAACAGATGTCTAACGGTGTATCCATAAAAACACTTGCGTGCATTAGGTTACGAAGACGCGGGTCTGTTAATAGCAGAATACCTTCTAAAATGATCACTTTCTTAGGTGTAAGTGTAGTCGTTTCAGAAGTACGTGTGTGCTCAGTGTAACTGTATTCAGGAACTTCTACGGCATTGCCACTCATTAGCTGCTGTAGATGTTCACATAAAAGATCATGATCTAATGCATTTGGGTGATCGTAGTTAGTTTTAACACGCTCTTCCATACTCAAGTGACTTTGGTCGCTGTAATAGCAATCTTCCGTGATAACACCAATTTGATGGTCGCCTACTTTTTCGCGCAGCTCATTATAAATCGTACTAGCAATCAGACTTTTTCCTGAAGCTGAAGCGCCAGCGATACCTACGATGACACATTGATTATTATCAGACATTAATTTTGCACCCGATATGGTTTGGTGGTGGGAATAGATAAACTGCCTGATTATAGGGGCTAAACAACATAGATTCTAGTCGCCATTCTAGCTAATTGCAGGCAAATTGATGATATCAATGCATTTCATGAATACAATCGTTTGCTTTCAAACAGCTCCCTTATAACTATTTGCGCACCCCAACAATTATTTGTCCAACTTCAAACAGCTATGTTGGTAACCTAGATACTTTTTGCATTGATCCGCGCTATTCAACCATCGAAAAGTTAATCGCTTCTGGTCTCGCTTTTCCCGTCCAGAACATTTTCGCAGCGATATTTTCAGCAAGTTCTAGATAGTGACGCGTATGCTCACTATCCGGACGACGTATTACCGTCGGGCAACCTGCGTCAATGTCTTCTCTCACATCAATATGCAATGGAATTTGCGCCAAGATATCGAGGTGAAACTCTTCTGACATCGCTTCTGCGCCACCAGCACCAAATATATGCTCTTTCTCACCACAGTGACTGCAGATATGGTAGCTCATATTTTCTACTAGTCCTGCTACTGGCACACTTACTTTATCAAACATAGCGACACCTTTACGTGCGTCGGCTAATGCCAAATCTTGCGGTGTAGTCACCACAACAGCCCCTGTCACAGGAATCTGTTGTGACAATGTTAATTGAATATCCCCCGTGCCCGGTGGCATATCGATGACTAGGTAATCCAACTCTGGCCATACCGTTTCATTAACAAGTTGGCCTAATGCCTTGGCCGCCATTGGGCCACGCCAAATGGCAGCATCATCTTTCGATACAAGGTAACCAATGGAGTGAGTGAAAATACCGTGCACTTCAATTGGCATCATCCACTTGTTATTTTGAACTTCTGGTTTCGCGTCTAATTGGCCAAGCATCATCGGCACAGAAGGGCCATAGATATCTGCATCCAATAAACCCACTTTTGAACCAGACTTAGATAAAGCCAAAGCAAGGTTGACTGAAGTCGTCGATTTACCCACCCCACCCTTTGCAGATGTCACGGCGATGATGTTCTTCACGCCCTTCAATGGTGTAGCAACCGTGGTTTCTAACGCAGATGGCTGCACCTTCACTTGAAATTGGAAAGTACTCACAAGCTTTTGCTCAATCTGGGCATTAATCCAGTCTTCAAGATCAACAGCAAGCTGGTTGGCAGCGAAAGGCAATGTGATAACAAATGATCCACGGGGATCAACAGAGACGATATTATTTTGGTGTAACGCCCACTCGGGAATGAGGATAGGTGACTCGAACTCATTCAACCATGAACAGAAATCTTGCTTAGAAGTAAAGTTACGCATTGGGGCTCCTTTTTTTATTTATGCTATCACCCACGAGATGAAGACTGAACCCCTAAAAAACTAGGGGAATCCTTTGTCTGATACCTTGGCGTATCACACGTTATAAAGTAGTATTACCTCTCAAATTTATACCTATCAAAAAAGCGAATTATTAAGTATGGCAACTGATCCAAGACAACTTTTGGTAACTTGTGCGCTTCCGTACGCTAACGGCTCTATTCACCTTGGCCATATGCTTGAGCATATCCAAGCTGATATCTGGGTTCGATACCAGCGTCTACGTGGCAACACTGTAAACTTCATCTGTGCTGACGATGCTCACGGCACGCCAATTATGCTTAAAGCTCAACAGATGGGTATCACGCCAGAAGAGATGATCGCTGCTGTTAGTGAAGAGCACCAAAAAGACTTCGCTGGCTTTGATATCAGCTTTGATAACTACCACAGCACACACAGCGAAGAGAACCGTGAACTGGCTTCTCACATCTACCTAGAACTTAAAAAGAACGGCTTCATTTCTAGCCGTACTATTTCTCAGCTTTTCGATCCTGAGAAAGAGATGTTCCTACCAGACCGCTTCGTAAAAGGTACTTGCCCTAAGTGTAAGTCAGAAGACCAGTATGGTGATAACTGTGATAACTGTGGTGAGACATACAGCCCAACTGAACTGATTAATCCTAAATCAGCGGTTTCTGGCGCAACTCCAGTAATGAAAGATTCTGAGCACTTCTTCTTCGACCTACCTCAGTTCGAAAGCATGCTAAAAGAGTGGACTCGTTCTGGCTCTCTACAGAATGAAACTGCAAACAAAATGCAGGAATGGTTTGAGTCTGGTCTGCAACAGTGGGATATCTCACGTGATGCACCTTACTTTGGCTTTGAAATCCCAGGCGAAAAAGACAAGTTCTTCTACGTTTGGCTAGATGCTCCTATCGGTTACATGGGCTCATTCAAAAACCTTTGTGACAAGCGCGATGACCTAGACTTCGACGAATACTGGAAGAAAGACAGCACAGCTGAACTTTACCACTTCATCGGTAAAGACATCGTTTACTTCCACAGCCTATTCTGGCCAGCAATGCTTGACGGCGCGGGCTTCCGTAAGCCAAACAACGTATTTGTACACGGCTACGTAACGGTTAACGGTGCTAAGATGTCTAAATCTAAAGGCACATTCATTAAAGCAAGTACGTACCTAAATCACTTAGACCCTGAGTGTCTACGTTACTACTACGCTGCTAAGCTAAACAGCCGTATCGATGATTTAGACCTTAACCTTGAAGACTTCACTCAACGTGTAAACGCTGATGTAGTAAACAAGATCGTTAACCTAGCTTCTCGTAACGCTGGCTTCATCACTAAGCGTTTTGAAGGCAAGCTTTCTGCTGAATTTGCAGAACCAGAACTTTACAACGAATTCGTTGCTGCTGCTGAGCGTATCGGTGAGCTATACGAAACTCGTGAGTTCAGCCGCGCTATCCGTGAAATTACTGCACTAGCTGATAAAGCTAACCAGTACATCGATGAGAAAGCACCTTGGGTTCTTGCAAAAGAAGAAGGTAAAGAGCAAGAGCTTCAAGAAGTTTCTTCTGTCGGTATTAACCTATTCCGCGTACTAATGGCTTACCTGAAACCAGTGATGCCTGAGCTTGCGGCTCGCACCGAAGCTTTCCTAAACGAAGAACTAACGTGGGAAGGTGTTGCAGCGCCGCTAACTGATCACGAAATCACTAAGTTCAAAGCGCTATTTAGCCGCATTGATCCGAAGAAAGTGGAAGCCATGATCGAGTCTTCTAAAGAAGATGCTGCAGCTGAAGCGGCAGCGAAAGAAAAAGCAGAAGCCGAAAAAGAGCAAGCAAGCCAAACCGAGCTAGACAAAGAACCAATCGCAGAAGAGATTGAGTTCGATGCCTTCGCTGCAGTCGATATGCGCATTGCTCGTATCATCTCTTGTGAAGAAGTTCCGAAAGCAAACAAACTACTGAAGTTCCAATTGGACATCGGCGGTGAGACCCGCCAAGTATTCTCTGGCATCAAGTCAGCATACAAACCTGAAGAGCTAGAAGGCAAGCTAACTGTTATGGTAGCAAACCTAAAACCTCGTAAGATGAAGTTTGGTATGTCGGAAGGCATGATCCTAGCAGCTGGCCCTGGTGGCAGCGACCTATGGATCCTTGAACCACACGAAGGTGCTCAACCTGGTATGCGTGTAATGTAATTCTGACCTCAGTCAAGATAAAGCTGCACTCGTAGCGAATTAATCCCCAATGTAGCAAATGCATCGGGGATTTTTTATATCTACCGAATACAGGCGTTCTCTGTTAGAGTCGCCATCAACTATGCTATGTAGAGTGATGGTGTATCGACGTCCGTTTTTTCGGTAGCTATTTTTATCAGTAACAATGCGCGCGATCAAATCCACTTTACTCTCTAAACCCTTTTTAGGAACCTTCAGTGACTAACAACGAAATCTTGCGTCGTATTCAACACGCACTAAACCTTAAAAATGCACAAATCATTAAAGCTATTGAGCAAGCTGAGGTGACTGTTGCTCATGACCAAGTAATTAACTGGCTAAAAGACGACAATGACAAGTCATGCTCTAAGATGAAAGACAAAGAGTTAGCGGTATTCCTAAATGGTTTCATCAACCTTAAACGTGGTAAAAAAGAAGGTGCTCAACCTAAACCTGAAGTTGATCTAACTAACAACATGATTTTCATGAAGCTACGTATTGCATTAAACATGAAAGCAGAAGATGTACTGGACATATTAGAAGTCGTCGGCATTAGCTTGAGCAAGCACGAGGTTGGTGCGTACTTCCGTAAACCAGAAAACAAAAACTACAAGGTATGTGAAGACCAACTACTTTGTGATTTTCTAAATGGCGTCCAATTTACAAACCGCCCAGATTCAGAAGAGTTTGTAGCTTAAGTTACTAACATCCTCTCTTCAGAAATACAAAAGCGGCGAGATAATTTGATTATCTCGTCGCTTTTTCGTTTTCTTTATGTCACTTACCGAATAAACCTAAAATTTATCAGATTAGCGTTTACCGGATTAACTATCGTCTTCAGTGAAGTTAGTTGGCAACGTTGTTTTCATTTCATTCCAAACCTGCGCGCTTGCGATGCCGTAATTACGGATCACCAGTGGCAAGTTTTCTCGTTGACCACTCTCACAAATAACGAACAACTCTTTATAAAAGTTTATCGCCAAACGTCGAGCTTCTGGGTTGGAGAAGTAGTAACTACCAATGCGGTCATAGAATTTACGTACTCCGTTGAAAATCAAACCATAAATTTGATTACCTGAGTGGAACGCCAAACGTTGAAAAAGCATGTAGTCATAGAAGTTGAAAGTCTTCGCGATTAAGATCGTCTGACGTTTCGCTTCATCTTTCTCTGAATCTTCTTTGACTGCTTGCTTAATCTTGTCGGCGTATGGTGATGACTCTAAGAACTCATCCCACGTTGGTGCCGCAAGTAGCGCTTCACAAGATTCAATCACGTTGCTAATAGTACGCTCTGAAGCTTCTTTGTTTGCTTTGAATGCATAACGCATAAAGATCGGGCTGATATTAGTACGAGCAGCAAGTAAGTCTTCGACCATTTTACTTGCGTTATCAACATCCAACGTCATTAACGTATCTAGAATATGAAGACCTGAGGTTTCCATAAACTGGTTTACTTTGGTTGGTTTGCCGTGTTGGATTGTCAACCAACCATCACGAGCAAGACGCTGAAGCACTTCACGAAGCGTGGTGCGTGTTACACCAATCAGTTCAGAAAGCTCACGCTCAGCGGGTAAGATAGAGCCAGGAGCAAAACGGCCATTCCAAATACTTTCAATGATATACTTTTCTGCAAAACCTGCCGGGCTCTTCGCCTTAATGACCATCTACACTTCAATCCAATTAAATTATTCTGTTCTAATTTACTCATCATACCACTAGTCACACCTAGCGGAAACACCCTCAAAAACTTAACTCACTCATATCAAGCAATAGAGTTAAAACTCTAAAGATAAACACACGTTTGCACCCAAGCTTTAGAAAGCAAGTGACCATAAACAGCCATTCCAACAATTCATTAACACAACAAAAATTCTTTAAAATCAATGATATTGGTCATAATTTAAGAGCCATTAAATTGCAATATTAAGTTGTAAAAATCACACATAAACCGCCTTTATTCTGTGATTTTCAATCATTTCGATTAAATATTGATTCTAGTCGGTTTTTATTAAATTTTAAGTGATATGCTCGCACTACTTTGATCGCGTTTCTCAACAAAAAAGTGGTATTTTTAGCACTACAGAACTTTTCCTGTTGACTAAATGTTATCTAAGAGTAGAGTTTCGCTCAAAAATAAGCAGTGCTTGAGTTTCTAAGGGAGTGACTTGGCAAGACCACAGAACGTTACATGGAATGTAGTTTTTCTAAGTCACTGTTAGCTATAGTTTTTAATTGTTTCTATAGCTCGATTTTCAAAATGTTGTATTGCTTGTCTATTCATAATCAACATAAAAGAGTATTAACATGCCGATGTCTCTCGGAAACGCTTTTATCAAGAACTTCCTTGGTAAAGCTCCTGATTGGTATAAACTTGCCATCATTTCCTTTTTAATCATCAATCCATTTGTTTTTTTCCTAGTTGACCCATTTGTTGCGGGCTGGCTATTAGTGGTTGAGTTTATTTTCACTTTAGCAATGGCTTTGAAATGCTATCCTCTTCAACCAGGAGGTTTACTGGCGATTCAAGCGGTCGCCATAGGCATGACCAAACCTGAAATGGTATACCACGAGCTACAAGCTAACCTTCCTGTATTACTCTTGTTGGTATTCATGGTTGCTGGCATCTACTTCATGAAAGAACTGCTTTTGTTCATTTTCACGAAAATACTGCTCGGTATCCAATCTAAAATTCTGCTTTCTGTTGCTTTCTGTATCGCCGCCGCTTTTTTATCGGCATTCCTAGATGCGCTAACAGTAATTGCCGTTGTGATCAGTGTTGCGGTTGGCTTCTATTCTATCTACCACAAAGTGGCATCAGGCAAAGGCTCAACGTCTGCACACGATCATACTCATGATGAAGAAATCTCTGAGCTAACTCGTGATGACTTAGAAAACTACCGGGCCTTCTTACGTTCACTACTCATGCATGCAGGCGTGGGCACGGCACTAGGTGGTGTCATGACTATGGTCGGTGAACCACAGAACTTAGTGATTGCTAAACAAGCGAGTTGGGAGTTTGGTGAGTTTATCATCCGTATGCTGCCTGTCACGCTGCCCGTATTCATCTGCGGTATTCTAACTTGCGCACTTGTAGAAAAATTCAAAGTGTTTGGCTATGGTGCAAAACTACCAAATAACGTTCGCCAAATTTTGGTCGAGTTCGACAATAAAGAACGAGCAAATCGTACAAAGCAAGACATAGCAAAACTATGGGTTCAAGGTGCAATCGCAGTTTGGCTTATTGTAGGCCTTGCGCTTCACGTTGCTGAAGTGGGTTTGATTGGCCTTTCAGTTATCATCCTGGCAACGGCATTTACTGGCGTTATCGAAGAACACTCAATGGGTAAAGCGTTTGAGGAAGCACTACCATTCACCGCTCTGTTAGCTGTTTTCTTCTGCATCGTTGCAGTAATCATCGACCAATCATTATTTAAGCCTGTAATTGATGCTGTACTTCACGTTGAAGATAAAGGTGTTCAACTCGCACTATTCTATGTGGCCAACGGTATCTTATCGATGGTTTCAGATAACGTATTCGTAGGTACGGTTTACATTAACGAAGTGAAAACAGCGCTTATTGAAGGTATCATCACTCGTGACCAATTCGACCTACTCGCAGTGGCGATCAACACGGGTACTAACCTACCTTCGGTTGCAACGCCAAACGGTCAGGCAGCATTCTTGTTCCTATTAACATCAGCACTGGCTCCGTTAATTAGACTATCTTACGGGCGCATGGTTATCATGGCACTGCCTTACACAATCGTTTTGGCACTGGTTGGCCTAGCAGGCATCGTGTTCTTGGTAGAGCCGATGACAGCATGGTTCTACGATGCTGGTTGGATCATTCATCGAGCAGGTGAAGTCGTTGCTCCAGTTATCTCTGGTGGTCACTGATCCAACTTTGTGTTGTAAAGCACAATAAGTGTATCTAACTAGTCAAAAATATTAGTTGATTAGGAAACTTATCCAAGATAAAAAGCTCTGAGTATTCAGAGCTTTTTTATTTTATAGACAGGGTTAAATTCGTGAACTTTTTTGTAATGCTCAAAGACTTCTCTAAGGGACGTTTATCTTGGCTTTTACTGCTGGCTTTTATTGTATTTTTTGAGGCGTGCGCTCTTTTTTTTCAACATGTGATGATGCTTGGCCCTTGCGTGATGTGTATCTATGAACGCGTTGCTATGCTCGCAATTGGTGTTGCTGCCCTCATTGGTGTAATTGCTCCGAACAATCCAATATCGCGCTGGTTGGGCCTAGCTGGTTGGGGGTTTGGCGCATACAAAGGTTTGACACTGGCTTTAGAACACGTTGACTATCAGTTTAATCCGTCTCCTTTTGCTACTTGTGACCTATTCGTGACCTTCCCTAGCTGGGCACCTTTAAACCAATGGGCTCCTTGGATGTTTGAGGCTTATGGCGACTGCAGCAAGGTTGTGTGGCAGCTCTTAGAGCTTTCAATGCCACAGTGGCTGGTCATCATCTTCGCGGGTAACTTAGTTGCTTTCGGTTTTGTAGTGATTTCTCAATTCGTTAAATCAAAGAATGATTAACAATTAGCTCATTCATCATGTTCAGAAACGAAAAAGTCGACCCAAAGGTCGACTTTTTATTACTTAAAATTTTATCACTTAAGAAAATCTGTTACTCACTCAAGCTAAGTTGCTCAATAAGACGTAATTAGCTGTTTTTACCGCAGCATTGTTTAAACTTCTTACCGCTTTCACAAGGGCAAAGGTCGTTTCGACCAATATCTTTAAACGGGTTTACGCTCTGGGATTTATTGCCCAACATAGCTTCATCCGCTGCCATTGCCACTTCTGAGATCATCAGATCGACTTGACCCACTAAATCGGCAAGCGATGGTGGGTTGGTAAGCCCTGCAGCGATCATTTGTTGTTGAGTTTGCTCTTCATCAATCGCAAGCATCAAGGTTGTTAGGAGCGCTTGTAACATGCGCAGAGTGCCATCCACGACTGTTACGCTCTGCCACTGCTCTTCCACTGTTGGCCAAACCATCATGAAACCTTCCGCAAAATCTGCGAACTGCTCATTGAAGTCACCTTCAGTCAAAACGTCAGACAGTAAGTATTCACTACGCTGAATCAGGTTATGCTGGCGGTTAATCTGTTCCGTCACTAATGTTACAAGCTCTTTGCCCGCTTCAGGCGCTACAATAGCAAGCCATTCTTCAGGATCGAGTGGCTTTGTCGCTAGGTTAGACGCAAGGATTGCACCTTCAATAAACGGCGGCGTAATGTCTGAGATAGATTCAGGTAGGCTTAATAATTGATATGTCATGAAAGCTCTGGATATTGGGGCATTTTCTGTATTATAACGCCATCGCTCCTAAAATGTCGCTATTAACCGATGAAACCGACATCCATCTAACCGGCAAAGATATAGTAGTAGGTACACCACACTCATAGTGACAATCCTGTAAGCACACCGTACAATCACGCCTCTTAAATTTTCGGTACACTCAGTTTCGGTAGCAAACAATATGCGAGTAATACTTGGCCCTATGGAGGGCGTACTAGATCATCTAATGCGCGAAATTCTGACAGAGTTCAATGATTATGACCTCTGTGTGACAGAGTTTGTGCGCGTAGTTGATCAACTTCTGCCTCCGCATGTTTTCCACCGTATTTGCCCTGAATTACATCAAGGCTCTCAAACCATGGCAGGTGTGCCTATCCATCTCCAACTTCTTGGACAACACCCAAATTGGATGGCCGAAAATGCCTTCCAAGCTGCAAATTTAGGCGCTAAAGGCATTGATATTAACTTTGGTTGCCCTGCAAAGGCGGTAAACAAAAGTAATGGTGGAGCTTCACTGTTAAAAGAGCCAGAACTCATCTATCAAGTGGTAAAAGCCTGCCGAGAGGCGGTGCCTGCACACATTCCCGTTTCCGCAAAAATTCGATTAGGCTGGGAGCATCCTGAAGAGTGCTTTGAAATTGTCGACGCTATCGAGCAAGCAAAAGCTGACGAACTCACCGTACATGCACGAACCAAAATTGGCGGCTATAAAGCCAGCGAAATCAAATGGGACTACATCAATCAAATAAGAGAGAAAACGTCTCTGCCGTTGATTGCCAATGGGGAAATTTGGAACTATCAAGATGGCCAAGATTGCATTAAAGCAACAGGGGTGGACTCATTGATGGTTTGCCGCGGCGCCTTCAACATTCCGAACCTTGGTAATGTCGTTAAGCACGACCATCAAAAAATGCCGTGGAATAGAGTGATTGAACTTTTATTGCGTTATTCAGAGTTTCAAATTAAAGGGGATAAAGGCATGTACTACCCCAATAGAGTAAAGCAGTGGTTTGTCTACCTGAGTAAAGGTTACCCTGAAGCGAACGAACTATTTAAAGAAATTCGTACTTTCAAGAAAGCGCCTCCCATTGTAGAGCGCCTTCAGCGTTATCAAGAGGAACACAGCCAAACAGTTTGAGTGAGTTCACTCTTATCTCTTTATAAAGCCTCAATAGCGTGGTTAAAATACTATGCGGTCTTTGCCAGTAGTCTTAGCCACATAAAGCTTTTCATCCGCGTATTTGAATATCTCGTCAAAGTTGAGGTTGTTGTGTTCAGCCTCAACAATACAAACCCCACCTGATATCGTGAAACCATCAGGGATAATGTCCGTTGAGTTCGCACTAATTGCATTTTTAACGCGTTGTAATGTTTTTATCATGGCCGCTCGATCATCACCTTCCAGATAAACGACGAATTCTTCCCCACCAAACCTTGCAGCTACATCGCTATTTCGAATACTACTACTAATCTGACGCGACATATAACGAATCACATCATCACCTTTATCATGACCATAGGTATCATTAATCGACTTGAAGTCATCAATATCAAATACTATTAAAGCAAACAATTGGTCATGTTCTACGCTACTCCAAAAAACTTCCAAGCCACGTCGATTCAATAACCCAGTCATAGGATCTTTAGCTGCAAGATCTTTAAAATAGATACGTTCCATATTGGAATTAACGTAGAAAAAAATCGTTACAGAAAACATATACACGATAATAGCCACAATAAGGCTGTCTTTCTCATAAACAAAAAAGTGCTCAATCTCTTTCGCAAGGTCAAACTCGTAGTAAATCGCTTGATGAGACGCGACCCCTTCCAATGCTATCTCGTGATAGAAGGTGGCATTATCAGTCGGATTGACTAATGTGATATCAACGATATCAATTCGACCCACTAGATGCTCACTAGAGTTAGCAAGTAGCTTATCAGCATCAATATCCACCGATAACATCCCTTGATGGGCTCCTTTATGAAATACTGGAATTGTCATACTAATAATTCGATCAAGGGAATCAAACCGGTATGCAGGGCCAGATAGTGTTAGATGATCTGGGTTGTTAGCTGTTTTCTGCCAATAAGGGCGACTTTTGATTGTCGACAGTAGTTCTTTGCTTAATCCCTTAGCAATATCTTCAGGTGATGAAATAACGTAACCAAGTGTATCAATAAAGTAAATGCCGTTGTGATACTCATCAAGCTGGGACAAGAATGAAAGAATAGGCGCCAGAGTAATCTTCTTTGAGGCATTTATGTAACTGTCACTATCACTGTTTTCAGAACATAAGGACTCCTCACCAACCAACATGTAGTTGATATCAATAGAGGGAATGTCTGAAGTTTTGCCATCGGCAAGCAGTAACACGTCAATAGGCCAAATACGACAAAGGCCACCAACCACTTGTTTGTTATGATCGAGGGAAAAAGGATTACCGGATTTATGGTAATTAGAAAAGCTATAATCTAAGGCGATGACTATTTTAGCCGTCCGTTTAAACGCCTCTTCGATACGGTGAAATTCGCTGTCGATTTCCTTTTCTACAGCGTCAAAATAGTTCTTAACTATTAAACTAAGCAGCATTAAGGCGATCACGACGGGAAATCCGAAGACAAAGTGAAGGCTAAAGCGCCTGTTTATTTTCATATAATTTGCTCTTAGCGTTTAGCTACTTTCATTTATACCATTAATATTATTACACTAATCCACAGCCCTCTCGATATAAAATAATGTAAATTGATATTAACGGCAGGCTTAACGGTGAAGTGACTATTCGCAAACTAATAAAAAAGAACGCTGTTTGATATTAAGATGATTAAGTTTGAATCATTAAAAACTAATTCAAGCTCTGTTAACAAAGTAACTGATAGATAGTCCGTCAATTGAGACCTACTAAAGAGGTTTATCGGCTAATGACGGTACGCTCAATCACAGACTGAGGCACGATCACGCCAAGTGCACGAGCAGCGTCTAGGTTAACCACCAGCTGTGAACTCTGCGCAGTTTTGACACTCAACTTTCCAGGTTTTTGCCCATTCAGAATCGCAACTACATAGTCAGCGGTTTTCACTCCAACGTCATAATAATCTAGACCTAAACCTGCAATAGCTCCCTGTCCAACATAAGAAGTGGCCCCTGCAACCACTGGCGTCCCTGCTTGATTCGCTGCTTCTATAAGTTCTTCCATACCGCTTGCAACAGTATTGTCGGTCAACGCGTAGATAACATCAGACTTCCTAGCGACAGATTTTGCTTTTGCTTCTACGTCTTCAACACTCAATGCTTTTTCGATGAGGAGAGTGAAACCAAAATCTCGCGCAGCCTTTCTCAATAGCCCGATTAAAGCAACCGCATTTGCCTCTGCCGGATTGTAAACAACACCGATTGAACTTGCCTGAGGAAAAAGTTCTCTAATTAACGATACATGTTGAGTGATCGGTGATAAGTCAGAAAGGCCAGTGACATTTCGACCCGGTTTTTCCAACTGTTTTACAAGTCTTGCCCCGATTGGATCTGTAACCGCTGTAAACACAATAGGAATGGATCGTGTTGCCGATACCAGAGCCTGAGAGGTAGGTGTCGAGATGCCGACTAATACATGAGGGTTTTCACTGACGAACTTTCTAGCTATTTTCGCAGCTTGCGCTGGATTACCATCAGCTAGCTCATAGGAAAACTCTAAGTTTTTACCAGATTCGAAACCTTTAGCTCGTAGCCCTTCAATCAATCCTAAACGTGTCGCGTTTAAATCAGGATGGTCTACCACTTGCGATACTGACACTTTGACTATGTTTGCCATCACGTTTCCAGTCCATAGCAGCAGAAAACCACTCAAAGCAGCCGTTAATACTTTTCTTACCGAAACCATCAATACTTCCTTCATCAAGATCTCGTTGTTATTGTTCGATCTAAGAGAATAATACAACACCCGCTATTGATACAATTACCAACAGAAATTAATAACTTGAAGTGATATCTAACAGAAACACAACAAAGTTCTAATTATGTGAGAAAGATTGGTCGAGATGAGTCAGCAAATAACAAACTAAGTGGGCACAAGTAGATGCACACAATCTGAGAACAAACCATCAACGATGTGTAGCCGTTCT
Source organism: Vibrio sp. ECSMB14106 (assembly GCF_000972265.1). NCBI lineage: Bacteria > Pseudomonadati > Pseudomonadota > Gammaproteobacteria > Vibrionales > Vibrionaceae > Vibrio > Vibrio sp. ECSMB14106. Next base: position 106,579 of record NZ_LAUM01000001.1, on the reverse strand, counting down.
CAGACGATAAGGATCGATGAGGTATTGTTAGAACCAGCGTTCCATTGACGATTTATCTAACTGGCGGAATGCACGGTTCAAAATGATCGCCAATTCTTTATAGCGAGGGCGTGGCTTCATTGGCTCTAAAGCAAAACCCGTTTCAGTGATCTTCTCGTGCAGTTCGCGATACCACGATACTAACGCTGGCGGGAGTTGAGTGTTTGAGCGATTGCCTAACCACCACATACCTTGAAGCGGTAAACTAATAGCAAACAAAGCCATAACTACGGCTTGCGGTATCGCTTGGTTATTATTAAAGACCATTTGCGTCAAAACGCTGATAGCAGCTATCGCGGGCATCACTTTTACACCAAAGCGCGTGGCTTTAATGATGCGTTGCTCTGGGAAAATAGCGTTTAACTCTTTTCGGACAGGCCAAAGATCCATGTATTTTTGGCCATCTTTTAAACTGCTCGTTAAACCAACTCTATTGCTCATATGAGCCTCCCACTAAAAAAAAGTTGAAACCATCAACTAAAAACACAAGAATTTGACGAAAAATAATATTATTTCAAATTTTTTTGTTATATTTGCACAATATCGCTATTATTTGCAGACCTCAATCTCATTGTTGCCCTTATTTACAATTTAAGCAACTTTGAGAAGACTTCTGCAAGGAATGCTCAAGCCTCTTTTTTGAAAAAGTGCGCTTTCACTTTATACGGAAATTAACGTTTTTTTGACCAAGGTTAGTACGCAAGCCCACATGCTTCGTCTATTCTTGAGATTAATTTTCATCCTTAACTGATTTCGATCAGAAAAATTAACAGGTAGTCATTAATGTCTAAGCTAGTTTTAGTTTTAAACTGTGGTAGTTCTTCTCTTAAATTCGCTGTGGTTGATGCAGAAACAGGTGCGGAGCACCTCACTGGTCTTGCTGAGTGTCTAGGTCTTCCAGAAGCTCGTATGAAGTGGAAACTTGATGGCAAGCACGAAGCACAACTAGGCGCGGGCGCAGCTCACGTAGAAGCACTATCTTTCATGGTAGAAACTATTCTTGCTTCTAAGCCAGAGCTTAAAGCTAACCTTGGCGCTATCGGTCACCGTATCGTACACGGTGGCGAGCAGTTTACTTCTTCTGCCCTTATCACTGATGAAGTTCTTAAAGGTATTCAAGACGCTGCGACTTTCGCACCTCTTCACAACCCAGCTCATCTTATCGGTATCGAAGCAGCTCAACAGAACTTCCCTGGCCTTAAGAACGTTGCTGTATTTGACACTGCGTTCCACCAAACAATGCCTTCTGAGTCTTACCTATACGCTCTACCGTACAACCTATATAAAGAGCACGGTATCCGTCGTTACGGCATGCACGGTACTTCTCACCTATTCATCACTCGTGAAGTTGCAGGCCTACTAAACAAGCCAGTTGAAGAAGTTAACATCATCAACTGTCACCTAGGTAACGGCGCTTCTGTATGTGCTATCAAGAACGGTCAATCTGTAGATACGTCTATGGGTCTTACTCCTCTTGAAGGCCTTGTAATGGGTACTCGTTGTGGTGACCTAGATCCTGCAATCATCTTCCACCTACACGACGCTCTTGGTTACTCTGTTGAAGAAATCAACAACATGCTGACTAAAGAGTCTGGTCTTGCTGGTCTAACTGAAGTGACTTCTGACTGTCGTTTCGTTGAAGACAACTACGGTGAAAAAGAAGAAGCAACTCGTGCAATGGACGTGTTCTGTCACCGTCTAGCTAAATACGTTGCTGGTTACACTGCAACTCTAGAAGGTCGTCTAGACGCAATCACTTTCACTGGCGGCATCGGCGAGAACTCTGGCCCAATCCGTGAAATGGTGCTTAACCGCCTAGGCATCTTCGGCATCGAAGTTGACAGCGAAGCTAACCTTAAAGCTCGTTTCGGCGGCGAAGGTACTATCACTACAGCTAACAGCCGCATCCCTGCAATGGTTATCTCAACTAACGAAGAGCTAGTCATTGCTGAAGACACTGCGGAACTAGCAGGTCTTTAATTGATTTTTCTGACTAGTTTCACTTGAAGCTAGTCAGCTTTTCATACTAAGAAAATGGGGCTCAACTTCTATTCCTACCCCAATTTAAATATCGGTGGGGATAGCCGTTGAGCTTTTTTATTTCCAATAGTCAAAGGTGTTCGTCAATGTCACGTACTATTATGCTTATCCCTACAAGCGCTGGTGTTGGTCTTACTAGTGTTAGCATGGGTGTTCTTCGCGCTATGGAGCGCAAGGGCGTAAGTGTTTCTTTCTACAAGCCAATTGCTCAACCTCGTAGCGGTGGTGATCAACCCGATCTAACGTCTACTATTATCAGCGTAAACAGCGACATTAAGATTGGTGAGCCTATCGCGATGACTAAAGCTGAAGCTTTGATCGGTAGCGAAAAAATGGACGAACTTCTTGAGTCTGTTGTTGAACAATACAACAAGATCAACAAAGACGCAGAAGTTACGCTTATTGAAGGCCTAGTTCCAACTCGTAAGCACCCATTTGCAAACCAAGTAAACGCAGAAATCGCGAAGACACTTGGCGCGGAGATCGTATTCGTTGCAACTCCTGGTACTGACAACCCTACGCAACTTAAAGAGCGTATCGAAGTAGCATGTTCTAACTTCGGCGGTACTAAGAACAAGAGTATTAAAGGTGTAATCATCAACAAGCTTAACGCTCCTGTTGATGAAGCTGGCCGTACTCGTCCTGACCTTTCTGAAATCTTCGATGATGCAGATAGCGCTCAACAAGCGAATCTTGAAGTCATGCAAATCTTCAACTCTAGCCCTATCCGTGTTCTTGGCTGCGTGCCATGGAGCATCGACCTAATCGCAACTCGTGCGGTTGATATGGCTAAGCACCTTAACGCTGAAATCGTTAATGAAGGTGAGATCTCTAAACGTCGTATTAAGAGCATCACTTTCTGTGCACGTTCTCTACCGCACATGATTGAACACTTTAAGCCAGGTTCACTGCTAGTAACTTCTGCAGACCGTCCTGACGTTATCGTTGCTGCGGCACTTGCTGCGAAAAACGGTGTTGAAATTGGTGCAATTTTGCTGACTGGCGGTTACGACATCCCAGAAAGCATTGCTAAACTTTGTGCACCAGCATTTGCTTCAGGCTTACCGATCTTCAAAGCTCAAGGTAACACTTGGCAGACGTCTCTAAACCTACAAAGCTTCAACCTAGAAGTTCCTGCGGACGATAAAGAGCGTATCGAGTTCGTTAACGATCACGTTGCTAGCCACATTGATGGCCCTTGGATTGATTCTCTATCTGAAGGAACTCAAGGCATTCGTCGTCTAAGCCCACCAGCATTCCGTTACCAGCTAACTGAATTCGCTCGTAAAGCGGCTAAGCGTATCGTTCTTCCTGAAGGTGATGAGCCGCGTACGGTAAAAGCTGCGGCTATCTGTGCTGAGCGCGGTATCGCAACATGTGTGCTTCTAGGTAACCCTGAAGAAATCCGTCGCGTTGCTGCACAGCAAGGCGTTGAGCTTGGCGCAGGCGTTGAGATCATTGATTCTGCATCAGTTCGCGAAAACTACGTTGCTCGTCTAGTAGAACTTCGTGGCGCTAAAGGGATGACTGAAGTTGTGGCTCGTGAGAAGCTAAACGATTCAGTATTCCTAGGCACTATGATGCTCGAAGCGGGTGAAGTTGACGGTCTAGTTTCTGGTGCTGTTCACACAACGGCGAACACTATTGTTCCTCCGTTCCAGATCATCAAGACGGCTCCTGATGCTTCTATCGTATCTTCAATCTTCTTCATGCTTCTGCCTGATCAAGTTCTTGTATACGGTGACTGTGCGATCAACCCAGATCCAACAGCAGAACAACTTGCTGAAATCGCGATCCAATCTGCAGATTCTGCTGCTGCATTCGGTATCGACCCACGTGTTGCTATGATCTCTTACTCTACTGGTGAATCTGGTAAAGGTGCAGACGTAGATAAAGTACGTGAAGCAACCAAACTTGCTCAAGAGAAACGTCCTGATCTAGTGATCGACGGCCCTCTTCAGTACGACGCAGCAATCATGGAAAACGTAGCCGCTTCTAAAGCGCCTAACTCTCCAGTTGCAGGTAAAGCGACAGTATTCGTATTCCCAGACCTAAATACGGGTAACACGACTTACAAAGCGGTACAGCGTTCAGCAGACCTAGTGTCTATCGGTCCAATGCTTCAAGGTATGCGCAAGCCAGTAAATGACTTGTCTCGTGGTGCTCTAGTAGACGATATCGTTTACACAGTAGCTCTAACAGCTATCCAAGCAGACCAAGCCGCTCAAGCTGAAGAAAAAGTAATTAACTAATTTTTCTTTTGTAGAAAGCAAAAACCCTAGATTCTTATCTAGGGTTTTTTTATGTCTAATGCTTAAGGTTATTTGATGCTTCTAACCTCGTCCATGGGCTGATTCTAAATCAAGTGCAGGCCCTTTCGGCACAACTTGAGTTGGGTTAATACCTGTGTGGCTGTAATAATAGTGACGTTTGATGTGGTAAAAATCAGTTGTTTCTTTAATACCTTCGACCTGAAACAGCTCTTTCAGGTAGCCCTGAATATTAGCGTAGTCCGCTATTCGCTGCTTGTTACACTTGAAGTGACCCACATACACTGCGTCGAATCGAACTAAAGTGGTAAATAATCTCCAATCCGCTTCTGTAATCTTATTACCCGCCAGATAACGGTGTTCGCTAAGATGAGCATCAACTTTATCTAACGCTTCAAATAAGGCGTCATACGCTTCTTCATAAGCTTCTTGTGTTGTCGCAAAGCCGGTGCGATAAACGCCATTATTAATATTCGGATAGATATAATCGTTCCACTCATCAATCTTGCTCGCCAATTCCCGCGGATAGTAATCATCCGTGTTGCCTGTTAACTCGTTAAATTCTGAGTTAAACATTCGGATGATTTCAGACGACTCGTTACTCACGATAGTGTTGGTTTTCTTATCCCATAAAACAGGTACTGTTACTCTTCCTGAATAGTCCGGTTTGGCTTGGGTGTAGATTTGGTGCATACGAGTGTGGCCGAAAAGAGGTTCCGGTAACCCCATTTGCCAACCTTCGCTCATCATGTCCGGGCAGACTACCGTCACATCAATATGATCAGTTAGGCCTTTCAGCTCACGGAAGATCAGAGTTCGGTGTGCCCAAGGGCAAGCTAATGATACATATAAATGATAACGGCCGCTTTCTGGCTGAAATTGTGCGTCCGGCTTATTCTCGACCCAGTAACGAAAGCCTGCGTCTTCACGAACGAACTTACCGCCGCTTTCTTTGGTGTCGTACCACACATCGTGCCAAACACCTTCAACTAACTTACCCATATCTAAACCTCTGCCTTGCAAATCTTTTCTCTAGTATAAAAAAGGCCCATTTTTTCAAAACTAGAATAAGTTGGCTTAGTTGTTCGAATTATTTGAAGAAGGTTTGTTTAGGTACAAAAAAAGCGCAACTCATAAACAAGTTGCGCTTAAGCCTGTCACAGGCTGAACCGATATCAATAGATTCTAGACTTGTACATGCAAGCAAGAGACTGCGTGTACGTCATTACCTTGAATGGTTGGCTTGGTTTGTGCGCAGATCTCGGTTGCTTGTGGGCAGCGTGTACGGAACACACAACCCGATGGCGGGTTGATTGGCGAGGGTAAATCACCTTCCAACATCTGGATAGTTTTGCTGCGCTCTAAGCGAGGATCTGGAATCGGAACTGCAGACATCAGGGCTTTGGTGTATGGGTGCTTGGGGTCAGCGAATAAAGCATCCGATTCACCCAGCTCTACCGCGTTACCTAAGTACATCACCAATACACGGTCAGAGATGTGTTTAACCACTGACAAATCATGCGCGATGAATACCAAAGACAAACCTAACTCTTTCTGTAGTTCCATAAGAAGATTTACGACTTGAGCTTGGATAGACACATCAAGTGCTGAAACAGGCTCATCACAGATGATCATCTTAGGTTTCAAGATAAGCGCACGTGCAATACCAATACGCTGACACTGACCACCAGAGAATTCATGTGGGTAACGGTTGATTACGTTTGGAAGTAGACCAACCTTTGCCATCATCTCTTTAACTCTGTCCTTCACTTCCTGTTTAGAAAGCTCTGGATAGAAAGTTTGTAGAGGCTCGGCAATGATGTCGCCTACTGACATACGTGGGTTAAGCGACGCTAGCGGATCTTGGAAGATCATCTGAATTTCTTTACGAGTCTCACGACGCTTCACTTCTTGCATCTTAGTTAAGTCTTGACCTAACCACATTACTTGACCGTCAGTTGCTTCAACCAAGCCGATAATAGCGCGTGCAAACGTTGATTTACCACAGCCAGACTCACCAACTACACCCAGAGTCTCACCTTCGTAAAGGTGAACATCGACACCATCAACCGCTTTAAGGTTTGATGGTTTCGCCCAAGGCCAAGCTGACTTAGCCGCAATGCTAAAGTGAACTTTAAGGTTTTTAATATCTAGTAGTAATTCTTTACTCATTTTGTCCAAGTCTCCCAATCAGAAAAACAAGCACGCTGACGATCTTTTGCAAATGGCTGCAAAATAGGTGCTTCTTGCTTACAACGATCCATTACACGGTGACAACGGTCTTGGTAAGGACAACCTGTTGGCAGGCGAAGTAAGTTGGGTGGGTTACCTGGAATCGTCGGTAGAATTTCACCTTCGGTATCCAAACGAGGAATTGCTTTAAGCAGGCCTTCCGCATAAGGGTGGCTAGGCTCATAGAAGATTTCATCGACTGTGCCATATTCCATGGTACGGCCAGCGTACATCACTAGAACTTTGTCACAAGAACCGGCAACCACACCCAAATCATGGGTGATCATGATGATTGCTGTATTGAACTCATCTTTAAGTTCGTTCAGCAATTCCATGATTTGCGCTTGAATGGTTACATCCAGTGCCGTTGTTGGTTCATCAGCAATCAGTAGTTTTGGACGACATAGCAAAGCCATTGCAATCATCACACGCTGACGCATACCGCCAGAAAATTCGTGTGGATACATGGTAATACGTTTACGTGCCTCAGGGATTTTAACCGCTTCCAGCATACGTACTGATTCTTCAAACGCTTCTGCTTTGCCCATGCCTTTATGCAGCATAAGTACTTCCATCAACTGATCACTTACTTTCATGTAAGGATTCAGTGACGTCATTGGATCTTGGAAGATCATCGCGATCTGTTCAGCGCGAACTTTGTTCAGTGCTTTCTCAGGTAGATTGAGAATCTCATTACCTTCAAACTTTGCACTGCCTGAGATGATGCCGTTCTTAGCCAGCAGTCCCATCAGTGCAAATACCGTTTGAGATTTACCCGAACCCGACTCACCAACAATACCCAGCGTTTCGCCTTGGTTGAGTGAGAAGTTCAGGTCGTTTACTGCGGTTACCGTACCATCTTGCGTGGTAAATTCGACGCGCAGATCTTTGACATCTAATAAGCTCATTATTGCTTCCTTAATCTTTTATAGCTTTTAATTGCTATTTCTTTATCTGTCTTTTGGATCAAGCGCGTCGCGCAGACCATCACCTACGTAGTTAAAGCAGAACAGCGTAACTACCATGAATGCCGCAGGGAATGTCAGTTGCCAGATTGCAACTTCCATTGTTTGCGAACCTTCTTGAAGCAATGCGCCCCAGCTTGTCATAGGCTCTTGAACACCAAGACCAAGGAAAGATAAGAATGATTCTGTAAGGATCATGCTCGGGATAAGTAGCGTTGAGTAAACCGCAACAATACCCAGTACGTTCGGTACGATATGACGTGTAATGATTTTCCATTTGCTGACACCACATACGTGCGCAGCCTCAATGAATTCTTTACTACGTAAACTCAACGTTTGGCCACGTACGATTCGCGCCATATCGAGCCAAGCAATCGCACCGATAGCAACAAAGATGAGTACGATATTACGACCAAAGAACGTCACCAGTACGATCACGAGGAACATGAAAGGAACCGCGTATAAGATCTCCAGGATACGCATCATCACTCGGTCAGTGCGACCGCCAATGAAGCCTGAAGCTGCACCGTAAAGCGTACCAATCAGTACCGCTACGAATGCGCCCATCACACCAACCATAAGAGAAATACGGCCACCGATCATCGTACGAACGTATAGGTCACGACCTAAACTGTCAGTACCGAACCAGTGATCCGCGCTTGGCGCTGCATGCATTGCGTACCAGTCAGTATCATCATAAGCATGCTGTGCTAGCATAGGTAGGAAGATTACCGATAGCACCATGATAGTAAGGATAAACAAACTGACCATTGCAGCTTTGTTACGCATAAAACGAATACGCGCATCTTGCCACAAGCTACGACCTTCAATTTCCAAACTCTCAGAGAATTTTTCGATCGCTTCTAAGTTTTCTTTTTTCTTCAACATAACCATGCGTCCCTGCTAGTAGCGAATTTTCGGGTCAATAAGCGCTAGTAAAATATCAACGATTGCGTTGAACAAGATGAATAGGAAACCAATCAAAATGGTAACACCCATTACTAACGAATAATCACGGTTAAACGCGGCGTTAACAAACAGCTTACCGATACCCGGCAGGCCGAAGATGGTTTCAACAACAACTGAACCTGTGATGATACCTACGAACGCTGGCCCCATGTATGAAACAACAGGGAGTAGTGCTGGTTTGAGCGCATGTTTAAGAACGATATAACGGTAGCTTAGACCTTTAGCACGAGCAGTACGGATAAAGTTACTGTTAAGGGTTTCAATCATGCTACCTCGAGTGATACGAGCAAAGGTTGCTACATATAAAAGAGACATCGCGATAACGGGTAGGACGATATACATGTACGTACCACCGTGCCAGCCGCCGGCAGGGAAAATATGCCAGTGCAGAGAGAATAGGTAAATAAGCGCTGGTGCCAACACGAAGGATGGCATCACCACCCCGAGCATGGCGGTCGACATTATAGTGTAGTCGACCCAAGTATTGTGCTTAAGCGCGGCAATGGTTCCGACCGATACCCCCATAATCAGGGTAAAGATAAATGCTACAAAACCTACCTTCGCAGATACTGGAAGCGCAACCGCGATCAGCTCATTTACGGTGTAATCTTGGTATTTAAAAGATGGACCAAAATCACCCTGAAGGATGTTGGTCAAGTACGTGGTGTACTGTTCAAATACAGGTTTATCTAAGCCGTATTTAGCTTCGATGTTAGCCATAACTTCTGGCGGTAATGGACGCTCGCTTGAAAACGGGTTACCCGGTGCGAAACGCATGAGAAAGAAAGATATAGTGATCAACACCAACATGGTTGGAATCGCTTCAAATATCCTTTTCATAATGAATTTAAGCATAAACTCACTCTTTTCAGTCCGTGACAATTAAAAATCAAATAGACACCGTGTGCGCTTTACGCACACAGGTCTAAGTTAGTTATATTTTATTTTTTATAGGAGGTTATTTTGCTTTGATATAAAGATCTTTTGAATAAATCTTATCTTCGGCGTTACCTTCTGGGTAACCACCTAATTGAGGCGATACTAGACGTGTTGTAACGTACTGGTAGACAGGAGCAATTGGCATGTCTTTAGCTAGCAATTTTTCTGCATCAATGTATAGCTTAGTGCGCTCTTCTTCTGAAGTAGAGTGCAGTGCTTTATCGATAATCTTGTCATAGTCTGCACTCTTGTAGTGCTGACCAGCAGTAGTATTTTGACTAACCATCAATGTTAGGAATGAAGATGCTTCATTGTAGTCACCACACCAACCTGCACGAGCAACGTCAAAGTTACCAGTATCTTTACTGTCTAAGTATGATTTCCACTCTTGGTTTTCGAGTTTCGCATCAATGCCAAGCTCTTTTTTCCACATTGATGCGATTGCGACTGCAAGCTTCTTATGGTTTTCAGATGTGTTGTAAAGGAGATTGAACTCAAGAGGATTACTCTTCGTGTAACCAGCTTCTTCTAGAAGACGCTTCGCTTCAGCGATACGCTCTTTTTGAGAAAGTTGACCATACTCTGGAGTTACTGGGTCAAAACCAGCAGTAATTTCAGGAGTCAGGAAATACGCAGGTTTTTGGCCTTGGCCAAGGATCGCTTTAGTCACGATATCGCGGTCCATAGCGTAAGACATCGCTTTACGTACACGTACATCGTTGAAAGGCGCTTTCTGTGCGTTAAACTGGTAGTAGTAAGTACACAGGTTACCCTTGATGTTTACATCTTGTGGGTATTCTTTCTGTAGACGACGAAAGTGTTCGTTAGGTACTTCGTATGTGAAATCTAGCTCACCAGAAAGGAAGCGGTTCATTTCAGCAACTTGGTTTTCGATTGGCAGGAACGTTACTTTATTAAGAACTGTGTGTTCGTTATCCCAGTAGTTTTCGCTACGAACAAGTTCAAGACGCTCGTTAACTACCCATTGATTTGGAACAAATGCACCATTGCCAACAAAGTTTTCTGGTTTAGTCCATTGATCACCGAACTTCTCAACAGTTGCCTTATGTACTGGCTTAACTGTTGTGTGGCCCATCATCATTACGAAATATGGAACAGCTGTATCTAGCGTAACTTCTAACGTGTAATCGTCTACAGCTTTAACACCTAGTTCACTCTTATCTTTCTTACCTGCAACGATGTCTTTCGCGTTCGCCATTTTGGTGTATTCCATGTACCAAGCATATGGAGAAGCGGTTACAGGATCAACAGCGCGCTGGAAGCTGTATACGAAATCATTTGCTGTTACAGGATCGCCGTTAGACCATTTAGCGTCTTTACGTAGGTGAAATGTGTACGTTTGGTTGTCTGTCGTTTCCCAGGTCTCAGCAACACCAGGGATAGTCTTGCCATTAGCATCTTGGTTTACTAACCCTTCTAGCAAGTCACGAATTACGTGTGACTCTGGAACACCTTGAGATTTGTGCGGATCCAGCGTTGCTACTTCAGTACCGTTACCGCGAACAAGTTCCTGAACTTTTGCTAGTTCTGTACCTGCTGGAACGTCAGCAGCGATAGAAAGAGTAGAAGTGGCAGCCACTGCCAGACCTGCACCTAGAAGAAGGGCTTGAGTGATTTTATTCTTGTACATTTAATAAACTCCAAGTTTTTTGTATTGCATCCATGACTTCTTTGCTCGGTTCACTGAAAGGCAGTGATTTAGATGTATTTAGCTCAAATATTAAGCATTAAAACCTAAAACCTTACAAAGATTGCGGCTCACACTATCAACCATTGAAGTAATTTGCTATTAACATGTCGCAAAAAATCGGAGAATTTCCCAAAATATTCATGATATCAGTGTAAATATCTAATAAAAACCTAATGCGTAGTGAATTACACAGAGTAACTTTATTAAGAAACAGCCTTTAGTGTTGATGTATCTGTATTGATACTTTTTTTTAGCATCTTGTCCTATAACACCGCCAGAAAATTAACATTAATGCCACATTAAATCTAATTGCATATCACATATCACCTAAACAGACTGCACTATTTGTGAGGGTCATCACTTTAAACAAAATAGCATAGTGTTCTGCACTAAAACGGATAAAGCGACGCACCAATCCAGACCAAATAAGCCCTTGAATTTACATGCAATCTAGCCGAGTAATTATTTATCAGGACAACGTTTTTTATACAAAAACTTTATAGTATCCACAAAAAAACCGACGTTAATCGTCGGCTTTCTACTGTTTACTTCTGGATCAAACACAATGTTGAGAGGCTTACTTTCCCCAACGCTCCGCAGCTTTTGCATCTGAATCTCGAGAATCGACCCAACGAGTCGCCTCGGTAGTACGTTCTTTTTTCCAAAACGGCGCTTTGGTTTTGAGGAAATCCATAACAAACTCACAGGCTTCAAAGGCTGAACTGCGATGCGCACTGGATACACCAACGTAAACTATCTGATCACCGATATCTAGGTCACCAACGCGGTGAATCACTCGCATCTTCTGAATAGGCCAGCGCGCTTCAGCTTGATCACAAATCTCGCTCAGCGACTTCTCTGTCATGCCAGGGTAATGCTCCAGAGACAAACCAATCACATTGTCGCCAAGATTCATGTCCCGAACTTTACCGACAAACGTCACTACCGCTCCTGCAGCTGTGCCTTGAGCTAGATAATCGTATTCGTCACCCACAGAAAAATCATCTGCAGTAACTACTACTCTTAGATCTATAACTCGAGAATCATTCATACTTAGCCTCCCGTTACTGGCGGGAAAAAAGCGACTTCATCGCCATCTTTCACTTCCGTAGTCAAAGGTACGATGGATTGGTTAAGCGCAGCGAGAAGCTTGCCCTCTTCCAATGCGATGTCCCATTTCCCTTCTTTTTCTACAAGATGGCTACGAATCGCTTCAATCGTCTTGAACTGTGCATCAACTTCAACGCTGTCCACACCAACCAGTTCACGAGTTTGAGCAAAGAAGAGTACTGTAATCATGATTCCACCTTGAAGTGACCTGATTTACCACCTGTCTTCTCTAACAGGCGTACGTTCTCGATAACAATGTCTTTCTGAACAGCTTTACACATATCGTAAATAGTCAACGCAGCGACCGAAGCTGCGGTCAGCGCTTCCATTTCTACGCCTGTCTTACCAGCAAGCTTACAGACAGATTCGATACGAACCTTGTTTTCAGATTTGATTGCTTCAAGCTGAACTTCTACTTTAGTCAGTAGCAAAGGATGACACAGTGGAATCAGATCCCATGTCTTCTTAGCCGCTTGGATACCAGCAATGCGTGCCGTTGCGAAAACATCACCTTTATGGTGGCTACCAGAAACAATCAGCTCTAGCGTTTCAGCAGACATTTGAACGTAAGCTTCCGCTCTTGCTTCGCGTACCGTTTCCGCTTTAGCCGATACATCGACCATGTTTGCTTCGCCAGACGCGTTAATGTGTGTAAATTGGCTCATACTAAAACCGCCTTATACAGAAAGGTGTGGCATAAAGTTACAAGGACGATGGCTAGCATCCATCTGTTGCTTGATGATCTTAGTCCAACCTGTGCGACACGCACCTGTAGAACCTGGCATTGCAAAGATTACTGTGTGGTTAGCAAAGCCCGCAATCGCACGAGATTGAATTGTCGATGTACCGATCTCTTCGTAAGACACTTGACGGAATAGCTCACCAAAACCCTCTACTTCTTTATCGAACAAAGGCTTAAGCGCTTCAGGTGTGCTGTCTCGAGACGTAAAACCCGTACCACCAGTAATCATGATCGCTTGTACGCTGTCATCAGCAATCCACTGAGATACGATCGCACGGATCTTGTACATATCGTCGATAACGATTTGTTTATCAACCACGTTGTGGCCGGCTTCTTTAGCATGCTCAGCTAGATAACCACCTGACGTATCATTTTCTTCTGTACGCGTATCTGAAACGGTTAACACTGCGATATTTGCAGCTTGAAACTTGCTTTCTGCGTGACCCATTTGTTCACCTATATAAAATTTTCAATTATGAGGGCGTGTTGACCTTTCGTGATTAAATTTTGTTCGAGATAAAAGCGTTTTAATCGCGGCGAGGGGGAAGTAGCCTAGTCATTCTAAGCAAATCTCCCTCAACAAAGAGTAAAACGCTTTTAGCCGAACCCTTCGGGCAGCGTTTGCTGGTCATTTCTACTACGTTATCGGCTTCTCATGTAGGCTAGCTACACATCAAAGCCTCTGCCTTGTATAAATACCCAGCAACTCGCTGCAAAAATCAGCTCGAAAGAGCAACACGCCCTAGACTGATTCGCCTAGCCTAAAGAAGCTGAGCGATAAAATGCGTTAGAGTATATAGCGGGTTAACCGCCGATTGACGCCAAGTTTGGAGTCATGCCGCTGTTGCCATCATGCAAGAAGTGGCTAACGGACTTGGTTTGAAGCTGAGCCTGAATTCGATCAATAAGCTCTTGCTCTTGTTGATCTTCTTGAATCAGATCTCTCAGTTCAACACCGTGGTCGCCAAACAGACATAGATGAAGCTTACCGGTCGCAGATACACGCAGTCGGTTACAACTCTCACAAAAGTCTTTCTCGTAAGGCATAATCAAACCGATTTCACCCTTGTAGTCAGGGTGGACAAACACTTGCGCCGGCCCATCATTAACGGCTTTGACTTTTAACAGCCAACCATTAGCAATAAGCTGGTTGCGAATCGCAACGCCAGACACATGGTGTTTATCAAACAACTCGTCCATCTCGCCGGTTTTCATCAGCTCGATAAAACGTAATTGAATAGGTTTGTCTTTGATCCAATTAAGGAAGGCTGGTAATTCCTGACTGTTGAGGTCTTTCATTAATACGACGTTTACTTTGACTTGTTCAAAGCCAACTTCAAACGCTTTATCAATACCTCGCATAACCTCAGTAAACTTATTCTCACCAGTGATCTGATGGAACATGCGCGAATCTAAGCTATCCACGCTGACATTTATGTGGGTTAAACCAGCATCACGCCATTGCCCTACTTGTTTCTCCATGCGATAACCGTTGGTTGTGGTGGCTACCTTTTCGATGCCTGGAGTAGTGGCAACAGTATGTATAATTTCAGGAAAGTCTTTACGCAGGCTCGGCTCTCCGCCTGTAATGCGGATCTTTGAGGTGCCACAATCTGCAAACGCTTTTACAATGCGTTTGATCTCGGGGACACTTAAAAAAGACGAGTTTTTCTGCCCTGACGGTTTATAACCATCTGGCAAGCAGTAAGTACATTTAAAGTTACAGACGTCTGTAACCGACAAGCGCAAGTAATAAAACTTGCGATGGAATCTATCTTCGAATTGTTGCGCCACGGAACACCTTTCCAAACACGGGAGGCATAATCATTTCCAATTAAGCCCTTGTGACAACATGTCACTGGCTCTTGATGCGTATCGGTACAGCAAATACCACTGTGCGACTTAGCATGCAAGAGCTCGGAGTTATGGCAACTGCACGTTATACTTACACGAACAGTAGCTGAGTAATAAAATACTTAATATTTGTACGTGAATCTAGCTTTGATAACCAAAAACGGGTCATATCAACAAAAAAAATGTACCAAACCCTCAAATTAACTCTTGTTAAGTATCTGACAAGAAGCATTTAACCTAAATTATAGTTAGTAATAATTTAATAGAACAAAAAATGAACATTTATTCATCAAAGAAAGTCGTAGCAATCGGTGGAGGCCATGGCTTAGGTCGTATGCTTGCTGCATTAAAAGACTTTGGTAGCAATGCGACTGGCATTGTCGCAACAACAGATAACGGTGGTTCAACCGGACGAATTCGAGACTGTCAAGGTGGTATAGCTTGGGGAGACACTCGTAACTGTATCAACCAATTGATCACCGAACCTTCCATCAGTTCGATGATGTTTGAGTACCGTTTTCGCGGTCAAGGTGAACTGAACGGCCACAACCTCGGTAATCTGATGCTCACAGCATTAGACAACCTCTCTGTTCGCCCACTAGAAGCAATTAACCTAATTCGAAATATGCTCAAGGTTGACGTCAATATCGTCCCGATGACAGAGCACCCTTCCGATCTCACAGCGTTATCAATGGATGGTCGCTGGGTTACGGGTGAAACCAATGTTGACGACATGACAGAAAAACTGCGCATGATGGACTTGTCTCCAGAAGTGCCTGCAACCAAAGAAGCCGTTGCAGCTGTCGAACAAGCCGACTGCATCGTTCTTGGCCCTGGCAGCTTCCTGACCAGTGTTATGCCCCCTCTTCTCCTTCCTGAGATTGGGAAAGCCATTGCTGCGAACACCAAGGCTAAGGTTATCTTCATCGAAAACCTTTCGCCAGAACATGGCCCTGCAGGGAAAATGACACTTCAAGAGCAGTTGGAGTGGTGTGAACGTACCTGCAAAGCGAGAAAAATTGATATCGTGCTGGGTAATGCGCCGCACCCTGAACTTGAAGGACTTTGGAACTGCGTAACCACCGACCTTGCCTCCCCTAACCGAGATTGGCGACATGACCGTTTAAAGCTTCAACAAGCGATTCGAGCTCAACTAGCTTAATGCACATAGCTTATAGCTTATAGCTTATAGCTTGGGATAAACGACAGAGGCCAGTAAAAAAAAGGAGCGTCATGCTCCTTTTTTAATACCTACTTATATCATCATCAACCGTTTTAGAGATCAGTCATCAACTGCTGATATTCCGTGTACGTTGATAACAGAAGTTCTTGCATATCTTTAAAATCCACTTCTGTCACTGGCAACGCTTGCTTAACTTTTGCATCTAAACTAATGGCGAAACTACACAAAGAATCAGCACCAAAACTCGCAGCACTGCTCTTCAATGCATGACTGATATCGGCCAAATACTTGGAAGTATCGGTATCTTTATTTAGCTCCAAGTGCTCGTAATATCCCTTCAATTCTCCTAAAAAGATCTCAAGCAACACCGGAACATTCTCTTGCCCTATTTCACCGGCAAGCTCATCAACTTTTTGCTGATTTAATACTTTCATCATCGTTCTTTCTTATTGTTTGGTAATTACGGCTTCGCATTCCACGTTTGCAATTTACGGTAAATCGTTGATGGACTGACATCCAAGAAACCAGCCGCGCGAGGGATATTACCGTCACACGCTTTTATGGCCTGTTCGATTGCCGTTTTCTCAGTGATCCACAATGGAAAAATATCTTTTACAGTGATGTCTTCATTCTGCTTCTCTTTCAGTCGCAGACGATTCTCAATCGGCTGGTTCAGTGGAGGTGGGAGCATGTTCAGAGTAATCTCTTTACCATTATTCAATACCACCACATTTCGTAAAACGTTTTGTAGCTGACGAACGTTACCCGGCCACTCGTATTGATTAAAGCGATCCAACACTTCCTGAGCAAAGCGTACGAAAGCCTTACCTTCCTCAACCGACATGTAGCCTAGTAACGAGTATGCGATCTCGATGACATCTTCTCCACGCTCACGCAGTGGCGGCAAGTGAAGAGGGATCACGTATAAACGATAGTATAAATCTTCTCTAAAGCGACCTTCTTGTACTTCTTTCCAAGGGTCACGGTTGGTCGCGCAAACAAAGCGCACATCAACGCTCTTCATTTTTGAAGAACCGACTTTTTGGAAGGTGCCGGTTTGAATGAAACGCAGAAGCTTGGTTTGCAATTCAAGATCCATTTCGCATAACTCATCGAGGAACAGGGTTCCACCATCTGCTAGTTCAGCAGCACCTTGGCGATCGGTTGCTGCGCCCGTAAAGGCACCTTTGACGTGACCAAACAGCTCACTTTCAATCAAATCTTTAGGGATAGCCGCGCAGTTAATCGCAATGAAAGGCTTATCACCACGCTTACTCGCTGCATGAATGGCTTCTGCACATACTTCTTTACCGGTACCACTTTCACCTGTGATAAAAATACTCGCCTTACTTGATGCGGCAGAATCGATGGTTCGGTAAACCTGCTGCATGGTTTGGCTACTACCGATGAATCCTTGGTAGTTTTGATTACCCGGATTTTCAGAGCTGTTCTTAAGTTTAGTGGCTTTGCGTATCGCGTTATTCACCGTAATACGGAGTCGGTCGGCTTCACAAGGTTTAATAAGGAAATCTTGAGAACCATGACGCATGGCTTCTACGGCGGTATCGATCGAGCCATGAGCCGTCATGAAGATAACGGGGACTTCAGGGTATTTTTGTTTTACAGCAAATAGTACGTCCATACCCGTCATATCAGGAAGACGTAGATCTAACAAAATTAGATCTGGGATTCGATGATTCAAACTCTCAATTGCATCGCGACCTGTGCCGACAATGTTGATATCAATTTCGAGCGGTGTCAGATAAGAGCGATACAACGCTGCGACCGAAGCCGTATCCTCCACCATCAACAAATACTTTGATTTGTTATCTAGCGTTTTTGATTGCATATCCTAGCCATTTATAATTTGCATTTCTTATTATAGTCGCATTCCGCTTTGCATTATGCAAATTAACCATAGTATTTGTATTATATTTCTTTACCTGCTTCAAATAATCAATGTATTAGCTACATGGCACGAACGATGCAAAGGCTGTATTGACCCTTCGGGTCACCTAGCCAACTGACGTTGTTAGTGGACTCATTGTTCACAAACGTAAGCCAGTAGAACATTTACTACTGGCTGTTTTTTGTCTGGAACACTCTCCACTTTAAACTTGTCCGATATGAACTTCTTGAATAAGAAGTGAGATTAGCTGTTGGTAATGAACTGCTTTCTCAACTGCTCTATCTCATCACGCTTTTGTGCCGCTAATTCAAATTCCAAGTTCTGAGCATGTTGATACATCGCCGCTTCTAGCTTACTGATCTCTTTATCAAGCTGCTGCGGGGTAAGCACGGTGTAATTTTCAGAAGGCTCGGCGACTTTCGATAGTGGAACCTGCTTAGATTGTCGCTGCTGTTTAGACTTAGTGAGATCACCCAACTCCATAATATCTTTGATATTACGTTTCAGTGCTTGCGGAGTGATGCCTTGCTCTTCATTGTAAGCCTGTTGTTTCTCCCTGCGACGGTCGGTTTCATCAATCGCTTTTCTCATCGACTTAGTAATTGAGTCTCCATACAAGATCGCTCGGCCCTCCAAGTTACGTGCCGCACGACCAATCGTTTGAATAAGAGAACGTTCAGATCGCAAGAAGCCCTCTTTGTCAGCATCAAGAATCGCCACCAGCGATACTTCAGGCATATCCAAACCTTCACGAAGTAAGTTAATACCCACTAACACGTCGAACTCGCCCAAACGTAGGTCTCGGATGATCTCTACACGCTCAACGGTATCGATATCTGAGTGCAAGTAACGCACTTTAACGCCGTGCTCACTTAGGTATTCGGTTAAGTCTTCCGCCATTCTCTTAGTCAATGTTGTGACCAAAACACGCTCTTCTTTCACTGAGCGTATTCTGATTTCAGACAACAGGTCATCAACTTGAGTCGACACAGGCCTTACTTCAATAACTGGGTCTAAAAGACCTGTCGGACGAACGACTTGATCAGCAATTTCACCACTTGACTTTTCAATCTCGTAATTGCCTGGCGTTGCTGATACAAAAATAGTCTGCGGAGCTATCGATTCAAACTCGTCAAATTTCATTGGGCGGTTATCCAATGCAGAAGGCAGGCGGAAACCAAATTCAACCAGAGTCTCTTTACGAGAGCGATCACCTTTATACATGGCGCCAATTTGCGGTACAGTCACGTGTGACTCATCGATAATCAACAGACCATCATCAGGCAAGTAATCAAATAATGTCGGAGGCGCTTCCCCTTCCGCACGACCACTCAAGTATCGTGAATAGTTTTCGATACCCGAACAGAAGCCAAGCTCAGTCATCATCTCGATATCAAACTGCGTTCTTTGAGAGATACGTTGTTCTTCCAGAAGCTTATTGTTGTCTTTTAAATATTGAGTTCGGTCTCGAAGTTCATCTTTAATGTTCTCAATCGCCTCAAGGATTTTCTCCCTAGGCGTTACATAGTGAGTTTTGGGGTAAACGGTAAAGCGCGGTAAATCTCTTTGTTTAATTGCACCAGTCAGGGGATCAAAGATGCTTATACAGTCGACTTCATCATCGAACATTTCGATTCGCACTGCATCTTGGTCAGATTCAGCAGGGAAGATATCAATGACCTCACCACGAACACGGAACTGGCCTCGTTCAAATGCGACATCATTTCTCGAATATTGAAGTTCAGCTAAGCGGCGTAAGATGTCACGTTGGTCCATAACCTCACCGCGGCTCAAGTGAAGCATCATCTTCAAGTAAGACTTAGGATCACCCAAACCGTAGATAGCCGATACAGACGCGACGATGATAGCATCTTTCCGTTCTAGCAAGGCCTTGGTTGCCGAAAGCCTCATTTGCTCGATATGGGCATTCACAGACGCATCTTTCTCGATGAATGTGTCTGTGGTCGGCACATAGGCTTCTGGTTGGTAGTAATCGTAGTAAGAAACAAAATACTCTACGGCATTATTGGGGAAAAAAGATTTCATTTCACCATAAAGTTGAGCCGCCAATGTCTTGTTAGGCGCTAACAGGATCGCAGGTCTTTGAGATTGGGAAATGACGTTGGCAAGGGTAAAGGTTTTACCAGAGCCCGTTACCCCTAATAGAGTTTGATGTGCCAAACCTGAATCTAGTCCATCTAGTAATTTGGTTATCGCCGTCGGCTGGTCACCAGACGGGCTGTAGTCCGATACCAAGTCAAAGAGTTTACTCATAGGTCGCCATTTCCATACTGTTTTTTTAATCAGGTCATTGTCACTCTAGGAGGAGTGTTGTTGCAACAATTATCTAGAGAAATGCATCTTAAGGTTTGATATCTGTTATGGCTTTTATGTTTAGAACTTGATATTATCCGTCCCCTGCAAGATCTCTTCAGCTAAGTTACTCTATTTTTAATCCACTACTTTTCCCCAAAAAATCTAAAAATACCGCTTATTTTACTGTTATCGCTGTAATCCAAAAAAGTTATACAATAGAGAAATATTTAAATAATCCCCTTAAATACATGCGATTAGCTGTATTTATTACATTTTTAGATTTATTTTAATTATTGTTATCAAAGTTTAACACACATACTTATCCACAATTTTGGTGGATAACTACATCCAAGCTAAATCCAATAAGGCGTTCAAGAAAGTAAAGTTTTTTATCTTACTTTTTTCTGCTATTTTTTGTTGACAGAAAAACGGACTGTTATTAGAATTCTCGCCGTTCACAAGTAATTCCCCTTTAGTTCAGTTGGTAGAACGGCGGACTGTTAATCCGTATGTCGCAAGTTCAAGTCTTGCAAGGGGAGCCAAATTTAAAGAAGCCGTATCACTCGATACGGCTTTTTGCGTTTTGATGCCTTTTATTCTTTTTCTTATACTGTCCCCTTTTACGACTCCTTGGGATAAACCTGCACCCAAAGAACCAACGATTGTTGCCTTGTAGCTAGTGCTAAGATCTGTCTCCATTCATTAAAGATCCAATTTAGCCACTGCTATAAACGTGTCTCAGCAAGTAAAAATTGGCCGTCTATACTTAGTGTGACTTTTAACAATCAAACGATTACCTGATGTTTTTTTCACCAAGTGTCTAAATCCCTAGTGATCCTTGGTTGTTATTAGGTGAGCAAAGCAGGATAATATCGGGATCGGAATCTCAAGAATTAATCCATTATGACCGAATACCTTTTGTTGCTGGTTGGCACAGTGCTGGTCAATAACTTTGTGCTAGTGAAGTTTTTAGGGCTATGTCCATTTATGGGAGTCTCCAAGAAGCTGGAGACTGCGATTGGCATGGGCCTCGCGACGACTTTCGTTCTGACGTTAGCGTCGGTATCTGCATACCTAGTAGAAACCTACATCCTTACCCCTCTGGGTATTGAATACCTGCGTACCATGAGTTTCATCTTGGTTATCGCGGTGGTCGTTCAATTTACGGAAATGGTTGTTCACAAAACCAGCCCGACTCTTTATCGCCTATTGGGTATCTTCCTGCCTCTTATCACCACCAACTGCGCGGTGTTAGGTGTGGCGCTTTTGAACATCAATGAAAACCACAACTTCATTCAGTCGATCATCTATGGTTTCGGCGCTGCGGTGGGGTTCTCCCTTGTTCTTATCCTATTCGCTGCGATGCGTGAACGTATTACGGTTGCTGATGTTCCAATGCCATTCAAAGGCGCATCGATTGCGATGATCACAGCAGGCCTAATGTCCCTGGCATTTATGGGCTTTACTGGGTTGGTGAAATAAGCATGAGTACCATTTTAATTGCGATCATTGCGCTAGCCGTTTTAGCCGCTGTTTTTGGCGCTATTTTGGGCTTTGCTTCTATCCGTTTTAAAGTCGAAGCCGATCCTATCGTCGATCAAATCGATACCATATTGCCGCAAACTCAATGTGGTCAGTGTGGCTACCCTGGTTGTCGTCCATACGCAGAGGCGATCGCTAACGGAGACAAGATCAACAAATGTCCTCCTGGCGGACAAGCAACCATTGAGAAGCTAGCAGACTTAATGGGCGTAGAAGTTGAAGACTCCGCTCATGACTTAGATAACAAAGTAAAAACCGTTGCTTTCATTCATGAAGATATGTGTATCGGCTGTACCAAGTGTATTCAAGCCTGTCCGGTTGACGCCATTGTTGGTGGCACCAAGGCTCTACACACAGTAATTAAAGATGAATGTACAGGTTGTGACTTATGTGTCGCACCGTGCCCTACTGACTGTATTGAAATGATTCCAGTGGCAACGACGACTGATAATTGGAAATGGCAGATGAACATCATTCCTGTTACTGATATCACTAACCAAGCGACTGATGCGACTGCGTCAGAGCCTAAGGCGTAGGGTTAGTATGATCTCTTTAATTGAACAAATTCGCACGGGCTCTATTTGGAATTTCCCAGGCGGCGTGCACCCTGCTGAAAACAAGAAACAATCCAATACCACTGACATCGTTCATGCAAGGCTTCCTGAAGAAATCGTTCTTCCTGTAAAACAACACATCGGCAAGCCAGGTAACTTATTGGTTACTGCTGGTGACACCGTGCTAAAAGGCCAACAACTGACAGCCTTGGACACGGGTTTTACGTTGCCGGTACACGCACCAACATCGGGTGTGATTACCGTTATCGAACCAAGAACCACTGCCCACCCTTCAGGTTTGAACGAGCTGAGTGTCGTTATTAAACCGGACGGTTTAGACACTTGGATAGAAAAACATCCGGTTGAAGATTTTTCTTCTAAGAACTCAGACGAACTGCTAGATGTGATTCGCCAAGCTGGTATTTCAGGCATGGGCGGCGCAGGCTTCCCTACCGCGAAAAAGCTTCAGTCAGGCCTTGGTCGTACCGACATTTTGATCGTCAACGCTGCTGAATGTGAACCTTACATCACCTCTGATGACAAGTTACTTCAAGAACATGCCGAAGAAGTATTAAAAGGCATTGAAGTGGTTGAACATATCCTTCAACCAAAGCTGACCGTTATCGGTATTGAAGACAATAAACCTGATGCAATAAAAGCACTTGAAATAGCAGCGAAAAACAAAGACATCGTCATTCGTGTTATCCCAACCAAATACCCTTCCGGTGGTGAGAAACAACTCATCAAGATCCTCACTAACAAAGAGGTGCCTGCTGGCGGTATTCCTGCGGACATTGGTGTATTGGTTCAAAACGTCGGCTCTCTCTACTCGATTAAAAGAGCAGTAATCGACGGTGAACCAGTGATTAACCGCGTGGTGACTTTAACCGGTAAAACCTTTAAGCAACCTCGTAACGTTTGGGCGCTGCTCGGTACACCAGTACACGAGTTACTAGAGGAATTTGGCTACAAAGCGGATAAAAAACTGCCACGTTTGATTTTGGGCGGCCCGATGATGGGCTTTACCTTGCCGCATGCCAATGTGCCAATCACTAAAACGTCGAACTGTATTTTAGCGCCAACGCGTCGTGAGATCTCACCAAGCACTTACGAGATGGAATGTATTCGTTGCAGCGCGTGTGCTGAAGCTTGCCCTGCGTCTCTACTTCCTCAACAACTGCAATGGCATGCCAAAGCCAACGAGTTGGATAAGTGTGAAGAGCTGAATATTAAAGACTGTATTGAATGTGGTGCTTGTGCGTTTGTCTGCCCAAGTGAAATCCCTCTTGTTCAATACTATCGCCAAGCGAAAGCTGAAATCAAAACAAGAAAAGACGAAGCAACAGCTGCAGAGCGCGCCAAGATTCGTTTCGAAGAGAAAAACGCTCGTATGGAGCGCGACAAAGCAGAGCGTGAAAACCGCTTCAAGAAAGCTGCTGACAACCGTCGTAAAGATATGAAGTCTGCGGATGGTGATGATGCGATTGCAGCTGCGATTGCTCGCGTTAAAGCGCAAAAAGCCGCGGCAGACCAAGCTCCTAATGCAGAACCAGCCGTGAAACCTGCGGTAGCTGCTGCTATTGCGAAGGCAAAAGCGAAACAAGCGGCAGCTCAGAAAGCGGATGGCGCTGAACCAGACAACTCTGAAATGTCGAAACTGCGTGAAGAACGTAAACGACAAGCTCGAGAGCGCAAGGCACAACAAGCAGCCGCTGATACTCCTGCAGAAAGCTCTGGTGATGGCAAGAAAGATGCTGTCGCTGCGGCCATTGCTCGTGCTAAAGCGAAGAAAGCTCAACAAGCGGAATCAGCTTCTGACGCTCCGGCTGAAAGTACTGGCGATGCCAAGAAAGATGCTGTTGCTGCAGCCATTGCTCGTGCTAAAGCGAAGAAGGCTCAGCAGGCGGAATCAACATCTGACGCTCCAACTGAAAGTACTGGCGATGCCAAGAAAGATGCCGTTGCTGCAGCTATCGCTCGTGCTAAAGCCAAGAAAGCTCAACAAGCGGAATCAGCTACTCAAACCGAAAGTGAAGCTCCGGCTGAAAGAACTGGCGATGCCAAGAAAGATGCTGTCGCTGCGGCCATTGCTCGTGCTAAAGCGAAGAAGGCACAACAAGCAGAATCAGCTGCTAAAACCGAAAGTGAAGCTCCAGCTGAAAGTACCGGCGACGCTAAGAAAGATGCTGTCGCTGCGGCCATTGCTCGCGCTAAAGCGAAAAAAGCTCAGCAAGCGAAACAGGCAGAGACAGCAGAAACTCCTGAACCAGTAATTGAAGTTGAAGCTGAAACTCAACAGGAGTCAGTCCATCCCAAAAAAGCTGCCGTTGCTGCCGCTATCGCACGTGCTAAAGCTAAGAAAGCACAACAAGCCAAGCAGGAAGAGACAACTGAAACGCCCGAACCAGTAACTAAAGTTGAAGCTGAAACTCAACAAGAACCAATCGATCCCAAAAAAGCTGCCGTTGCCGCTGCAATAGCTCGCGCTAAGGCGAAGAAAGCACAGCAAGCTAAACAGGTCGAAGCACAAGAAACCGCTCCTGAACCTGCAGATGAAATTGAAACGGAAGCTCACTCAGAATCCGTCGACCCTAAGAAAGCAGCCGTTGCTGCCGCAATTGCTCGTGCTAAAGCAAGAAAAGCGCAGCAAGAGCAAGATAAAAAGAACAATGAGGAGAAAGAGTAGTGGCCTTCTTTATCGCCAGCTCACCGCACGCGCACAATCGTAGAAGCACCCCAGATCTCATGAAATGGGTGGCTATTTGTGCATTGCCAGGTCTACTAGCTCAAACCTACTTCTTTGGATGGGGTACACTCATCCAGTTAGTATTTGCTATCGCACTTGCTGTTAGCTTTGAAGCAGCCGTAATGCTATTGAGAAAACGTCCGCCAGTGATGGCACTGCGTGATTACAGTGCTGTTGTGACAGCATGGCTACTCAGTGTTGCTATTCCTCCACACTCACCGTGGTGGATTCTAGTAATAGGTATGTTCTTCGCTATTATTATCGCGAAACACCTTTACGGCGGCCTTGGACAAAACCCATTTAACCCGGCGATGGTCGCTTACGTTGTTTTGCTGATCTCATTCCCAGTCCAGATGACCAGTTGGAATGCACCGACCAGCTTAACGGCTGAAGCAACGAGCTTTGTTGACTCATTCTTGATGATCTTTACTGGCTTCAATAATGAAGGGTTGTCTCTACAACAAGCTCGCCTTGGTATTGATGGCACAACGATGGCGACACCACTCGATGCATTCAAAACCGCATTAACGGCGGGCAATACAGCTTCAGAAGCACTGTCTCAACCTCAATTCAGCTGGTTAGCTGGTGTAGGCTGGGAATGGGTGAACCTTGCTTATCTAGTCGGCGGCCTTGTGCTCATTAAACAACGCGTGATTCAGTGGCATATCCCAGTGGCATTTCTAGGCAGTTTGACTGTATTTAGCCTAGTGTTCTTGATGTTCACTCCTGGCGAGACCGCATCACCGACCATTCATCTATTGTCTGGTGCGACTATGCTCGGCGCATTTTTCATTGCGACCGACCCTGTTTCAGCATCAACGACAGTCAAAGGCCGTTTAGTGTTTGGTGCTCTGATCGGCGGCTTAGTCTTTATCATCCGCAGTTGGGGTGGCTTCCCTGACGGCGTGGCGTTTGCTGTATTGTTAGCCAACATGTGTGTTCCATTGATTGACTACTACACCAAACCTCGTACATACGGCCACTAAGGAGCGGATACCATGCTAAATGCAATTAAGAAAAACGGTCTTGTACTCGCTATTTTTGCGTGTGCTTCCACCGGTTTGGTAGCGGTGACTCACGAGCTAACCAAAGAGCAGATAACACTGCAAGAACAAGCTCAATTGCTATCGGTACTTAACCAAGTAATCCCACACGAGTTACATGACAATGAGCTTTTTTCAGCTTGTACCTTAGTTGAAGCCGAGGCGCTTGGAACCAAACAAGCCATGCCAGCTTACATTGCTAGACTCAACGAAGAACCGAGTGCAATCGCGATCGAAGCCATTGCACCAGACGGCTACAACGGTGCAATCAAGGTGATTGTTGGAATGAAAATAGACGGCACTATTTTAGGTACTCGCGTTCTTTCCCATCAAGAAACTCCGGGGTTGGGTGATAAGATTGATCTACGAGTGAGTGATTGGATTCTCTCTTTTGCAGGCAAACAAGTAACTGAGTCGAATCTTGATCGATGGAAGGTTCGCAAAGATGGCGGTGATTTCGATCAGTTTACCGGCGCAACTATTACGCCGAGAGCCGTCGTAAAGTCAGTGAAACAAACGGTTGAATACGTTAACAAAAATCGCCAAGCATTGCTTGCTCAACCTCTAAATTGTGGTGGTGAATGATGAATGAACATAAAACACTAATTAAAAATGGCATGTGGGCCAATAACCCTGCCCTAGTGCAACTTCTTGGGTTATGCCCTCTACTCGCGGTTTCCTCAACCGTGACTAACGCGCTTGGATTAGGCATTGCCACGTTACTTGTTCTGGTCGGTTCGAACGTTTGCGTCTCTTTGGTTCGTAACCATGTACCAAAAGAAGTTCGCATCCCAGTATTCGTGATGATCATTGCTTCACTAGTAACCTGTGTTCAACTTCTGATGAATGCCTACGCGTACGGACTTTATCTATCTTTGGGTATCTTCATACCACTGATCGTAACCAACTGCATCATCATTGGCAGAGCGGAAGCATTCGCTTCAAAAAATGCGGTGTTGCCTGCTGCTCAAGATGGTTTTTGGATGGGTCTTGGCATGACATCGGTACTGATTGTGTTAGGTGCGATGCGTGAGGTGATAGGTAATGGGACTCTGTTTGATGGCGCCGACCTACTTCTTGGTGACTGGGCTTCAATGTTACGCATCCAGATATTCCAATTTGATAACAGTTTCTTATTAGCTCTGCTTCCACCAGGTGCCTTTATTGGTGTTGGTTTCTTGATTGCTTTGAAAAACATCATCGACAACCAAGTAAAATCTAGACAGCCAAAACAAGAAAAACCAACTATTGAACGCGCTCGCGTTACCAATGCCTGATAAGTTACAGTAGCTTAAAACCCTGCTGAGAAGCTCAACCGCTCAGCAGATATATAGATTGACCAAGTACACACATAATAATGACGCTCATAAGAGCGCGTAACCGATGATAAAGCCTGAGTATTCGGAATTAATTGAATACCGAAACTCAAGCCCTAACTATTTGAAAGTAATGTCGCTATGAACAATGTAAAACGAGTAGAAATACTTGAGCGTTTAAGAGAAAACAACCCAAAGCCAGAGACTGAGCTTAACTGGAACAGCCCTTTCGAGTTGCTGATTGCCGTACTTTTGTCTGCACAGGCAACCGATGTCAGCGTGAACAAAGCAACGGATAAGCTTTACCCAGTGGCTAATACTCCACAGGCGATTTTCGACCTAGGTGTCGATGGCTTAAAAGAGTACATCAAGACAATCGGCCTATTTAATTCAAAAGCAGAAAACACCATTAAAACGTGTCGAATGCTGCTTGACCTACACAATGGTGAAGTACCGGAAGATCGTGCGGCATTAGAAGCCCTTCCTGGCGTTGGTCGTAAAACTGCCAACGTAGTATTGAACACCGCTTTCGGTTGGCCAACCATTGCCGTGGATACTCACATCTATCGCGTATCAAACCGCACTAAGTTAGCGATGGGCAAAACAGTCGACGATGTTGAAGCTAAGCTGCTCAAAGTCATTCCAAAAGAATTCAAACTGGATGTCCACCATTGGCTCATTCTTCATG
Organism: Vibrio sp. ECSMB14106; assembly: GCF_000972265.1. Classification (NCBI taxonomy): domain Bacteria; kingdom Pseudomonadati; phylum Pseudomonadota; class Gammaproteobacteria; order Vibrionales; family Vibrionaceae; genus Vibrio; species Vibrio sp. ECSMB14106. Next base: position 78,411 of record NZ_LAUM01000001.1, on the reverse strand, counting down.
GACGCTACACTTGTGTCGCGCGTAAACCACGTTGTGGCAGCTGTATCATTGAAGATCTGTGCGAGTTTAAAGAAAAAACAGACGTCTAGGGCTAATAAGGTCTAATCAAAAAGCTAATAAGCTAAACAACACCGCACTCTTCTTGCGGTACAACAACAGAATTACAAAACGTATACACAGTTAAAGCTAGGAGCAAATCATGTCAAACGGCCGTATTTTACACACCATGCTACGCGTTGGTGATCTAGATAAGTCTATCGAGTTCTACACCAATGTAATGGGCATGCAGCTATTACGTAAGAACGAAAACAAAGAGTATGAATACACACTGGCTTTCGTTGGCTTTGGTGACGAATCTCAAGGTGCTGTAATTGAGCTTACATACAACTGGGGAACGTCTGAATACGACCTTGGCTCTGCTTTTGGTCACGTTGCGATTGGTGTAGACGATATCTACACAACGTGTGATGCGATTAAAGCCGCGGGTGGTGATGTGACTAGAGAAGCGGGGCCAGTTAAGGGAGGAACAACACACATTGCCTTTGTAAAAGACCCAGATGGCTACATGATTGAGCTTATTCAGAACAAGCAAGCAAGTGCGGGGTTAGAAGGTTAATTTAAATCTAAAAGACCAAGGATGACTTTGAAAAGTAATCCTCAAACGTGGATTGACCAATAGTAGAAAGCGAGCGCTATGCTCGCTTTTTGTTTATTGCGATCGCTCATATTTTTGCTCAATCATTTATTGTAACAATCCTATCTAAACGCTTTACATGATAATGATTATCATTTAAATTAAACCTCTCTAAACCAGTGAGGTCATACAATGATTAGCGAATGGGAAAAACACACGTTACTTGCCGACACGGCATTACAACTCGACGATCCTGTACGAAGTATTCTTCACTATAAGCAGGCATTGAACTTAAGCGAAAAAATCACTGAGCGTACCGATATTCAAGCCGATGAACGCTTACTTATTTCCGTCATCTCTTGCCATAATCTCGCCCAGTTTTGGCGATGGGCTGGCGAGACAGATTATGAACTCAAATATCTCCAACTGGCTTCAGAAAAAGTGCTGACACTTATCCCTCAATGCCCTAATACGCAATGTTCAAGCTTCATTGACTCTATTGGCTGCTGTAAAAAAGCGCTTATCGATTTCATGAAACGCCATCCTAACCCTAAAATTGCCTCTATGGTTGAAAAAATCGATACCGCAACCAACTGTGAAATTATCGCCCGTTTTCGCCTAAATTAAGTTTGCTTTTGATTAAACTCAAATAGTTTTTTCGTGGCTAAGGCACTTACATTACAGCCCCATTTAAGTAGAAAAAAGCTCGCCTCTTTACATTTAGGGTCGTTCAGCTTAAACCTGTGTACGACCTAAAGAGATAACAACGCGTCGGTTTTTATCTTTGCCAATTGGTGAGCTGTTATCGGCAATCGGACGACGTTTACCATAACCTTGAACTTGAATACGGTCTCCAGGTAAACCAAGTGACTTGAAGTACTCTCTTAACGACTCAGCTCTTCTCTCAGAGAGGTTCTGGCTAATACTTTTACTGTCTGCAGAGTCCGTGTACGTCGCGACTAGCACAAGGTCGATATCTTGGTTGTAACGAACATAATCTGCGATCTGGCTTAGCCTTTTACGTGACGACTTATTCAACTGATCGCTATTGCGATCGTAATGCAGAATAGTAAAAGAGATATCTTCAAAGCTGTAAGGCAATAAGTTTGCAATACAGTCACTAAATACATTGTACTTTTCTTGGAATAACACCGACGACAACGACACTTCGATACGCTGATCTCGGCTCTGCCACTCTTGGTAACTGAATGTCGGGTAGCGCCCTTTCTCCAGTTCACTCAAGATACCCCACGCCGTTTGACCGCCAACGTACCCATCAAATTGTTGGAAGAACTTAATGGTTGTCATGCGATCAGCACTTTCGCCCGGACGCCAAGGTGGCGGCATAGAGATCAAGCTTACATTGCGCGTCGCACCCATTGGGCGGCGCATTTTAAGCTCAAAGTCCAAAATGATTTTTTTACTCGCGCGAGATGAGAACTCAGCATCACCAAAGTTTGGAATTGGGTGAACCAAGCGACATTCTAGTGGTGTGTTGGCCACCATCTCCCACGTTGACTGTTGAGGAGATGCTCCGTAACGCTTTTCTTGTGCCATGACCGATGACGACACAAGTAGCGAAAATAGCATTGAACCTGTTATGAGTTGTTTCTTCATAAAGTGGAGTATCTCTTAAGCAATTCGTTTAACAATGCAGCCAATTGCCGCATTTTTCTCTCGTGTTTAAATATGCAATTATCAAGCCGAAATGGGGTGGCTAATTTATGATTTATTGCCCTTCCCTAGTTTTTATCACTGCTATTATCTGCAATAATGCAGGCTTAATCACACTTATTTGGGCTAACATGACTGTAGAAAACGAGGCTCTGACCCTAAAAAAACGCTTTCGCGGCTATTTTCCAGTGGTCATTGACGTGGAAACCGCAGGGTTTAACGCAGAAACCGATGCATTATTAGAAATCTGTGCCATTACATTAAAAATGGATGAGAACGGAGACCTGCACCCTGCATCAACGCTTCATTTTCACATTGAGCCTTTTGAAGGCGCAAATATAGAGCAGGCAGCATTAGACTTTAACGGAATTAAAGACCCATTTAGCCCATTACGTGGTGCTGTGTCGGAACAAGAAGCCCTTAAAGAAATCTACAAGCTAGTGCGAAAAGAACAAAAAGCTTCAGATTGCAGTCGCGCAATCATGGTTGCTCACAACGCTACATTTGATTTGAACTTCGTGAATGCGGCAAGTGAGCGCTGTAAGCTTAAACGCGTCCCGTTCCATCCATTTGCAACTTTTGACACTGCAGCTCTTAGTGGTCTTGCCTACGGTCAAACCGTTTTGGCTAAAGCTTGCCGCACTGCAGGGATGGAATTTGACAACAAAGAAGCACACTCTGCTTTATATGATACGCAAAAAACCACAGAGTTATTTTGCGGCATAGTAAATAAATGGAAAGCCCTTGGTGGTTGGCCGCTTGTTGACGAAGAATAACAAATAGAGTCGGTAAACGTTTGTTCGTATTACCTTCATAAAAAACACAACATCCCGAGAATAATATGAATCCTGTTGTAATTTCAGTTTGCATCATGCTTGTTTTAGCTTTGATGCGCGTAAACGTTGTCGTTGCTCTTACGTTCAGCGCAATTATCGGTGGCGTTGCCTCTGGTATGGGCTTGAACGACGCAGTCGCAGCTTTCGAAAGTGGATTAGGTGGCGGTGCAACTATCGCACTTAGCTACGCTATGCTTGGTACATTCGCTGTTGCTATCTCACGTTCTGGTATCACAGATCTCCTTGCTCAAAGTGTTATCAAACGCATTCACGGCAAAGAGAACAGTGCGGCATCGACTGGCCTTAAATACGGCATCCTTGCGTCGTTGATCTTAGTGACCATGTCTTCGCAAAACGTGATTCCTGTACATATCGCCTTCATCCCAATCTTAATCCCACCTCTACTAGGCGTATTCGCAAAAATGAACCTAGACCGTCGTTTAGTTGCGTGTGTGCTTACTTTTGGTCTGATTACACCTTACATGGTGTTACCGATTGGCTTTGGTGGCATCTTCCTAAACAACATCCTGCTTAAAAACCTTCACGACAACGGTCTTGAAAACGTTGTAGCAAGCCAAGTACCTATGGCAATGTTGTTACCAGCAGCAGGCATGATCTTCGGCCTTCTTACTGCAGTATTCTTTACTTACCGTAAGCCTCGCCAATACAAAGAAACCTCTCACACTGTTGTTTCAACAGAAGTGAAAGAGATCAACAAGAAGCACATCCTAGTAGCGGCGGCAGGTATCGTTGCAGCACTAACGGTTCAACTGTCGACGGGGTCTATGATCATCGGTGCACTTGCTGGTTTCATGGTATTTACCTTCGGTGGCGTAATCGCTTGGAAAGAGACGCAAGATGTCTTCACCAAGGGCGTTCACATGATGGCAATGATCGGTTTCATCATGATTGCAGCGGCCGGTTTTGCGGCAGTTATGAAGCAAACGGGTGGCGTTGAATCTCTGGTTGAAGCACTTTCAACAAGCATCGGCGACAACAAACCTCTAGCTGCACTACTTATGCTAATTGTTGGTCTATTGGTTACTATGGGCATTGGTTCTTCGTTCTCAACGATTCCAATCCTTGCGACTATCTACGTTCCACTAGCGGCAGCATTTGGTTTCTCGCCAATGGCAACAATCGCTCTAGTAGGTACAGCAGCAGCACTTGGTGATGCGGGCTCTCCGGCTTCTGACTCAACACTAGGTCCAACGTCTGGTCTAAATGCTGATGGTCAACATGAGCATGTTTGGGAAACCGTAGTTCCAACATTCCTGCACTACAACATCCCACTGATCGTATTCGGTTGGATTGCAGCTATGGTTCTGTAATTAGGTTCTGTAGTTAAAGAATCCTACGCTCACTTTTATAAAGACCGCCCTGTGCGGTCTTTTTTGTATCTGGGGTTCATTCCACTCTCCCTTCCGCTCACTCTCAATGAACTAGCGACGCCAAACAAAAAAGGCTTACTCTTATGAGTAAGCCTTAGAGATCATTGCGTCAACACAGACAACTCTCGCTGAATTATGCAGCGGGAGCATTGCTCACTAGAATTTCGCGAATAGATCTAAGCGTTGCGTCCGTTGAATGGTAATCCAATTCAACTTCACTAAAGATGCCGTTCACTTCAAGCATTAAAGTCGGGTAAGAGAATACTCCCATCGCTTCTTTAAAACCTAATTGGTCAGCCAACTCACTTTCCAATAACTTGCTAGAAAGATCATTTTCAAACTGTTGTACATTCATGCCTAATTCTTCAGCCAACTGCAGATGCGTTCCTTGGCAGTGTGGCAACATCGCACGAAGGTAGTAAGCGTGTTGAACCCCTTCCAGCATCGCTTCGTAGTGATCTTGAAAACCTGCGGCAATCACAGCACGGCACGCAGGGTAAGTGCTGCGAACAGGCTTGCACTCAGTCCAAAACTCGTGGTTAAACTCGGTACCTAGCTTAGCTTCGATCTGCTTCCAGATTGCTTGCAGCTTGCCTTTCATCTCTTCTGACATTGGCTCATCAGAATCCGGGGCTAAACCACCCACTACATAGTTAAACTCAATGCTCGCAGGCAATTGTTGTTTCAATAACTCAAGTGTTGGCTTGTAACCCCAGCACCAGCTGCACATTGGATCATGCACATAATGAAGTTTTACGTTCATTGTTCATTCCTTATCGAGTCAATGATTCGATCAATTCCAATAAAAAAGGAGCCTGATTAAGGCCCCTCATTTTAACTATTCAGCGCAAAGGCTAGAACTTACTCAGCGTCATCGCCAGCAACTTTAGCCGCCGCTTCTTTGATGATTGGCTGAAGTTCACCTTTTTGGAACATCTCAAGAATGATGTCACAACCACCGATTAGCTCACCTTCAACCCAAAGTTGTGGGAAAGTTGGCCACTGTGCGTAAACCGGAAGCTCTGCACGGATATCAGGGTTTTGTAGGATATCTACGTAAGCAAACTTTTCACCACACGCCATTAGAGCTTGAGATGCTTGAGAAGAAAAACCACAGCTTGGTAGCTTAGGTGAACCTTTCATGTAAAGTAGAATCGTGTTTTCTTCAAGTTGCTGTTTGATTTTATCGATAGTTTCCATTGCTTCCTCGTTGATGGATTACGGCTTTTATTGCCTTTATTCTACCCCAAACCAAAAGAATAAAAACCATATAAAAAAAAAGGCTAACAAACTGAGCTAGCAATTCAAATAAAAGTGATGAATTGGGCTTTTAATAAAGTAAAAACTTGCTAAACTATACTCCAAGTCAGAAAATTGACCATGGTTAGCCGTATAGCGAACCATGAATAATAATATCACTGGAAGCAATCGAAAGAGTTAACTCTTTCATATCAATGGAGAATTGATCAATGGCATTTGAACTACCGGCTCTTCCTTACGCGAAAGACGCACTAGAACCACACATTTCAGCAGAAACGCTAGATTTCCACCACGGTAAGCACCACAACACTTACGTTGTTAAGCTAAACGGCCTTATCCCTGGTACTGAATTTGAAGGTAAAACACTAGAAGAGATCATTAAGACTTCTACTGGTGGTGTTTTCAATAACGCAGCTCAAATCTGGAACCACACGTTCTACTGGCACTGTCTTGCTCCTAAAGCAGGCGGCGAACCAACTGGCGCTGTTGCAGAAGCTATTAACGCTGCATTCGGTTCTTTCGAAGAATTCAAAGCAAAATTCACTGATTCAGCAATCAATAACTTCGGTTCTTCTTGGACTTGGTTAGTTAAGAAAGCTGACGGTTCTCTAGACATCGTTAACACTTCTAACGCTGCAACTCCTCTAACAGAAGAAGGTGTTACTCCACTTCTAACTGTTGACCTATGGGAACACGCTTACTACATCGATTTCCGCAATGTTCGCCCTGACTACATGGCTGCATTCTGGAACCTAGTAAACTGGTCTTTCGTAGAAGAGAACCTAGCTAAGTAATTATTACTTACGCTACGCTATTTATAGCGCGTTATCTATTGAAAGCTCATGCCTCGGCGTGAGCTTTTTTGTATCTATCGTATTCCACAAAATCTAGACCTTTCTTAGCCTATTAACCTATTAACCAGTTAGCCACTTAGCCACTTAGCCACTTAGCCACTTAGCCACTTAGCCAAGAGAGCTTACTTCTCGACCAACTCCTAGCACTCTTCCCCGCCCTGCATAAATTCTCTATTCGCTTGTAATTAAAGACTAAAGTTTGCCGACTCCATGCCGTTAAAGGAGTATCAAATGAGAGGCGTCATGCAAATACACACTTTAGACAAAGCAGGGATCATCAACGAACTGAAGTTCGGCATCGGGATCAGCCAAGCGGTTGAGCAAGGTCGCCGTGCAGATTTCGCGTTGCTGTTATCTATGTTTTCTAATGACGTTCGTGATTGCACGCCGATTGACACCATTGAAGTCACAGAGACAACTGAAGATCGCCTGCGTAAACACTTCGGCGTTGCAGAACCGCAGCAGCTGCGTTCGAACCAATCTTCGTATGAGATTTCAGCTCAGCAATCTAATTATTTTCATCAAGCTAGCCTTGCCAGCGCAAAACTCAGCCATTACTTGAAACCTGAAGCGCTCGCTTTTATGCCTGAAGATACGGCCGACTTACCCGAAGAGGTTTACCAAAACCTTTCTGGTCATGACCGACGTAAACTGGCGAACAAGCATGTCCCTGATCTGTCTCATGCCACGCTCTATAACGCGTTATCTACAGCCCAACGTCAGTATCAAATTCAAGCTCAAGTATAGCTTCACTCTCCTTTTCTTGCTCTAGCTCTATATTCATCTGTACTCTCTTCCATTCACGTTAAAGAATGATTGATATGAGTGATATGAACCACCAGCCTTGGATGAATTAAAAACTCGAGTTGTCGATTACTTCTTGAAGTTACTGGAAAATGTGACTTGCCACTAAGTTCATAAAAACTTATTAATTGGCACACCTTAGTTTGAACCAATTCACACCCATTGTATGAAATTTAACCCATCCTTATCCCACATGGACGATTTATTTAGGTACTGAGATGGAAATAAAAAGCTCAATCATATTGGTGACATCAGCAGGATCGCGTTTAGGAGGGACGATTGCGAACCACTTTGTTAACCTCGGAGCCACTGTTATCCTTTGTGATAAGGATCCTACAGCACTTGAAAAAACCTATCTCCAATGCTCTCGCGCCTCAGACTCCGTCTACCGTTACAAACTCGAAGATAACCATAATCAAGCCATATTAGATGTCTTTGATTTTGTCCAACGCACTTTCAACACCACACCTGATGTATTAGTAAATAACTGGATCAGTTCCCCAATGCCTAGTCTGATTGGTGACCAACCAGTCAGCAGCTTTATCGAGGATTTGTCTTCGAAAGCGTCGACCCTTTTTGCATTTGGGCAGATTAGTGCAGAGAGGTTACGCGAAGCAAATAAGGAGGGGGTGATCGTTAATGTGATATCTCACGACGACTTTCATGACGTATCAGGCTTGGAGAGTGCAAACTCGATGATTACGGGCTTTACCCACAGCTGGGCTAAAGAATTAACCCCGTTTAATATCCGTGTAGGTGGTGTCGTTCCCGCTATTCACAATGCCGACGGTAAGTTTAACCGTTGTCACTGGGCACAGCTGCAAGACGAGCTAACCAGAACTGCTGAATACATAATCTCTAATGACTACTTCAGTGGGCGAGTTGTCGCGGCAGAAGTTTAACTCCCTATTCCAATTGAACATGACTGACTCAGCCCATATTGAGTAACAGAGCTACTGCCTTTCAATCCGTTTACAAACGAACCAAACATAAAAAATGCCCCAGTCTCTCGACTGGGGCTTTCATCTTTTCCCGATAGATAAGTATCGTGCTAGCGAAAACTTATCTCAAAACTAATGCTTACTTATTATGCGTTAGCTTTTTCTTTTTTAGCTTTTGGCGCTTTCGCTTCAGCTGGCTTTTGGTCTGCTTTCTTAAGGATAACTGTAGTACCTTCGAAAGTTTCGCCTTCAACGTATGGTTGGCCGAAGTAAGAAGTTGTTAGAACTTCTTTTAGCTCAGTAATTAGAGGGTAACGTGGGTTAGCACCTGTACACTGGTCATCGAACGCTTCAACAGCTAGCTCGTCTAGTTTAGCGATGAAGTCAGACTCGTTAACACCCGCAGCTTGGATAGATAGTGGGATGTCTAGGTCAACTTTAAGCTCTTCTAACCAAGTCAATAGACGTTCAATCTTCTGAGCAGTACGGTCACCAGCTTGGCTTAGGCCTAGGTGGTCAGCAACTTCAGCGTAACGACGACGTGCTTGTGGACGGTCGTACTGAGAGAATGCAGTCTGCTTAGTTGGGTTATCGTTCGCGTTGTAACGTACAACGTTTGAGATAAGTAGTGCGTTAGCAAGACCGTGTGGTAGGTGGAACTCAGCACCAATTTTGTGAGCCATTGAGTGACACACACCTAGGAATGCGTTCGCAAATGCTACACCAGCGATAGTTGCTGCGTTGTGTACTTTCTCACGAGCGATTGGGTCAGCCGCACCATTTTTGTAGCTTGATGGTAGGTATTCTTTAAGCATCTTAAGTGCTTGAAGAGCTTGACCGTCTGAGTACTCGTTCGCTAGAACAGATACGTAAGCTTCAAGAGCGTGAGTTACTGCATCGTAACCACCGAACGCTGTTAGAGACTTAGGCATGTTCATAACTAGGTTCGCATCAACGATAGCCATGTTTGGCGTGATTTCGTAATCAGCTAGTGGGTATTTAGCACCAGTCTTGTCGTCTGTAACAACAGCGAATGGAGTAACCTCTGAACCCGTACCTGAAGTTGTAGTGATACATACAAGCTCAGCTTTTTGACCCATTTTAGGGAACTTGTAGATACGTTTACGGATATCCATAAAGCGCATTGCTAGTTCTTCGAAGTGAGTTTCTGGGTGCTCGTACATAACCCACATGATCTTAGCAGCATCCATTGGAGAACCGCCACCTAGAGCAAGGATTACGTCAGGTTGGAAGCTCTTCATTGCTTCAGCGCCTTTCTCAACAACAGATAGTGTTGGATCCGCTTCTACGTCGAAGAAAGTTTGAACTTCGATGCCTTGTGCTTTCAGCAGGCTAACTACGTCATCTGCGTAACCGTTGTTGAATAGGAAACGGTCAGTTACTAGGAATGCGCGTTTCTTACCTTCTAGGTCGCTCATTGCGATTGGAAGGCTACCACGACGGAAGTAGATAGACTTAGGTAGTTTGTGCCACAACATGTTTTCAGCTCGCTTCGCTACAGTTTTCTTGTTGATAAGGTGCTTAGGACCTACGTTCTCAGAGATAGAGTTACCACCCCATGAACCACAACCTAGAGTTAGAGAAGGTGCAACGTTGAAGTTGTACAGGTCACCGATACCACCGTGAGTAGTCGGGATGTTGATTAGGATACGAGCAGTCTTCATCTTGTCACCGAAGTAACGGATGCGGTCTGCGTTAGTATCTTGGTTAGTGTAAAGACCAGATGTGTGACCGATACCACCGATTTCAACCATAGTTACCGCTTGAGCAACTGCGTCTTCGAAGTCGTCTGCGCGGAATAGACCTAAAGTTGGAGATAGTTTCTCGTGAGCGAATTCGTCATCGTAAGAAACTTTACCAAGACCTTCACCTACAAGTACTTTTGTATCAGCAGGAACTTTAACACCCGCCATTTCAGCGATTGCTGGAGCAGGTTGACCTACGATTTTAGCGTTTAGGTTGCCGTCGATAAGAAGCACTTTACGTACTTTATCAGCGTCAGCTTTAGATAGAACGTGAGCTTTGTGAGAAGCGAAACGCTCTTTCACTTCGTCGTATACTTCACCAACTACGATTGCAGCTTGCTCAGAAGCACATACAACGCCGTTATCGAATGTTTTAGACATAAGGATAGATGCTACAGCACGTTTGATGTCAGCTGTTTCATCGATAACGACAGGAACGTTACCAGCACCAACACCGATAGCAGGCTTACCAGAAGAGTATGCTGCTTTAACCATGCCTGGACCACCAGTAGCAAGGATAAGTGCAATACCGTCGTGCTTCATCAGCGCGTTAGAAAGCTCTACAGATGGTTGGTCGATCCAACCGATGATGTCTCTCGGAGCACCAGCTGCAACAGCTGCGTCTAGAACTAGTTTCGCTGCGTCGTTAGTTGAGTTCTTTGCACGTGGGTGTGGCGAGAAGATAATGCCGTTACGTGTCTTAAGAGAAATTAGAGATTTGAAGATTGCTGTAGAAGTTGGGTTCGTTGTTGGAACGATACCACAGATGATACCTACAGGCTCAGCGATAGTCATTGTGCCTAGGTTGTCATCTTCTTCTAAGATGCCACATGTTTTTTCGTCTTTGTATTTGTTGTAGATAAATTCAGATGCAAAGTGGTTTTTGATAACCTTATCTTCAACAATACCCATTCCAGATTCAGCAACTGCTTGTTGAGCAAGTGGAATACGAGCGTGGTTAGCAGCAAGAGAAGCTGCGCGGAAGATTGCGTCTACTTTCTCTTGAGAGAATGTTGCAAACTCTTCTTGTGCTGCTTTAACGCGAGCTACTAGAGCATCAAGTTCCGCTAAGTTAGTTACAGGCATGGTGGATCTCCTAAAATAATAAATATTAAAAACTTTTTATTAAATTCGCTGCTTGTCTTTAACTTTAATCGACAACGTTCTTAGTAAATTGCTTTCAGGACTGAGTATATTATTTCATTGTGTGAAAAAAATTGACCCAGATCAGTTACCCAAAAATAATTAACCAGAAAGTAGTAAGACAATCACAAATTTCAACTTAAGAGCATGATTTATATAGATTAAAATCACACTTATCGCGCGTACAAAAAACAATCAAACAGACAAGTTTTTTTCACATAACGCCATAAACTGTAAAAAAATTTCATTTTTAGTCCTTTAAATTACATGTATACAGCTATATTCGTGCTACTGAGAGTATATCCATACCATTGCACGGGCTAGCTTCTGACATAACTTTTATTAATTTCGTGCGACAGCTAACAGTTACCCAACAAGAAGTTACAAAATGAAACACTAACGACTAACTTGAAACAAGACTAATACAAAAGTGAGATTCAATTAGTTTTTCTAAAAACAATCACCTATTTCAAGTTAGTTTTTTTCATTCGTACAAATTGAAATTGTCCCTTACATTACGCGCTCAGAATATTCACAGATCAAACCTTCCACATTAAGTACGCTAACTGGAGATCGCTCTCATGCAAGGCTTAGAACTCGCAATCTTTATGCAATTCTTCCTTGGGCTTGTTGCTGCCGTAAACCCAATCGGCATCATGCCTGTTTTTGTTTCTCTTACTGCCCATATGCCGCCAGAAGAGAGGAACAAAACAGCCTTGCAAGCCAATATTGCTGTTGCCGTTATCTTGATTGTATCGCTGATTGCGGGACAATTACTTCTAGATATGTTTAGCATCTCACTAGATTCATTCCGCGTTGCAGGTGGCCTGCTATTACTAAGCATCGCATTTTCGATGATGAGCGGTAAACTCGGTGAAGATAAGCAGAACAAACAAGAGAAATCGGAATACATCAGCAAAGAGCAAATCGGTGTTGTTCCACTGGCAATGCCTCTAATGGCTGGCCCGGGAGCAATCAGTTCGACGATTGTTTACGGGTCTCGCTACCCTGCTGCTATTGATACGGTCGGCATCGGCATTAGCATCATCGCATTCGCAACATGCTCTTGGCTTTTGTTCCGTTCAGCGCCGGTTATCGTTCGCTTTTTAGGTCAAACGGGTATCAACGTTATCACTCGTATCATGGGCCTGGTTCTTGGCGCATTGGGCATCGAGTTCATCGCCAATGGCCTACGTAACCTATTCCCAGGGTTAGCGTAACGTTTAGCTTGGATCATCTAATTAGTGGCAATCAGCTATGTAATATCAATGAGGCGGGTAAAGCGATTGGACTTTCACTCGCCTCGTTATTATGAAGCTTGTATAATGGTTATTAACAATTTTAACAAAAGATGAACTTCACCTTATGTCACGCCAGCCTATAAAGCATCATTTATACGTCATTATCTTTGGTACCCACACACGTGCTGGACGTGCGTTTGATATCTCACTTATCATCGCGATTGTGGCCTCACTTATCGTCCTGATTTTAGAGTCAATTCCTAGTATGGCGACCGAATGGTCACAACATTTACGCTACATCGAGTACAGCTTCACGGCACTATTCACACTGGAATATCTGTTAAGGCTCTACTGCTCACCTAACCCAAAATCTTACGCCACTAGCTTCTTCGGTGTGGTTGACCTATTAGCGATTCTTCCAACTTACATTGCTATCTTTTTCCCCGGCGCATCGTTCATGGGCGTTATTAGGCTATTGCGTGTCATGCGTATATTTAGAATTCTTAAATTGATTCGCTACTTACAGGACTCTAATATCCTTCTGCGTTCACTGTTGATGGCAAGAAGGAAAATATTCATATTCTTCAGCACCGTCGGTATTCTTGTTACGATCTTCGGCGCTTTGATTTTTATTATTGAAGGGCCAGAAAATGGCTTCACCAGCATACCTCAGAGCATATATTGGGCCATCGTGACCATCACAACCGTAGGTTACGGCGACATGGTGCCGCAAACCGCATTAGGTAAAGCTATCGCATCTCTGACTATGCTCTTGGGTTACTCAATCTTAGCCGTGCCGACCGGGATTATTACCGCAGAACTCAGTAATGAAATGAACTCGCATAAAGAGTTGGTCAAATGCCCAAACTGCAACCGCGCTGGTCATGATTCTGATGCCATGTACTGCAAACATTGTGCTAGTGGGTTAGCAGATCCAGATAAGCGAGTCGTTGTTAAAGAACAAGAGTGAACACAAATCCTTGTCATTAAAAACAAAAAAAGCGCCCTAAGGCGCTTCTTCACTCACTACTTTCAGTAAATCAGTCCGTTATGCTTTCTCAGCTAAGATAATACGTAAAGTACGACGTAGTGGTTCTGCTGCACCCCAAAGTAATTGGTCACCCACAGTGAACGCGTTCAAGAAATCGTTCCCCATAGACATTTTACGCAGACGGCCAACAGGTACCGACATTGTCCCTGTTACTTTAGCAGGCGTCAGCTCTTGCGCTGTGATATCACGATCATTAGGTATCACTTTAACCCAATCATTGTGCGTTGCGATGATCTCTTCGATTTCGTCCATTGGAACGTCTTGCTTAAGCTTGATCGTCAATGCTTGAGCGTGACAACGCATTGCACCGATTCGGACACACGTACCATCGATAGGAATTGGCTGACCATCTAGGCCAAGGATTTTGTTCGCTTCTGCACCCGCTTTCCACTCTTCTTTACTTTGGCCGTTCTCACGTTTTACATCGATCCAAGGAATCAGTGAGCCCGCAAGAGGAGCACCAAATTGATCTGTTGGGAATGAAGATGAACGAATCGTATCGGCAACCTTCTTATCAATATCAAGAATCGAACTTGAAGGATTAGCCAACTCAGAGCTTACACTGTCGTTGATCACGCCCATTTGCGAGATAAGCTCACGCATATTCTTAGCGCCAGCACCTGATGCCGCTTGATAAGTCATAGCACTCATCCACTCGACCATGCCTTTCTCATATAGGCCGCCTAGCGCCATAAGCATTAAGCTCACAGTGCAATTACCACCAACGAAAGTATTTGTACCGTCATGAATACCTTGCTGTATTTGAGCCAAGTTCACAGGATCAAGAGCTATGATTGAATCAGTGTCCATTCGCAAGGTAGAAGCAGCATCAATCCAGTAACCCTTCCAACCTGCTTGGCGCAGTGCTGGGTACACCTTTGATGTATAATCGCCACCTTGACAAGTGATCACTGCATCAAGTTGTTTTAGGCTATCAATGTCAAAAGCATCTTGAAGTAGACCCGCATCTTTACCACCTAAAACAGGAGCAGGGATACCAATCTGAGATGTGCTGTAATAAACAGGCTCAATTAGGTCGAAGTCTTTCTCTTCAACCATACGTTGCATTAGTACAGAACCAACCATACCACGCCAACCAACTAGACCTACTCTCATCTCTCACTCTCCATGTATAAATTAAAAAATTATTACCCCCCATCTATAAGTTTTTCAGAAACAGAACTCAAGTGCTTTTTGTAAAAAAGTGTAACTTTTTCGTTTATTTTAAGTGAACACGATGAATAATGCAGTTATCTCAGTTAAGCATTCCATTCCTTTATCATTGACAAAACACTCAGTATTCATTCAATTCAAACGTTTACCTCGATAAAACGTTCAATTTTCAAACGGCCCTCTCGCTCTACAATAGCAATAACCACTAGTTAAGAAAGGTTAAGCAGCATAATGCTTCACAAAATAAAAACAAAAACCAACATATAATAATCATGAATTTAACACTTTTTTAGATTATGAAACCAACTTTGATTTACTTAACAGTCAAATATCACAACTTGGAGGTATTTTTTCGATATAATAAACTAATTACTGTAGTGTCCACTTCGTAAACACACTATAACGAAGCACTATAAATGCTCGAAATCACAAGAGGCTTTTATGAAGCAGAGTAAAACTCGCCTACCGAACCTATTGCAGGTATTCATCGCGTTAGGATTATTCCTATCCCTTGCTTTTTCCTTTACAGCTAAGCTTGACCTTCCTATTCAACTTGCCTTGTATATTGGTTGGTTCATTATCATGGTTCTTGGTATTCGTCTTGGCCACCAATACAAAGACTTAGAAAAAGCAGCGCTCAAAGGTATATCCAACGGTTTAGGCGCAGTTTTAATACTTTTAGCTGTGGGCGCTCTTGTTGGTACCTGGATCTCGGGCGGGATCGTACCTACTATCATCTATTATGGTCTGAAAGCTATTCACCCTTCTATCTTCCTTTTAGCGACCATGATCATCTGCTCTCTAACAGCATTGGCTACCGGCACTTCTTGGGGTGCAGCGGGTACAGCCGGCATTGCGATGATGGGTATTGGCCAAGGCCTAGGTGTTCCAGCACCAATCACCGCAGGCGCTGTACTTTCGGGCTGTTACTTCGGCGATAAGATGTCACCTCTGTCTGATTCAGTGATCCTTGCTTCTTCAATGTCTGGTGTTGAAGTAGTTGAACACATAAAGGGCATGCTGCCTGTTGCGTTAATAAGCTACGTAATTACGGGCATTATGTTTACCGCATTTGGTTTCCACTATGCGGGCAACGTTGACATGAGCCAAGTAGACTCTGTGATTAAAGCAATGGAAGCTCAGTTCTACATCACACCTTACTCATTCGTTCCAGTAGTGATCGTGCTTGGCCTATTAGCTTTCCGCATGCCTTCATTCCCTGTGATCAGTTTTGGTTCTCTGCTAGGTATTATCTGGGCAGTCATGATCCAAGAGATCGACTTCCTTACTGCATTTAACACAGCATGGGCACCATTCTCTATCTCATCTGGTGTTGAGTTCATTGATTCAATTCTTAACCGTGGCGGCATGTCTTCAATGCTTGGTTCGGTTGCGGTTATCGTGTTTGGTTTAGGTTTCGGTGGCTTATTGGATAAAGTAGGCGTGCTAGAGACGATTGCTAAAGTGTTCGAGCGCCGTGTAAACAGCGCAGGCTCACTAGCAACTAGCACCATTGGTACGGCTTTCATGGGTAACGTATTTGGTTCAGCGATGTATGTATCACTTATCCTTACGCCAAAAATCTGTGCGAAAAACTACGACCGTTTAGGCTACAAACGTAAGAACCTTTCTCGCAACGCTGAGTTTGGTGGCACTCTAACGTCAGGTATGGTTCCGTGGAGTGATAACGGCATTTACATGGCGAGTATTCTTGGCGTTGCGACGCTGTCTTACGCACCGTTCATGTGGCTAAGCTTTATCTGTATCATCGTAACGATCGTGACGTCTTACATGGGCTGGTTCGTTGATAAGTGTGAACCAACAGCGCCAGCACTTGAAACTGAGGAAACGGCACAATTAGACAAGCAGCAAGCGTAAGTCATTCAAACGTTAATGATTTACATGCAAAAAGAGCGCCCTAGAGCGCTCTTTTTTGATCTACTTAGTTACTGAATTAGGAATTTACTTATTTGTTGGCGGTTCGTTTCCCCAACCAGTAACCGATGCCTAACGGTGCAAAGAACACCACCAAGATAAACAGGATGAAGTAGATAATCACACCTTTGATTAACTCCATTAGCTTATCAATCGCAAGCACGACCACTTCTTGAGAAACACGGTCTAGATCTTGAGTGAACAGCTCTCTTTCTGAAGTCACAATACCTGCAATCTCAATGCGCTCTTTCTCAATCATCTGTACTAAAGCTTCTCTCTCACGCGTCACCATCTTTTCCAGTGCCACGCGTTCATCGCTCAGCATCGCTAATTTTTGGTCGGTTTTATCACTAAAATCGTTTAGCAATGGCTGCATTTCTGTCGACAGAATAGAAGCCAGCGTTCGCATGTACTCAGGGTTATTTTCGATAAAGTCTTGCATGCTTGCTGATGTTTGACGAAGGCTTTCCAACGTCGTAGACAGATCTTCACCCGTTAGTGAGCTGTTCAATGCAACCAATTCGGCCTTCCACGACATCAGCTTTGGCGTCTGATCAGCCATTACACTTAAACGGTCTGATGCATCACTCATTGCTTCTGGCATGCTTCCCAAATTTTGCACGATTTGAGATTCGTCTTTACCTAAGTAAGTAAGCCAATCACGGTAAGCGGGCGTAATCCTGAATGTGAGATTTTTAAATGGATAGCTAGCAGCAAACTGCTCGACAAACGCTTGGCTCTTCTTAAAGTCACTAGTACTCAATACGCCTTTTGCCAATTTTTCCGCTTCTTGAGTAAGAGCGTGAGCGGTTTCTACTGCATGATCAGTTTCGAATAGGTCGGCACCATCACCTTGCGTATAAAATTGATCCATTTGAGCAGTAAATACCCACGAATCAATTAACGCTGAAGTCGGAGAAGTTTGGTAAGCCGCTTGCTGAAGTCCCTGCTCTGCATGTATTTTCCAAAGCAGAACATAAGATTGGTGTAAGGTATCATCGTCAGGATAAGATTGAGCGATGAGATCCGCAGAATCTTCCACGCGAGTAAAGAAAATTCTAGCGTATTCACGCGTCATAATCCGAGCATTGAGCTCTTGTTGAGTCAGCGGTGTTGTTTGGCTATCTAACTTAACTTCTAATAGAGAACAACCACTTAGAACTATGATAAATAACCACACCATCAAACACTTACTAGAAACACGCAACATATCCACCTTTGACAAAGACTAATGGCGCGGATTGTATGATCACTTCGTCAGAGTATTGTCAAAATTCCCACAAAATTAGTATGATTATTCTAAATATGCCATAGCAGAGTCAACTGAAGCCTGAATCGCCTGTTCCAGCTCTTCTAAATCGTGTTCACTGATAGGTCTAGATTGTTTCATTGTCATTTCAATACTTGCGGCAATGATCGCTAATCTGGACGCTTTAATGCTACCAGCAACACCTTTTAGGCTATGTACAACACGAGCAGCAGCAGGTTCATCTTGAGTGAGCAAAGATTGGAACTTAGCGAAATCGTCAGCATGATCTTGTACAAAGACACCAAGCAACAATTCAACGGACTCAACATCACCATCGAGCGTGTCTAACATTTCTTCGATATCAATCTCAGGCTTTGAATCCGTCACGCTGACAATATACCCCTCAGACATTTGCGCCTCTTCTGTGTTGTGCTGAATAGTTTGTTGTATTGCAACGCCAGGTTGCTTTGGAGGCTGAAGCTCGGAGTTTTGGTCCCGTGAGTCCCTTTCCGATAGGTAAGAGTCATTTTCGGATTGCTTGATAGCCGAGGACATTACATTGTCATCAGGTTCTTCAAACGCACAATATTCTGCACTAGAAAACGGGGGGACATTGTCCTGACTAGACTTCATTTCAGGCTCCCGGTCCTGTTCTTTATCTACTTCTTGCATCGCTCGCTTAGAGCTAACTCCCCACCAAACCAACGCTATTATCGTAACCAAACTTAAGGCTAGCATGACAGTTAAAAGATTGAATTGCCGATCATTAAATTCAGCTTCGAGTTTAATGATCTGTTCGTTAACCGAGTTTTTCTTAATTTTATCAACCAGAAAATTTATCCGAGCATAATCACCCAACAATACGGAAGCGTCAGCCAGTAACTGTTGGATAGCATCTTTCTCTTCGTCTTCTAACGAATAAGACTTATTCAAAATAGAATCAAAAGCTCGATAAGTCGCTGATGAACGATGAGTGTCGGAATACATGGCTTCAAAAACAACCACACCGAGTTCATTCAGTAATGGTTTTAGCTCAGGATACAGGCCAGTATCAGCGCGTAATATCTTTATGTTATCGACAAGACCTTGAACCTGACTTTCTATTGGGATGAATTCATCAAACTTCTCAAGAAATTGGTCCACAACATAAAGTAGCTGATTAACATCAGGCTGAAAGAATGTGTGTTGAAAATCAGATTCAATCTGTAATCGAATCGAATACACTAACTGTGCATCAAGGGCTAAGTCATTAATACGAGAAACTCGAAGCGGTTCAGAAAAGTAAAGCGACTGCCTTAACTCCGTAACACGAATGCCGAGTTCTTCGATTTGAGCAAGGGAATGGTTATAAGAACGGCTAAGCTGAAGGATGGCCAACGCAGGAAGCAACCATAGAGTCAGAAGTACAACCAAGAAAGTTGCAGGCTTTTTAAAGCGATGGGGCATTGCCACTGATTGTTCCATCAATATTCCTTGTGCGTATCGACTTCACACCATTGCAGTTATCAGAGAGTGTAAAGCGAAAAATAAGCGACAACATCCCGCTGCCGCTATTATCTATGAACAGGTGTTATGACTTGTTACGAGTCAATTGGTCACGCAAGTTCGGGGGCGTACCTTTAATCGTTAGTGTATCTGTCTCCGGATCGTAAAAAACACGTTCACCAAGAAGCAGACTATCAAAACTAACATTCAAACCGCCACCAGCACCAACAAATTTTGTTAGTTTACGCATAGTTGCGCGATCTGCAGGAAAGCTATCTTCTAACTCGTAGCCTTGTTCACTAGTATAGTCAAAGAAGCTAGTGCCATCAGTGCTTGCTGGTAATTCACCTGAAAGCTCACGAACTTGAACCTCATCACCGGCTTTTAGCTGTTCATTGCAGTAATCCGCCACCTGCTTTTTATAGCTAATCGCTTCTTCTTTCTCTAATTTAGAGTCAGAAACAAAATCTTCTACCGCTTGCATCAATACTTGGTTTTGCTGCTTAGCATCTAAACCCACTTCGGCTTGAAGGAAGTCGAGGAAGAAATCAGCAACTTTACGCCCAACACGCCCCTTAATATAAGTAAGGTAACGATTCGATTCTTTATCTGTATCGTATGTAGAAAGATCAAGACGCGCGACGATGTCCATCTTTGAAATATCAAGGTAGTCAGTCGCGCTAATGTCTAGCCCTTCCGTTACTTTCAGACTTTGATTCGAAGGTAACAAACCAATAAAAAGATAGTCCGTTGCCAGTGATTGGTATTCGGCTAACACCAAAGTACCCTCGTCAGCAAAAGGGTATTTTGAAAGTTCATCTTTTAGACGTAGCGCACTTTTCTGAGAAAAATCATAGAAACTTTGCTCTCCCGCCCGAAATTCATGCAACGACTGCTGGAATTCGCTGTCGGATTTGAAAGAACCAAACCCTTTGCCTGCTTTTGAGTTGAACACTCGATGAAGTTCAGCGACTAGGCTTTCAGATGAAGCATCGTTTTCTAAAGATTCAGCACGATAGTTAACAATCAGCTCTTCCTGATCATTCTTGCTTAGTTGATGTAAAATTACGTTGGAAAGGTGAAGGCTCATAGTGAAAATATTACCGTTCAGGTTTCAGTTGTTGTGCATAGTAGGTTATCATAAGCCGCTTTTACTATCATTATTAGAGTCCTTATGCCGATTACATCTAAATATACAGATGATCAAGTTGAAAAAATCCTAGCTGAAGTAGGTGCCGTGTTATCTAAGCACAAAGCTTCACCAGAACTTTCACTGATGATCGCTGGAAATATCGCAACCAATGTCTTAAATCAGAACGTTGCTGCTTCACAGCGCAAAGGAATTGCTGAAAAATTTGCCGAAGCTTTGATTTCTTCTCTTGAAGATAAAAAGTCTCACTAAGTTTGATTGACGGATAAAAGAATTATAAATGGTAGACAGCGCAAACTCATATAGCGATCGCGTATCTCGACTGGTTGGTTGGGGTCACTGGTTTGCATTTTTCAACATCATTGCTGCGATGTTGATCGGTACTCGTTATATTACTCAATCTGCTTGGCCAGAAACCCTATTGGGTCAATTTTATTTGGCTGCATCATGGGTTGGTCATTTTGGCTTTTTAGTCTTCGCGCTCTATCTATTAGTGCTGTTTCCGCTCACTTTTGTTCTTCCGTCGAGGAAGTTATTACGTTTGGTTGCCGTTTGCTTCGCGACCATAGGTTTAACTGTCCTGCTAATTGATACCCAAACGTATCAAAATATAAACCTCCACCTGACACCTGTCGTGTGGGAGGTTTTATTTAGTGGAGAGGAGTCTGCATTCACTTCTGATTTGCAACACCTCTTCATTGTTATGCCACTTATCTTCTTATTACAGCTAGGTCTGTCTGAATGGGTTTGGCGTAAACAGCGTAAACTATCTCACAAGCACATCGGCCGACCAATTGCGGCAGTTTTCTTTTTATGCTTCATCAGCAGTCACCTCACTTATATGTGGGCTGATGCCTTTTTCTATAACCCGATAACAAGCCAAAAAGCCAACTTCCCACTGTCTTACCCAATGACAGCGAAAAGCTTTATGGAAAAACATGGTCTGTTAGATCGTGAAGAGTACCTACAGCGCTTGGAAGAGAACAAAGAAAGCGTAAATTTAGTTAGCTATCCGCTAGAAAAAATTCAATACAACCGTCGCAGTGATGACCTAAACATCCTGATGGTAAGTGTAAACAACCTTCGTTCTGATGCATTAAACGCAACAGCAATGCCAAATAGCTACACCTTTTCTCAACAAGCAATCAACTTCACAAATCATTACAGCTCAAGTAACGATATGTATGGTATTTTTGGTTTGTTTTACGGCCTGCCAAGTAGTTATTCAAGCAGCATCAAAGCACAAGGCTCAAGCGCCGTGCTATTAGATGTGTTAGAGCATCATAATTATAAATTTGCTGCGTTCAGTGGTGATAACTTTGAAGACCCACTGTATTCAGAAATTATTTTCCGTGGTCGTGAAGTGACACCAGAGCAAGCGACTCTCAATGATCAGAGTGCTATTCAAGCATGGTCTGATTGGGTTCAGTCACCAAAAACCAAAGGTCCTTGGTTCAACTTTATTGAGCTGACTACACTTGATAACTTTTCGAACTACGATTTAAATTCTGACTCTGAGTTAAGCACTGAAGAACGCTTTGCTGCTGACTACAAAAAATCAGCACAAGCAGCTGACAAGCAGTTGTCTACTATTTATGCTGAACTAGAACGTTTAGAGCTTAGCGATAATACTGTTGTCATCATTACCTCAAATCACGGTACAGAATTTAATGAGACTAAAACGAATAGCTGGGGTGCCAACTCTAACTATAGTCGTTACCAACTACAGGTTCCTTTGTTTATCAGCTGGCCGGGTAAGTCACCATCTGAGTACACTCATCGCTCAAGTCATCTGGACGTGTCTGTCACGTTAATGCAAGAATTACTGGGGGTATCTTCGAACCCCACCGATTTCAGCAGCGGGCGCAATCTGTTTGATGAACGTAATAGGAAATGGATTTTAGCTGGCGACTCTCGTGAGCTAGCCCTAATCACAGACAAACAAACAACGGTGTTAGATAAATTTGGTAATTACAAGTTATACGACCAAAACTATAAACGCCTAAAAGATATCAGCCCTCGCTTACCTGTATTGATGCAAGGCCTTACTGAGCTACAGCGTTTCTACACAAAAAATGATTAAATGATCGTCAATTATAAAAGGGAAGCCAGTCGCTTCCTTTTTTATAACCATGAGCGATTAGAAAATAAGCAACCAAACAAAATTATGAAAATTAAGGGTTTACAAGTTCCTCTACCCCTTATATTATTCACGCCACTGGAGGGATGGCTGAGTGGTCGAAAGCACCGGTCTTGAAAACCGGCAACCGTTAATAGCGGTTCTAGGGTTCAAATCCCTATCCCTCCACCACATTAAAGAAAGCCGCTGAGAAATCAGCGGCTTTTTTGTATCTGGCGTTTGCGTAAAGAGCTTACGTAGTTTCTACTACGCCACCTTTCGGCTCACTTCAAAGCGTCCAATCAATTGGTCTAAGCGGCTCAATGCATTACCCATTAACGAGACTCGACGTGCGAGTTGCTTAGTAGACAGTTGTAAGTCAGATATTGAACGTTGGGCTTTATCTGCCGTTTGTCCGTTTTTCTGACTGTTTTCATCTAAGTTAGACATCGTGGTAAAGAGATCAATCACCTCTGCTTGAATTTGTTCACTGCGGGCGTTTGAGTCGACTGTTAAGTTTCCTTTACTCACATTCTCAACACCTCGCTCCATGGATTCCACAGCACTGCGAGACTTACTATGCAGCTCTTTCATTAGGTCACTAATATGGTTAGTGGCTTGTGAAGTACGATCAGCCAGAGTTCTTACTTCAGAAGCGACGACAGAGAACCCTCTCCCGTGTTCACCTGCTCTTGCCGACTCGATGGCCGCATTCAAGGCCAAAAGGTTAGTCTGCGCGGTAATGTCAGTAATGATATCTATAATGTCAGACACCTTGGTCATTTCATTATTCACCTCATTCACGCTATGCGCCGAGCTTTCTACGATATTGCGAACAATCTCCATGCCTTCGACAGACTGTTTGTATTCCTTTTCCGCGCTCAGGACGGCTTGTTTCATCACCGTATCCATTTGCGTTGCTGAGACACTCGCATGAGTAATTTCACTCTGTTGATGCTGACTCAACTGAAGCATATTGCTTAACGCTTGTGATGCATCATCACTGGTTTGCTTCATCACGACACTGCGACGAAACATAGATTCCGACACTTCCCTTACTTCGTGGCTGGCATGAATCAATTCACTAACTGTGCTGTCTAAATTGTCGATAAAGCTGTTAGTCCAGCGTCCTAAATTACCAAGTTCATTATGACTGAATGTGGTTGGGTCAAGTCTCCGACTTAAGTTGCCATCACCTTCGGCTAAGGTTCGCATCACCCCGGTCATTTCGTGAATTTTATTCGCTAACGGCTTAGCACTCACGAAACGGAATAAACCAAGGGCGAGACCAGCGCAAGCAAACATAACACCGCTTTGCATCAAAGGAGTGAGCGTATAGAAATTAGCAAGCAGTAATGGAAAAAATAGAGGCAGTAACATGCAGCTGATAAAGTGTTTAGATAAGGTGTAGCTTAGACTTCGGTCTCTGTAGACCTCTTCTAAGTCGGATTCACACATCATACCAAAAGTGTCAGATGAGCCATCCAGTTGAAAAGTGATACCTTTGCCGATAACCGGTATGTGGCGATAGTCGGAATACCCCGGGTAACCGATAAACAGGTTACTACCATTTTTGATGGTTTCTCTTACGCCAGGGTGAAGTTGATTGGTGGCGGGGTCCGTAAAACGAATCTCAAATTCGGTGTGTTGCTGGATCTTAACCGTTCCCCAATCAGTATGAATCCCTTGTTTTAAGTTCTCACCGTGTGAAAAGGTATTGTCTTCAAAGCGAGAGCGAGAGAGCGCCACACCCGGCTGAATGTGAGGATCATGAATAGAGTCGACCATAAAGATATAGTTGTCACCCGACTCACTATAAATATGCCCCGCTTCTCTTTGAATAATGTCACCAATAACATCATTTGGAACCCGACCACATAAAAACAGCTGTGTCCCTTCGTCCCGAGAAAAGGGGACATAAAACATCAGCGTGACTTGATCATGAAACGATGAACTCGATGCCCCTACATTCAACGTGCGTGGATCCATATACGGGCCATGTAGATAACGCTTTGATGTCCCTTCGACTAAAGCTTTCTTATCTGCGAGAGCTACTCCGATATGGTCGTGATAACTCGATGCTTGCGCAACGCCTTTCGAATCGACAATCGCCAATTCAGAAAAGTCCGTGCTGCGCTTAAGAAGACTCGACAATGTACCTTCAGCTTGCTCTTCTGTTCTACTTGCTAAATAAACGGCAGAGTCCTCTAAAAAACCCCATTGGTTCTTCACCCAATTATGAAGAAGTTGAACTCGAGTATGAGCGATACTTTCAAATGTTTGCTCAAGCTCTTCCGCCCTACTTCGGTTTAGGAGACAAGCCCTGCGCATTGCCAGTTTCCCTGTTGCGCCAAACCAATTAAGCCAACTGCGTTCCTTATCCTTCAGGTTCATGTACATCCCTTGTGTTTTTATATTCACATAGGGTAAAGCAATTTACAGACCATAATTAATCACACGAATACGTAACTAATTAATAAAAAAGTACTTTATATGTATAGCTATGGTGCAAGCCATGTCTTTTTTGGTGCAACAGGCGCTTCTTCAAAATCCTCTTTTTAATGCGCTTTCAGCAGTTAATTTGAAGCTAATCGTAAACATGATAAGCCGCTTTCAATAACTGCATGTGAATCGGCACCAAATCTTGATGTTGAGTTCGATATCCGCCACCGACTACGCAGGCCATCGGAATAGATTCTGATTTCGCTAAGCCGATCATGAAGCAGTCACGTTCAAATATCCCTTGTGTGGAAACATTCAAATAACCCAGTTCATCGTCTTGATGGATATCGATACCCGCATCATAAATGATGAGATCCGGTTGGTGATGAGCAATTGCCAGTTTGGTGACTTGTGCGAAACAGCGCTGAAACTCTTCATCTTCGGTTTCACGGCTTAATGGCACATCTAAATCAGATAGCGGTTTTCGTGCCGGGAAGTTTTTGTCGCAGTGGAACGACAAAGTAATGATGTCGTCATTCTCTTGGCAAAGCGTCGCAGTGCCGTCACCGTGGTGTACGTCACTATCAACGATCAGCACCTTATCTATGTGCTCAAAGGTCAAGGCGTGCTTTGCCGCCAACACCAAATCGTTCAACAAACAAAAACCGCTTCCAAAGTCATGATGCGCGTGATGATAACCACCACTCAAATGAATCGCTAAACCGCACTCTATCGCCATTTCCGCGGTCAAGCAGGTTCCACCGCTAGAATAGAGCGTTCTTTCAATAAGTGACTCACTCCACGGGAAGCCGATGCGTCTCATCTTTGCTGCGGGTAGATTTCCAGAAACAAGCAAATCCACATACTCGCTATCGTGAACCTGTTTTACTTGGTCAACCGAAACCGGCGTGGGCTGGAACACTTCAAACTTGCTGTTCCATAGTGGACTGCTATCCATTAGCACCTTAACTGCACTGTGTAACAACTGATATTTGTTAATCGGATAACGATGACCTTCAGGTAAAGGTAATTGCGAATAGATTGGGTGGTAAATTAAAGGAATCATAATCAAGTTAATTGCGTATCTTTCTTAAAATCATAACAGCCTCAGACTTGGCGACAACCTTAATTAATGATAACAATTATCATTATCCACAATGCATTTCAAAGGCAACAATGAAAAACGTAATACTCATCCTTGGGGTGATCTGCGGCTCGATGGCTGCAATAATGATTTTTGTAGGAATGCTAATGGCCAGTTGGTGGACCGTTGATTTTCTCGTGTTAAGCCATCAAACTTAACTAATTGAACTGAAAAGGAATCACCATGAATGTAATTTTTATTACTGGAGCGAACCGCGGCATTGGCTTTAGCCTGACTCAACAATACTTAAAAGGTAATCACAAGGTGTACGCGACTTACCGTGATGCCAATTCAGCAAAAGAACTGCTCTCACTCGCAGAGCACAACACCAACCTGACCTGTATTCAATTAGAGATAACCGATTACCAAGCGGTGAGCCAACTCTCCTCTCAAATTCCGTCGATTGATGTCTTGATTAACAATGCTGGCTACTATGGTCCTAAAGGCTATGGGCTGGGTAATACCGATGTTGAAGAGTGGCGTCGTGTATTCGAAGTCAACACCATTGCTCCGCTGAAACTTGTCGAAACGCTATTGCCTTTATTAGAACACAGCGATATCAAAAAGGTCGCTTGTTTATCCTCTAAAGTCGGCAGCATGACCGAGAACACCTCAGGCGGCGGTTATATCTATCGCTCCTCCAAAGCCGCTCTAAACTCCGTGGTGAAGAGCCTAAGCAACGACTTAACCGAGAATGGCTTTACGGTGTTAGCACTTCATCCAGGCTGGGTACAGACTGAAATGGGAGGCCCTAATGCTCTGATCGACACCGACACCTCAGCTTCTGGTCTTATAAAAGTCATCGAGTCAGCGAATACCGAAGTGAGTGGTCACTTCTTCAATTTCGATGGCAGCGAAATAGACTGGTAATCCACAGATGAATACAGGGCATCTCTCAAACCTAGTTAAGCACTCAACGCTGTTTTGTCTAACAGTGATGCTAGCTGGCTGTTTCAGTGATGGCCCCGGCGACTTGTTCGACAACTACCAAACCAAGATAGCCAGAGTACAAGATGCTGAAGAACTCAAAGAGGATTGGGAGTTTGAAAGCCTACCGAGAAAACGAGAACTGCTGCTTGACGTGCCCACACTCTCTATCGGTCTCATCGACAGCTATCAGCTTCGCCAGTGTGGCTTGTTCAATCTGATTGCAGAAAGAAATTCGGTTCTGGGCAAGGTCGCGGATCAGTTTCGTAATTACGATTATCAAGTCGCGCTACTTGCAGGTGTGGGTAAATGTTTATCCAGTAATGAATTAGACCCAGAGATCGTAGAATTACTCAAAGAAATTGAGCAACAGAAACTCGCACAGTTTCCATTGCACCAATGGAATCTCATCTATGCCAGTGATGCGATGCAGTCACAAATGCGGGGTAGTCAGTGGTTACGCGCTGATATCGGCGATCAGGTACGACAAACCAGTGATGCCTTAGAACACATCAATCAAGCGTTAAACACATCGCTCGTTTCCGACAAAACCATTGAGGTTCAAGAAGTACTAGAGAAGAGTTCGACCCTTGGGGATTTGTACTACTCGCTCACGCGAGCTTCGGCCGAACTTGATACCATTACCAAACAGCTGACAACTTTTGATGCCAACATCATCTGTGGTAAACAACGAGACACGACCAAGTTTCGTTATCTCAACAATGTGTTCGAGCAACAGTACATAGGTAAGGTTCAGCCTTACATGGCGCAACTGGATGGCTACTATCAACAGTTAGCCCCGCAACTGGGGATGTTTGACGCGCAACCTGAACTGCACAGTTATTACTTTCCCATTCAAGATGCACATCAAGCATTTCGAGCATCAACTCGTCGCCATGTCGACTATTGGCAGCAGCTGTTTAAACGTTGTGGCCGTAAAGTCGGACGTTAATCCCAACCTCAATAAGTCTTAGCTTTTAGTGCCCTTCTTAGCGGAAGTGCCTTTCTTAGCATACGAACCTGTCTTGGCATACGTACCTTTGTTGGCATAAGACTTCGCACCACCGCCTTTGCGACGTTTAAAAGCCGGTCTTTCGACTTTAGGAAGATGACGCAGAGACTCAGGAACTTCGCCTGTTTTTACCTTGCCCATCAAACCATCAATCTTGCTTTCTAGCGCTTGCATGAAAGGTTGATACGCTTGATTTCGTTCTGCCATGCCTTGCAACTGGTGCTCCCAATGTGCCGTCATGTCTGGGAAGGTCGAATCCTCAGGTAAGGCATGAATCAAACCTCTGCCCGCAGGGCTACTATGAATGCTCTTACCTTGGCGCGTTAGCAGTTGCCTTTTGAATAGAGTATCTAAAATGCCCGCACGGGTTGCTTCTGTGCCAAGGCCGTCGGTCTCTTTCAAAATGGCTTTAAGGTCTTTGTTCGCGACAAAGCGCGCGATACCTGTCATCGCTTGTAGCAAGGTCGCTTCCGTGAAGTGTTTTGGCGGCTCGGTTTTCTTATCGCCAATCACACCTTCACGACACGTCAGTACGGTTCCTTTGTCTAATGGAGGCACCGTATCCGTGCCATCACCTTTCTCTTCGGTGTCTGTTTTGCCCATCAACACTTTCCAACCGGGGTTGATAAGCTGACGTCCTTTTGCGATGAACACACCACCAGCAATATCAAAGACTAGCTTAGCATCGGCAAAAATAGCAGGTGGGTAGAACTGCATTAGATACTGGCGCGCGATTTGCTGATAGATTTTCATTTCATTGGCAGACAAGCCGTTCACCGATGATTTTTTCGGAGTAGGAATTATCGCGTGGTGAGCATCGACCTTACTGTCGTTCCATGCTTTGGATTTAAGAGAAAGATCCGCACCTTGAGCACCACTTTGCAGCTCTTTCGCATTGTTAGCGATAGCATCCACGACCGACTCTCGTTGTGAGTAATGATCTTTGGGTAAGTATCGGCTGTCAGAACGTGGATAGGTGATGAGTTTGTGTTTCTCGTACAATGACTGACAAGTGTCGAGTACCTGCTGAGCACTCATGCCAAATCGCTTAGACGCATCAATCTGCAAAGCTGACAACGAGTAAGGCAGTGGCGCAGCTTGTTTACTTTGCTTTTGCTCTGATTCCGTCACCGTCGCGGGTTGATTCGCAATTCGGTTAGCAACGTTCTCAACCAGTTTTCGATTGAGCACTCGGCCTTCTTCATCTTGCCATGGTTTACATGCTTCGCTTGGTTTCCAACGCGCTCGAATATCAAAGCTCTGGCCGTTGTTTTGATAAGGGATCAGCGCATGCAGAGTAAAATAATCTTTCGGAATGAAGTTTTCGATTTCTTCATCACGTCTCACCACCAAACCAAGTACAGGGGTTTGTACTCGCCCTACCGACAATACGCCTTGGTAACCCGCCTTTTGACCAAGTAAAGTATAAGCACGAGTCATGTTCATTCCATACAACCAATCAGCTCTAGAGCGTGCTAAAGCCGAAATAGACAGTGGAATAAAATCACGATTACTGCGCATTTGAGAGAGCGCTCGCTTTACCGCTGGCAAGTTCAAGTCACTAATCAGCAGCCTATCCATCGACTCTTTCTTGGCCTTAGACACCTTGCAGTAGTCAATCACTTCATCAACCAGCAACTGCCCTTCTCTATCCGGGTCACCTGCATGGACAATTTGAGTGGCGTCCTTCAATAGCTTTCGGATCACCGTGAGCTGTTTGCTGGATGTCTTGCGTGGCCTTAGCTGCCATTGCTCTGGCACGATAGGAAGATCGGCCAAGTTCCATTTCTTATAGCGGTCGTCATAAACATCCGGCTCAACCTGCTCCAATAAGTGTCCAATACACCAAGTCACCACGTCCCCATTACCACATTTGATAAACCCTTGGTCTTTCTTCTGTGGATTCGGTAGAGCGGCGGCGATCGCGCGGCCTAGGCTTGGTTTTTCAGCAATAATAAGGCGAGACATGTTTTTCCAGATGCTACAAACAATTAGGGCCACATTATCTAATGTGGCCCCTAGAAATCAAGGAAAACTGGTTGTTTATACAGTTAGCATTCAACAATTCGTTGTATAGCTATTTTCCTAACGAGATCTATAAGAACTCGACGAACTTTGAGAATTCACGCTCTGGCACTTTCATTGGCGTACAGCCCGGAGTACCCAAATATAAGAAACCAACAATTTCGTCATCGCCTTCTAGGCCAAATGCTTGGTGAACTTCTGGATGGAACATCCATTTCCCTGAACGCCAAAAACCTTGGAAACCTTGCGCGACAGCGGCCATTTGCATTGCTTGCGCAGCACAGCCAGCAGACAGGTGTTGTTCGAACGCTGGCACTTTTTCGTGCTCAGTTACCTTTGCGATGATAGTGATCACCATTGGAGCTCGAAACGGCGCTTTTTTTACTTTCTCAATGACCGCTTCTTCGCTTTCGTCCGCTTCAGCAGCACGAACCAAGATATCAGAAAGCTTCTGTAACCCTGCCCCTTGTGCGATCACAAAGCGCCAAGGTGTTAGTGCACCGTGGTCTGGAGCACGTAAGCCCGCTTTGATTATATTTTCTAACGCGACACCTTCAGGTGCCGGATCAGAGAGTTTTGCGATAGAGCGTCGGTTAAGCAATAGATCCAAAGCATCCATTTGAAGTCCTTACTATTTCTTTATTATTTATATACTTGAACTTTAGCACAGAATACAAACGATAATAAATCTCAACGACTGTCTCTTTAACCTAGATTAGAAACAATAAAGGCTCCTAAATCTATGACTTAGGAGCCTTGTTCAAAATCTAACTCAGCACATTAAGTAACAATATCTGCCGATAAAATTACAGTTTGATAGCTGATTCTATAACTTGATAGCTAGCTCAACACCTTGACGAATTGCACGTACGGCATCCAGCTCACCGGCATAATCGGCACCGCCTATCACGTGCAGTTTGCCACCAAACTCTTGCCACATGCCTTCAAATGGTCGAACCGATACTTGGCCTGCACACACAACAACGGAATCGGCATCCAACACTTGGTCTTTTTTACCAACGCTGATATGCAGACCTTGGTCATCAATTTTGTTGTAGCTCACGCCGCCAAGTAGGTTCACACCTCGTTTTTCTAGCGTACGTTTATGAATCCAGCCCGTCGTTTTACCCGGGCCTTTACCAACACGACCTTCTTTACGCTGCATAACCCACACCGTTTTATCGCTGAACGAATCAGGGTAAGGATAAAGCCCGCCTGGGTGTTCCATGTTCTTATCGATGCCCCACTCATGCAGCCAGTCATCCAAGCTATGTGAAGTCGGCTCTGTCAGCATAGTTGCCACATCAATACCGATACCACCAGCACCAACAATTGCGACCTTTTTTCCTACTGGTGTCTTATCGCGAATCAAGGTTTGGTAATCAACCACGTTTTCTTGGTCAATGCCTTCAATATCGAGCTTTCTTGGTTCTACACCTGCTGCCATCACCACTTCATCGTACTTCAACAACATCTCGAACGTCGCTTCGGTATCCAGTTTTAAATTGACGCCTGATGCATCGATTTGGTTAGCAAAGTAACGAATGGTTTCTCTAAACTCTTCTTTACCTGGGATCTGCATGGCCAATCTAAACTGGCCGCCGATACGGTCATTTTTCTCAATCAAGTCAACCTTGTGTCCACGCTGCGCTAAGGTCGTCGCACACGCTAAGCCTGCAGGGCCTGCGCCGACAACCGCAATAGTCTTAGTCGCTTGAGCTGGTTGCACAACAATTTCGGTTTCGTAACAAGCGCGTGGGTTAACCAAACAGCTCGCGCGTTTACCCTTAAACACGTTATCAAGACAAGCTTGGTTACAACCGATACAGGTATTGATGAACTGCGCTTGGTCTTGAGCGGCTTTATTAACAAAGTCCGGGTCCGCCAAGAAAGGACGCGCCATTGAAACCATGTCGGCCTGTCCTGAACTGAGGATGCGTTCAGCCTCTTCTGGCGTGTTGATCCGGTTACAAGTCACCACTGGAATCGATACGTATGGTTTCACTTTTTCCGTCACCCAAGAGAACGCGCCTCGTGGTACTTGCGTCGCGATGGTCGGAATGCGCGCTTCGTGCCAACCGATACCGGTATTGATAATGGTCACGCCGGCTTCTTCTAGCTTTTGAGCCAGTAGAACAACATCTTCAAAGGTGCTGCCTTGCTCAACCAAATCCAGCATCGACAGTCGGAAAATAATAATAAAGTCATCACCCACCGCCTCACGGATCGATTTAACAATCTCCAGTGGGAAACGCATACGCTTCTCATAAGAACCGCCCCATTCGTCGTAACGCATGTTGGTACGTTTACAGATGAATTGGTTAATTAAGTAACCTTCAGAGCCCATGATTTCAATGCCGTCGTAACCAGCGACTTGAGCTAGCTCAGCACTGTTCGCAAAGGCATCAATAGTTTTCCTAATTTGACGAGGGCTCATCTCACTCGGTGCAAACTTAGCGATTGGCGCTTTGATGCCCGAAGCACTTTGCGCGAATGGATGCATGGCATAGCGACCAGCATGTAATAACTGAAGCGCAATTTTACCACCATGTTTGTGTACGGCTTCGGTAACAACTTGATGCGCTTTTGCGTGTTTAACCTTGCTGAATTCAGCACTAAATGGGGTCAATCTGCCACGTAAATTAGGGGAGAAACCACCGGTAACAATAAGACCAACGCCTCCTTTTGCTCGCTCTTCATAAAACGCGGCGAGTTTGTGTAGGCCTTCTTTATTTTCTTCTAAACCTGTGTGCATTGATCCCATCAATACACGGTTACGTAACTGAGTAAATCCAAGATCGAGTGGTTCAAGTAAATGTGGGTACATGGCAGACATCACTTCTATTATTTTATCCTTGTGGTCTGACCACACTATAGTTCAATCATCAAAAGTTCAAACAGCCGTTTACATTTTTGTAACACCGATCATAGTGCTTTGAATTTTAATGCTTCAAAAGCCAACTCTAAAGGTCAATAGACCCTATACTTAATGAGAATATATATCGATAAACTATTCTTGGTGTAGTTTGAGCTTGGGAATTATCGTAGGATAATAAGCAGCTTAATATTATGAGATTAATGGTTTACGGCTTGTTCGGGCAACGTTATCTCACCGTGGAGAAAGAATGAAAAAAATATTCAAATTTATCGGTATGATTTTTAAAGGGATTTGGAAGCTCATTACGTTTGTGCGTCTTGCGCTTGTTAACATCATCTTTTTACTCAGTATCGCCATCATTTACTTTGTATACTTCCACTCGACTACGACTAAGCCGGTCGTTCCACAACAATCGGCTTTAGTACTTAACCTATCGGGTCCAATTGTAGAACAAAGCCGTTATATCAACCCGATGGACTCCGTAACAGGGTCATTGCTTGGTAAAGACTTTCCGAAAGAAAACGTACTGTTTGATATTGTTGAAACGATTCGCTACGCCAAAGACGATGAAAACGTAACGGGCATTGTGTTAGCGCTTAAAGAGCTACCAGAAACCAATCTAACCAAGCTTCGTTACATTGCTAAGGCACTGAACGAGTTCAAAGCAGCTGGTAAGCCGATTTATGCGGTAGGTGACTTTTACAACCAGAGCCAATACTACCTAGCGAGCTACGCGACTAAAGTATTCTTGTCGCCAGATGGTGGTGTCCTTCTTAAAGGCTACAGCGCTTATTCACTTTATTACAAAACCTTATTAGAGAAGCTAGACGTGAACACACATGTGTTCCGAGTAGGCACTTACAAGTCTGCAATCGAGCCTTTTATTCGTGACGACATGTCAGATGCTTCCAAAGAGTCAGCATCACGTTGGCTAGGCCAACTGTGGGGTGCATACGTCGATGACGTGACCAACAATCGCCAAATAGATGCTAAAACTCTAAACCCAAGCATGGAATCATTCTTGGAAGACCTTGAGTCAGTAGACGGTGATATCGCAAAACTGGCAGAAAAGCTTGGCTTAATTGATGAGCTAGCGACTCGCCAGCAAGTACGACTCAAACTTGCAGACGTGTTTGGCAGCGATGGTCAAGACAGCTACAACGCGCTTGGCTACTACGAATACCGTGCAACGATGCTTCCAGACCTAACAAGTGAATCGCATGATGTTGCTGTAATTGTTGCCAGTGGTGCCATTATGGATGGTAAGCAACCACGTGGTACGGTTGGTGGGGACACGACTGCCGCACTACTTCGCCAAGCTCGTAACGACGACAAAGTGAAAGCCGTCGTACTTCGAGTAGATAGCCCCGGTGGCAGCGCATTTGCTTCAGAAGTAATACGTAATGAAATAGAAGCAATCAAACAAGCAGGCAAACCTGTTGTCGTGTCCATGTCTAGCCTTGCCGCTTCTGGTGGTTATTGGATCTCTATGAGCGCGGACAAGATCTTAGCTCAACCAACCACACTAACTGGCTCGATTGGTATCTTCAGCGTCATCACGACCTTCGAAAAAGGACTAAATGACATTGGTGTTTACACTGATGGCGTTGGCACATCACCCTTCTCCGATTTGGGTATTACGACAGGACTAAGTGATGGCGCTAAAGACGCTTTTCAAATGGGCATTGAAAATGGCTACCGCCGTTTCATCAGCTTGGTTGGAGAAAATCGCGGCATGGACATTGGTTCCGTCGACGAGATCGCTCAAGGTAGAGTATGGACAGGTCAAGATGCGATGCAGAGAGGCCTAGTCGATGAAATTGGTGATTTTGATGATGCGATTGCAGCGGCGGCTTCACTTGCCGAGTTAGAAACCTACAACATTTACTGGGTGGAAGAGCCTCTTTCAGCAACTGAACAATTTATTCAAGAATTCATGAATCAAGTCCAGATGTCGATTGGTCTTGATATTCAATCCATGATACCTAGCAGTTTACAGCCAGTTACTCAGCAGTTAGCTCAAGATAGCCAGCTGTTAGGCAGCTTTAACGACCCACAAGGCCGTTATGCTTTTTGCTTAAACTGCCAAGTTCAATAAGGTAAACCAATAACCAAGAGGCGCCTCTGTGTTAGGTGCCTCTTTTTATTGCATGACAATCCGCTATAATTGCCCTCCTGTTCCCTATATCACACTAAGTATTAATCGCTATGGAAAGAAAACACATCTATATCGCGTACACTGGCGGTACTATTGGCATGCAGAAATCTGTTGATCACGGTTATGTCCCAGTCGCAGGTTTCATGGATAAGCAGCTAGCTGGCATGCCTGAATTCCATCGCCCAGAGATGCCTGAGTACACCATACATGAATACTCTCCGTTAATGGACTCTTCAGATATGACGCCGCTTGATTGGCAGACTATCGCTGATGATATCCGAGCGAACTACGATAAATACGATGGTTTCGTGATCTTGCACGGTACTGACACAATGGCTTACACCGCTTCTGCGCTGTCGTTCATGTTAGAAAACCTAGGCAAGCCTGTGATTGTAACGGGCTCTCAGATTCCACTCGCAGAGCTACGCTCAGATGGACAAGCCAACCTACTGAACGCACTGCACATCGCGGCGAATTACCCTATCAACGAAGTGACACTGTTCTTCAACAACAAGTTGATGCGTGGTAACCGTAGCACCAAATCACACGCTGATGGCTTCAATGCGTTTACTTCCCCAAACCTGACCCCATTGCTAGAAGCGGGTATCAACATCCAACTTAGCAATAACGTAAAAGTAAACGAACAACCAAGAGGTGCGTTTAAGGTTCATAACATTACTCCGCAACCTATCGGCGTGATCACAATGTACCCAGGCATCTCACACGAAGTGATCCGCAACACGCTGTTGCAACCAGTGAATGCAATGATTCTGCTTACTTTTGGTGTCGGTAATGCGCCACAAAACCCCGAACTTCTTCAACACTTAAAAGAGGCCTCAGAGCGAGGTGTCATTGTGGTGAACTTAACTCAATGCTTGGCGGGTAAAGTCAACATGGGGGGTTACGCAACAGGCTGTGCCTTAGCGGAAGCAGGTGTAATCAGTGGTTACGATATGACCCCAGAAGCGGCATTAGCGAAGTTACACTATCTATTAAGCCAGAGCTTGAGCTATGAAGAAGTGAAGACTCAGATGCAACAAGTGTTACGTGGTGAGATGAACTTATAAGATTGTTAAGTGGTCCTTGAGCCCAAGGCCTTGACGTGAATCCTGTCGTTTCACGATGATAATCAAAGGGTTTTAACGTGAACTAAGTCGTTTTATTGCTTACAAATAAACAACTTAACAATAAAAGGGATGGCACAGTGCCACCCCTTTGTTGTAATTTAAGATTAATGATTTGGGTTAACCCTAACAATATCTTCTTGGTCTGATTTAAACTGTTTCTTTAATTCAGACTTAGATTTAAAACTCATCTCACCGCCAGCTGCAATTGTCATATGTTGAGCTTCAGAGTTATGTTTAGATTGGTATAACATAACCGCTTGCATACACGAATCGCGCTGTTCTTTTGAGAGCACCGTGCCTTCTGGCCATTTACCCGTTTCAACAGCGTAAGTTAAACGTTCGTAGACTTCGGGAGTCATTGCGCTAAGAAGTTGTTCTGCATCCATGGTAAAAGCCTTAGTTTTAACAATTTTCACCAGAAAATAACCCGTAACAGAATTGAGTCAAGAACCTGACCGAAAATAAGTGTATTTGATCACAAGTGAAGGAATATGAAAATTATGAAATGGTTGGCGGTTGGCATATTGCCTCTCACTTTAGTTGGGTGTCTTGAAGGGAACAAAAACACCGATCAGTTGTGCCAAAGCAACCCGGCGTTACAGTGTGAGCAATTGAACATGAATGACGGTCACTGTCGCGTTGCGCGTACCGACCTTATATGGCATCGATTTGAAGTCCAAAAACAACCAACCGAAACCAATAAGATTAAAGAATTTAAACTGGTATCTGCCTATAAGAAATGCCTAGAGCTTGCCGCACAGATCGAGACGATCGACCAATCCAAACTTCAAGAACGCCGCTTTACCTCTTTAATGCACAGCATTGAAGAATCTGAACGCATTGTTGAAGAACTAGCTCAATCAGACACGCCTGAAACACTCTACTTTTTATGGTCACAAACTGGCGACATCAGCGCAAGGCGCAGTTTCTTACAGTTAGAAGGAAAAGAAGCCTTAAATACCGCAGAAATGCAGTATGCCTTAGCGACTTTCTATACCACGAGAGATCATGCTAAAACGTTAAAATTGCTCAATAATGCCCTGACATTATCTAATGGTTCAATCGTTAATACTGAAATCTTCAAGTCTATGGCCAGCATCAACCACAGCCTAGGTCACATGGAAAAAGCGTACGTGTGGGCAATGGTAGCCAAAGAATTTAATGTACCGATAGCATCTGAAGCGGAGTTGGCTGTTCTTTATCGTTTCGCCAAGCCAAAATACAAACAGTTAAACAAAGATGCTGATAAAATTGTCGAAGCCATTGAAGATAGAGTTTACAGCTCTTCCGTAATCCCAAATTATTGAGGTTGCCGTTCCCACTTATTAAAAATAAAAACAGCTACCATGATGGTAGCTGTTTTTATTTGTACTAGAGTTAACTCTGTAATCTGAGTCGTTCAAGGTTCCTTAAGCGACAAATGCGATCTGTAAGGATTAAACAATAGTGACAAGTTATTTCGTACTTTTGTCATTTTTGTTGAAAATTAACGACACCGAATTAACACAGAATCGCTCACCGGTTGTCTTCGGACCATCAGGAAAAACGTGACCTAAATGGCTATCACAAGCAGCACAACGGATCTCTACACGCTTCATTCCGTGACTTAGATCTTCTATATAGCGTACGGCTTCATCCGTTACAGGGGCATCAAAACTAGGCCATCCGCACCCAGAGTCGTATTTGTTATCCGACAGAAACAAAGGGCTTTCGCAGCATGTACAGCTATAGATACCCGTCTCTTGGTTGTGTAGTAACTTACCGCTATATGGGGCTTCAGTACCACGTTGACGACACACTGCAA
The DNA here is from genome assembly GCF_000972265.1 of Vibrio sp. ECSMB14106. NCBI lineage: Bacteria > Pseudomonadati > Pseudomonadota > Gammaproteobacteria > Vibrionales > Vibrionaceae > Vibrio > Vibrio sp. ECSMB14106. The sequence continues at coordinate 40,188 of NZ_LAUM01000001.1, read as the reverse complement.
ACTCGTCGTCTGATAGGCGTTCACGCCAGTATTCATCAGGCTTTATCATATTTTCTTCCTTTTGAATCACGTTAATATATCTCCACATTCTCATTTATTATATTTACTTTTTTCTTTAAAGGCTTGCATGTAAGTCATTTTGTAGCACATACTTTCTCACTAGAAAACATTGTACATATACACTCATAAATGAATCATCATTTAGAGGTATTTTACCCAACTGGAAGGGTACAGAGCCATTCGCAATGGTCAATTTTCAACCACTTACACCCAATTGTTAAGAAAAGCGGCGCTTTTTTTTGACTTTAAACAAGTTAAGTCGGATTATCTATTGCAGATGTATACTGGATTCTGTAATTTTACTACCAGTTATCTTTAATCAGAAATTAAGTTGTGGAGCAACTACAATGACTATCAAAGTAGGTATTAACGGTTTTGGCCGTATCGGCCGTTTCGTATTCCGCGCAGCTCAAGAGCGTGCAGACATCGAAGTAGTAGGTATTAACGATCTAATCGACGTAGAGTACATGGCATACATGCTTAAGTACGACTCAACTCACGGCCGTTTCAACGGTACTGTTGAAGTTGAAGGCGGTAACCTAATCGTTAACGGTAAAACTGTACGTGTTACAGCTGAACGTAACCCAGAAGATCTTAAGTGGAATGCTATCGACGTAGACGTAGTTGCTGAAGCAACTGGTCTTTTCCTAACTGACGAGACTGCACGTAAGCACATCACTGCTGGTGCTAAGAAAGTTGTTCTTACTGGTCCTTCTAAAGATGCAACTCCAATGTTCGTAATGGGCGTTAACCAAGCATCTTACGCAGGTCAAGACATCGTTTCTAACGCTTCTTGTACTACTAACTGTCTTGCACCTATCGCTAAAGTACTTAACGATAAGTGGGGCATTGAATCTGGTCTTATGACTACAGTTCACGCTACTACAGCAACTCAAAAAACTGTAGATGGCCCTTCTGCTAAAGACTGGCGCGGTGGCCGTGGTGCTTCTCAAAACATCATCCCATCTTCAACTGGTGCTGCTAAAGCTGTAGGCGTTGTTCTTCCAGAACTAAACGGCCTTCTAACTGGTATGGCTTTCCGTGTACCAACTGCTAACGTATCTGTAGTTGACCTAACTGTTAACCTAAAAGAAGCAGCATCTTACGAAGAAATTTGTGCTGCAATGAAAGAAGCTTCTGAAGGCGAAATGGCTGGCGTTCTAGGCTACACAGAAGACCAAGTTGTTTCTCAAGACTTCATCGGCGAAACTCAAACTTCAGTATTCGATGCTAAAGCTGGTGTTGCTCTAACTGACAAATTCGTTAAAGTTGTATCTTGGTACGACAACGAAATCGGTTACTCAAACAAAGTTCTAGACCTAATCGCTCACATCTCTAAGTAATTTCTTTTTAGAAATAGCTTTAGACAAGCATTAGCGAAGACTGTTTTGAGCAGACTTTGAAAAAGGCGACCTTAGTGTCGCCTTTTTAATACCTGTTACCTTTTGAACGGCATTTATTTCGCTCGTTAAAATACCTTTGGCTCATTAAAACGCTAAAATTAAATTCCAATACTGGCTCTGATTGTCACTCATAAAATCACAAGCACCGTTGTTACAGTCAGCATTTGAATTTAATTTCCTTAGAAGGATCATGTAATGGATTTATCTACTCTACCGGCACTGACTGTACTTTCTGACAACGTCACTATCGTTGAACACCAAGGTGTAAAACTGGTTCGCATTATCCATGATAAAGCGAACGCAGCGATTTCACTGTTTGGCGGCCATGTAGTGTCATTCCAACCGCGAGGTCAAGAAGACCTGATTTGGATGAGCCAACAAGCTAAATTCGACGGAAAAACAGCCCTACGTGGCGGTATTCCGGTATGTTGGCCTTGGTTTGGTCGTATTGCAACACCTGCACATGGCTTTGCTCGTTCAAGTGAGTGGCAATTGATTGAGCATCGTGAAAGCGAAGCAGGCGTGATTGTAAGCTTAGGTCTGAAACCTAGCGAAGCGACTCTGGCAGTATGGCCTCATCAATTCGATGCTCGATTGAACGTTGAGATTGGCGACCAACTAAAAGTCACTTTGGATGTGAAGAACACAGATTCGCAACCATGGACTTTCTCTGGCGCGCTGCACACTTACCTAAATATTGGCGATATCCACAGCACAACGACCACTGGTATGGGCGCTGAGTACATTGATAGCCTGCAAGGTGGCAAGATCTGCCAAGGCGGTGCTGAATTGGTACTGACCGGCACGATTGACCGTGTTTACACACAACCAGAAGCGCAAATCTATATTGCTGACAAGAAGCTGGATCGCACGCTAACAGTTGAAAACCACGGTCATAACTCTGCCGTACTATGGAACCCTTGGGCTGAAGGCGCTGCAAGTATGGGCGACATGCAAGACGACGGTTACCTAACCATGCTGTGCGTAGAATCAACACTGCATGCACCAAGCCTAGAAGCAGGAAAAACGCTAAAGCCTGGCGAAAACCACCAACTGATTACGATGATTGCCGCTCAGTAAGCGACTCAATAAGACTATTTAAAGGCCGGTTCATCCGGCCTTTTTTACAGCTACTTTTTAAGCGACTTATTAACAATACTATGATGGCTATCAATTAGCTTTGCTGCTGTGAATAGTGAACTAAAGTTTTTCTATAGAGTGACAGTAACGCATTGTCGTCCACTTTAACGCCTACTTTTTGATCAGGGAACGGGCTCCATTCATCATTCATGTAACTACGTTTGTCGCTTTTCTGAATCGTCATTCCTTCAGCTGGACCATCAGTCACGACTCTGACCGAGCCACTACGACAGGTAAACAGAGATGGTTGGATAACATAAGCAATCGCTGAAGGATCGTGAACATGACACCCTTCCATACCTACTTTTTCGGAATAGAACTTTAAGTAGTAACGGCTGACATCCCAGATAAACTGCCCTACCTCTCCAGCCTCATCTCGCAAATCATCTAGGTATTGGCGAGTAAAAAAGCTCTCCTCAGTAACATCAAGACCGATAATCACAACAGGCCATGAGGCAGTAAATACCTTGTCGGCTGCATGAGGGTCATCATGGATATTCGCTTCCGCAAATGGCGTTACATTACCTCTATGGTCATTTTCACCGAACGCGCCTCCCATAACGACCACTTCTTTTACCAAATCGACAATTTCTGGGTCGGCTTCCAGAGCGAGTGCGAGGTTAGTAAGAGGGCCAACCGCCACAAGAGTAATCTCTCCCGGTTCAGCTCTAACACTGTCGACAATGAACTGATAAGCTGGCTTATCAATCGCTGTGACATCTAACGAACTTGGCGCTTTTACATCACCAAAACCTTCCTCGCCATGCACAACAACCGTGGCTCCAACGGGATCTCTGATTAAGGGTTTATCCGTCCCCTTAGCCACAAGCGCGTTCATACCAAACCTCTGCTTCAAATAGAGAGCATTCCGAGTACCGTTGTCTATCGTCGCATTACCATAAACCGTGGTGATGCCCATCAGGTCAATATCCGGGTGCGCTTCTGCAAATAGGATTGCCATTGCATCATCGATGCCCGGATCTGTGTCTAAGATGATTTTCTTTGTCATATCAGCTTCTAATTAAACAGTAGGAAGGAGAGAACGATACCCATAAAAAAATCAGATAAACGTGATCTAAACCTAATGCTATGATTTTGATTGAAATAGTACTTAAACTCATCATTCTAAGAGCGGATGTTTTCGTCTTTTTATTTAGCCTGATGCAGACCTTTTTGGTAGAATTTGCGCCCAACTCTATGCCTCTGAGAGCGTCATGACTTACCAATGCCCTTTGTGTCACCAACCTTTATCTCAAAACGATCGTACGTTTAAGTGTGAAAAGAACCATCAGTTCGACCTAGCGAAAGAAGGCTATGTCAATTTGATGCCTGCGCACCACAAACGCTCAAAAGATCCAGGTGACAACAAAGAGATGATGCAGGCACGTCGTCGTTTCCTTGAAGGTAACCACTATGACCCAATGCGCCAAGCGGTGGTGACATTGTGTTCTCGCTATCTACCAGCTGAGGCACCTAGCCTATTGGATATTGGTTGTGGCGAAGGGTATTACACCAACGAAATTGCTGTGAATCTTCAAGAAAAGAATGGTGCGACTTTTGGCCTAGACATTTCTAAGATTGCTATCAAATACGCCGCTAAACGCTACCCTGCTGTCGACTTCTCAGTTGCATCAAGCCATCGCCTACCCTTTGCTGAAAACAGCTTAGACGGCATTCTACGCATTTACGCGCCTTGCAAGGCTGAAGAACTACAGCGCACCATCAAAGACAGCGGTGTGGTGATCACCGTGACGCCAGCTAACCGACACCTATACCAACTGCGTGATGCGATTTATGATGGTGTTCGCTTGCATGACGAAGATCCAGAAGTGATCGAAGGTTTTACGCTTGAGCACCAAGAGCAACTAAACTATGTAATGGAACTATCGGGGTCAGATGCATTCGACCTGCTACAGATGACGCCGTTTGCTTGGAAAGCGACTGAGGAGTTTAAACAACAACTCACCGAAGCTGAGCAATTCAACTGTGAAGCAGACTTTATGCTAAGAGTGTATCGCAAATATATTTAATTGATATTGATTATCGTTTGCATTGAAATCTCATCTTGCCTCCTTTAGTATGCGTGTTCTTCAAGGAGGCATTTCATGCAACGTATTATTCTTATCGGATTAGCTACCCTGCTCACGGCTTGTGCTAATCAACCTTCAAACAGCACTTCTCAAAAAGTGGCTAACACGCAAACGGAAACCATTTCCACATTCTATGATTACCAGTTAGCTTCTCCACAAGGCAAAACGCTTTCTCTCAATGCTTTACCTGAGCAGTTGATTGAAGCTGATGTGGTTCTTATTGGTGAATGGCACACTCACTCGGCAATCCATCGCTTTCAAACCGACTTCTTAAAAGCGCGCCGCAACGCCACATCAAACATTGCGCTTTCAATGGAACAGTTCACTCGAGAACACCAAACCACACTCGACCAATACTTAAGCGGCAAAATTGGTGAACAAACTCTCATGTCTCAAGCGGCAGCTTGGCCAAATTACGAAAGTGATTACCGCGCGTTAGTTGAGTTCGCAAAAGCCAACGACGTCGATGTTATTGCGGCAAATGCACCAAAGCCATTTGTTCAGTGTATTGGCCGTAAAGGATTGCCTTACCTAGACCAGTTATCGACCGAGCAACGCCAATGGATTGCTGCCGAAGTGGATACTGGTGATAGCCCTTACAAAGAAAAGTTCATGGCTTCGATGCATCACGGCACCCCAGAGCAAACAGAAAAGCAGTTTGCCGCTCAGGTAACGTGGGACGAAACCATGGCAGAGTCGATTGTGGATTACCTAGCGTCGAATCCGAATAAACAAGTAATTCATGTGGCTGGCAAGTTCCACACCGAGGGTGGTTTAGGAACGGCAGCATCGATTCTACGTCGTAACCCTGATTTGAAAGTGGTCGTTATCAGCCCTATTGAAGAGTTATCAGCGGATACGAGCGACTACCAACTAAAAGTGCTTTCGCCTCCCGCTCGCTTTGTTCAAAAAGAGAACCGAATGAAGGCATACAAACACCTATCTAAACGCGGTTCTGATCTCAAGTGCGACTAAATACATCCGCAATCCAGCCTTAAGCTTTATTTAAGTTGAAGCCTGGTAAGCGAGAAGTCTGGTAAGCGAGAAACCCGGCACGCTAAAAGTTTGTTAAATAGCGCTCTAAGTTAAATATTAATATCGGCATAGGAATTGCTTAATTACCAAGCAGTTTTGATTAAGCAGAAGAAAATGTAATGTGCGAATAAAAAGCATCACTATCGATGATTAATTGCACAAGTTTTTCACACCTCTGCCGATACTATATTTAAGGATAGGTAAGGAGAGCGATATGACGCCAGTAGGAACGAGTAACACTCAGCTGTATTCACCTTCGCAAATGAGCGCACAAGCTAAAAGCAATGAAGCTGAAAAGCCTGCACCTCTTAAGGTTGAGCAAAATACCGTGAAGCTTTCTGATGAAGGCAAAGCCCTATTATCTGCCCTTAAAGAGATCGATAAAGAAGCCAAAAAGGTCGAAGCTGAAAACGCGACCGTTACCGATAAGGTTGAGTCATTTGCTCATGGCGCTTTAGGTATGGATCACCCAGATAAGATTGAAGAAGAGGACGATGGTTCTTATTCTGCAGGGCAATACCTGTCCGCAGCGGCAACCGTTGGTGGGATCCTTCTCGCTCTGGTTTAACGCCCTCCCCTCATGAATTAAATCTATTTGTTGTTACGACAATAGATTCGATTTGCCCTAAAAAATGAGTTCACTCCATAATTCCTCTCTCATTTTAATGGAATTATGCTCGTGAAAAACGCTTTTGAGCTTATTGATAAGCCAACCTTCTTTGGTGCAATTGCACTCCTACTCACGATAGTTTTCCCGCTCATTTTGTTCCCAATTCAGGGCGCAGACTGGATTGCGGTTGCAAAAACATTCATGACAGATCAACTTGGATTTCTCTATCTTGCTTTAGGTCTCGCTGCTTGTGCATTTATGGTTTACGTTGTCTTCAGTGATATGGGCCAAATTAAACTGGGTGAAGCTGATGAAGAGCCTGAATTCAAAACAGCATCATGGGCTGCAATGCTATTTTGTGGTGGTATTGGTGCAAGTATCCTGTACTGGGGCTGTATTGAGTGGGCTTACTACTACCAATCACCTCCTTTCCAACTAGAGCCGGGCAGCGAAGAGGCGGTTCGTTGGGCAGCAACTTACGGTTTGTTTCACTGGGGACCTATTGCTTGGTCTATCTATCTAATCCCTGCAATTCCTATTGCTTACTTTTTCTATGTTCGTAAACAGCCCGTTCTAAAGATCTCTAGTGCACTGATGCCTGTTCTTGGTGAGCACCGCAGTAAAGGCGTACCTGGAAAAATCGTCGATATCCTATTCATTTTCGGCCTACTTGGCGGTGCGGCGACAACATTAGGTTTAGCAGCCCCTCTTATTACTGAAGGTCTGAACCACCTATTTGGTCTACCTAAAAATAACCTAACGCAAGTGATGGTGCTTTTAGTGTGTACTGCGATTTTTGCTTACTCATCTTATGCAGGATTAGAAAAAGGCATCAAGATTCTAAGTAATATCAATTTCTGGGGTGCGATGGGTCTACTGGTTTTCGTGTTGATTGCGGGTCCAACCATCTTCATGCTTGAAACTGGTTTAGATTCAATTGGTCGCCTACTGTCTAACTTCTTCGTGATGGCGACATGGGCAGAACCATTTGGAGGTTACGGTACCTTTGAAAACACCCACTTCCCACAAGACTGGACCATTTTTTACTGGGCATGGTGGCTAGTATTTGCACCGAGTATGGGTCTGTTTGTTGCGCGTATCTCTCGCGGCAGAACCATCAAACAAATGGTGTCAGGTTCTATCTTCTTCGGTTCACTAGGCTGTTTCTTATTCTTCATGATCCTAGGTAACTACGGCCTATCACTGCAGCTTTCTGGTGAGCTAGATGTGGTTGCGATTTTGAATGCCGAAGGCGCAACTAAGGCCATTTTCTCGATGCTAGCACAACTGCCTATGAGCACTCTAGTTATCGCGGTATTCACTCTGCTTTGTATCATCTTTACAGCAACGACGTTTGACTCTATCTCATACATCCTTGCGTCTGTGGTTCAAAACAATGTGACTGAAGAACCAATGCGCTGGAACCGTATGTTCTGGGCATTCACTCTGTCGTTCTTACCAACGATTCTGATGTTCTTGGGCGGTCTAAGTACGCTACAAACGGCGGCGATTGTTGGTGGCTTACCGTTGCTTGTTATTTCTGTGATGCTGATGATCTCAGCAGTTCGTGCGACTAACCTCGACCTGCGCCACCAAGATGCGTACATCGAACCAACGATTAACATCGAAGAGTTGCCAGACATGGATCCATGGTCTGCAGAAGGTATGGCACTGGCTCAGTTTGAGAAAGAAAGAGATGCAGCACAAGAAGCTGCAGAACTTGAGCGTGTTGCTTACACAGAACTTGCCGCAGTGAAGAAAGAAATTCGCGCTTATGTGTTAGAACAAGGTTCACAAATGGAAACTCACGAGTTACCAGAGAACCTACAACAAGCACTTGAGCAGGCCGAGAGTAATCTGAGTACCGCACAAGCTAAAAAGATCGAGTTATCTGAGCAGGCTCAGAATGCTCGAATCGCATTCAATCAAGTGGTTACGGAACTACAACTTGCTTAATATTAGCCATAACGTCGTCCATTTACTTGGACACTCCTAAGTAAGCAAAAGGCTCACCGAAACGTGAGTCTTTTTTTATGTTCTCTCAGAATTTTGAGTTATTACTCAAATTTATAATTATGAAACAAATGTGAAACGACTTTGACACATTTTGATGTTCTAATCATCCGGCTTATATGAAAAGGGACAACTAATGAAGCACATTATTAAACCAATCATTGCCGCAGTGGCAACCTCAACACTCTCATTCAACGTACTTTCAGCAGAAATCAAAAACGTCATTCTGATGATTGGTGATGGTATGGGACCTCAGCAAGTTGGCTTATTGGAAACCTACGCAAACCAGGCGCCAAATTCCATTTATAAAGGGAATAAAACCGCCCTTTACCAATTAGCTCAAGAAGGGGTCATTGGTTCATCCCTGACTCACCCAGAAGATGCGATTGTGGTGGATTCCGCTTGTTCTGCAACCATGCTTGCAACGGGTATCTATAGTGGTTCAGAAGTGATTGGCATTGACTCGCAAGGCAATCATGTCGAGACGGTACTTGAGAAAGCCAAAAAAGCAGGCAAAGCAACTGGCCTAGTGTCCGACACGCGTTTAACTCACGCGACACCCGCTTCTTTTGCGGCTCACCAACCTCACCGTTCACTCGAAAACCAAATTGCTAACGACATGCTAAAAACGGGCGTTGATGTAATGCTTTCAGGCGGGCTACGTCACTGGATTCCAAAATCGACCAATGACAAAGGCGAAACCTACAAGCAACTTGAGAAATTGACTCAGGGCGATGTTTACCTAAAATCAAAACGTAAAGACGACCGTAACCTTCTAACTGAAGCAGAAAAGGACGGCTACCAACTAGCGTTTAACCGTAGCATGTTAGAAGAAGCTAAAGGCGACAAGCTACTTGGCCTGTTCGCCTACTCAGGCATGGATGACGGCATCGCTTACAGCAACAAGAAAAAGAGTGGCGAACGTACTCAGCCAAGCTTGAAAGAGATGACACAAAAAGCACTCAACGTGTTATCCAAAGATGAAGACGGCTTTTTCCTAATGGTTGAAGGTGGTCAAATCGACTGGGCGGGCCATAGTAACGATGCCGGCACTATGCTGCATGAACTGCTCAAGTTTGATGAAGCGATCCAAACAGTGTATGAATGGGCAAAAGATCGTGAAGACACGATCGTGATAGTGACCGCAGACCACGAAACAGGCTCTTTCGGTTTCAGCTACTCTTCTGACAACCTACCAAAACCACAGAAACGTTCTGGCGAAGCTTTCGCTGATCGCGACTATGCACCCAACTTTAACTTTGGTGCATTCGACATTCTAGATGGTTTATATAATCAGAAACAAAGCTACTATGGCATGATCAGCGAATATCAGAAACTGGATAAAGCGCAGCAAACACCTGAAAAGCTGGCTGAGATCGTCAACCAGAATAGTGAGTTCCCTATCACAGCGGAACAGGCGAAAAACGTATTAGCCAGTAAGCCGAACCCATACCGATTGGCTCAGCACAAATACTTGTCGGCAGAGGAAGTACCTGCTATCAACGATTTTGATGCATTCTTCCCTTATAACGACCGTGGCAATTTACTTGCTCGTGAACAAGCAACCGGTCAAAACATCGTTTGGGGTACAGGCACACACACTCACACACCAGTGAACGTTTTTGCTTGGGGCCCAGCAGAGAAAATACTGCCAGTTTCGAAAATCATGCACCACTCAGAACTGGGTGAGTACATTAAACAACAAGTAAACTAGCCTGAACTTTTTACTCGTTTAAGCAAGCGCCCTTCGGGGCGTTTTTTTGATTCTAATTGTTGGTTTTTTTTTGGTACTACCGAATAACAAAACAGCCGCTCAAGAGCGGCTGTTTTTAGAATAACTAGCGATTCGGGTGGTTCAATATGTGGTCTTCCCAATCAACCACATCAATTTCGTATACCACTTGATTACGAACGCTTTCACCTGCTGCATGCATCTCTGATTTAGAACCCGTGATCAATGGGTGCCATTTGGGAATTGGCTTAGATTCTGATAGAAGACGGTAAGCACAGGTGTCTGGTAGCCAATGAAATTCATCGATCTTGTCACGAGTCAGCTTCAAACACTCTTCACCTGACGTGAAGCGGTTCGGGTAATCTTTACACGAACATGTTTTATCGTTTAACCAGCTGCACGCCACGTTGGTGTAGTAAACTTCATCGCTATCTTCATCCATTAGTTTATGCAGGCAACACTTACCACAACCGTCACACAGTGATTCCCACTCGTTCTCGGTCATTTGCTCTAGTGTCTTTTCTTGCCAAAATGGATTCGTCATAGGATTACTTCTTACTCTTTTACTGGGGTGCGTGTTATACCGCTAGCCCATAAAAAGTTCAAGGATAATAATTGTTCATTCTTTGATTCAATCAACAGCTGTCACTCTCATCATTTTTTGCTACTATCGCGCACCCTGTTATTTAGTGAGTTTAATTTGATGGAATGTCGCCTAGGTTGTGGAGCTTGTTGTATCGCTCCAAGTATTACATCTGCTATTCCTGGAATGCCTAATGGTAAGCCTGCTGGCGTACGCTGCATTCAATTAAATGAGCAAGATCTATGCAAATTATTTGGTCAACCTTCACGCCCGAAGGTATGTCACCAGTTCAAAGCCTGCCCTATCATCTGTGGTAAGACGGACCAAGAAGCACTCGATAACCTTATCGAGTTAGAAGCGATTACCTAAGCATATTTGCTCTTATATCCGCAAGATTTCACAAATTTGCGAAATCTCAACTGTCTTGTTGAGACTATTCCAGATTAATAAGAATTGTTATGAATAGGTATACGTTAGAAATGGTCGGAACATTTGGGGTGGTGTTAGGTAATAGCGCCGTTTTAATCGTCGCTTCTATCTATGCAGGTAAAAGAAAAGCCGCTTAGTGATAATTCACCAAGCGGCTTTTTTAGATCTTATGACGACCTAGTAAGGAGTGAGAAAGCGTGGTGCCATCCACCAGCTCTAGCTCACCACCAACGGGAACACCATGAGCAATACGGCTTGCGTTGACTTCATGGGCACTACACAGCTCTGCGATGTAATGCGCTGTTGCTTCCCCTTCAACTGTCGGGTTCGTCGCTAGGATTACTTCAGAGATATCACCACGACGTAAGCGGTAGTCCAAAACATCGAGACCGATATCACTTGGACCAATACCATCTAGTGGTGAAAGATGCCCCATCAACACAAAGTAACGACCTGAATATTGGCCAGTTGCTTCAATTGCTGCAATATCTGCAGGGCTTTCTACTACACATATCTGACCGTTATCCTGACGTTTAGGATTAGTACAAATATGGCAAGTATCTTCTTCGGTAAAAGTACGGCACTCATTACAATGACCAATTTCTGTCATTGCTTGGCTAAGAGCTTCAGCCAACTGTAGGCCGCCTTTTCTATCGCGCTGTAACAAATGAAAGGCCATACGCTGCGCCGACTTAGGGCCAACCCCAGGCAGACAACGTAAGGCCTCCATCAGATGCTCCAGCATGTGACTGGTACGCATATTTAACCGTTCTGATTTTCAAATGGTGACTTGTTCGACACAAACCGCCACTTGAATTAACTTTAAAGAATAAGTTACTTAGAAAGGCATCTTCATACCTGGTGGAAGTTGCATTCCACCAGTTACGCCAGCCATTTTCTCTTTTTGAGTTTCTTCAACACGACGAGCCGCATCGTTGAAGGCAGCAGCGATAAGATCTTCAAGCATCTCTTTATCGTCTTCCATTAAACTTTCATCGATATCAACACGGCGAACGCTGTGGCTACCAGTGATCGTTACTTTTACAAGGCCAGCACCTGACTCACCTGTAACTTCCATATTTGCGATTTCTTCTTGAAGCTTTTGCATGCGCTCTTGCATTTGCTGGGCTTGCTTCATCATGTTGCCCATACCGCCTTTACCAAACATGTTAATACTCTCTGGTCTAATTGGTTTATTAAAATTAATTAAGCTATACGTGCCTAAATGGGGGTTAAAACAATGCGATTCAACCCCTCGATGTTCAGTTCTCAGATTCGCTTATCTGAGATGATATGCCGGTCACTAAACGAGACAGTGTTCTAGATAGGACGAACGCTGTCTCTGTCGAGCTCCGCAGCAAAACGCTTTTCTATAAACTGTACGTTGGCATCGTTTTCCAAACTGGTAAACGCATCTTTCAACTTGCCTTGATACAATCTTTCTCGTAGTTCTAGAGGCGTTTCTCCACCCTCACCGATTTCAACGCTCAAATGACACTCTTCTCCGAGTACGGCATTGAGAGACTGTAATAGTTCGCTCTGCGCACGGTCCGTATTCAAGTGAGCCTGACTCGCTCTTAACGTTAGAGTAATTGATGTTCCATTTTTAGAAAACACTGAGTTTAATGCTAACTGTTCAACAAGCTTGGCTGTCTCTAGCTTTTGAATCGTGGCGGACCATTGATCTTGAGAAATAGACTCTTGAAGCAATTTTTCGACCATTTCTGGTGTCTTAACATGCTCCAACGCGCGCTTGATCTGAGTGGGTGTAAGCTCTTTGTTCACCTCTTGCACTACAGGTTTAGACGGTTTCCAGCGATAAGATTCATTATCATTGGTCACCTTTTGTGTCGAAGAGGTAGATAAAGAAGCTGGCGACACCCGCTCAGAGCCACCGTGTTGCTGAGCAACTCGGTCAAGAACTGAAGTTTTAGCTGGTGTCGCTTTAGCCTTTTTTGGCGCTGAACCTTTGCTCTCTGTTGGTGCTGCGCTGCCTCTGCGTTGAGAACGCAGTTGGTGGCGTAAACCACTCACAGGCGAAGCCGGACGTTCTGATTGTCCTTGCGGAGCAGAAGAAACAGGTGAAGCAGCGTTGTGTGGCTGAGCTGGGCTCTGATTCTGATAATTCGCTTGCTGTTGAGGCTGCTCTGCACCATAGCTAGGGCGTTCGTCATAAGTCGGTGGTGCATCATACTGACTGTGCGAGTAATCCTGCTCAGGATAACCTTGGCTGCCTGAATGGCCAGCGTAACCTTGCGAATCTGAATACTGTGCTGGATTCTGCTGCTGAGCCTGTTGTACAGGTGGCGACTGCATAGCTTGCTGTTGAGGCGCCTGTTGTTGCATCTGAGACTGTCTCGGAGCTGCCATTGACGCAGTGCTCGTCGACTGAGTCGATATTGCCGTTGCCATTGCTTGTTCTGCAGGTCTAAACGCCAACATACGTAAAGCCACCATCTCAATACCAACACGCGCAGTGGGTGATAACGGTAGGTCTTGACGTCCTTTCAACACAATCTGATAGTACAGTTGGATATCTTGTGGGCTTAATGCGTTGCTAAGCAGTTCTATCCGTTCAGCATCAGGCTGTGCTTTATCTAAGGTTGATGGTAATGCTTGAAACATTGCAAGGCGATGTAACTGGGTCGCAAGTTGACTCAATAAACCATCCCATTCCACACCATTCTCGGCAAGACCTTCGATGCAAGCCATTGCTACTTGCGGCTGCTTACTGCTGATCGCTTCTAGCAAGTGAATGGCTTGGTCGGTGTCTAGCGTACCGAGCATATGAGCCACAGTGTCTGTCACAACATTGCCGTTGCCTAATGCGATAGCTTGATCCGTTAAACTCAGAGCATCACGCATACTGCCGTCAGCCGCGTGAGCAATCATCCCAAGCGCACGAGACTCAGACGCAACACTTTCTTGTTCAAGAATATGATCGAGCTGCTCGTGAATATTATCAACACTGATCGGCTTAAGGTGGAACTGCAGACAACGCGATAGAATCGTCACTGGAAGCTTCTGTGGATCGGTCGTTGCGAGCAAAAATTTCACATACTCAGGCGGCTCTTCTAAGGTCTTTAGAAGCGCGTTAAAACTGTGCCTAGAAAGCATGTGTACTTCATCGATAAGGTAAACCTTGAAGCGACCACGTGCTGGCTTGTACTGAACATTGTCCAGAAGCTCGCGGGTATCTTCTACCTTTGTTCGAGAGGCAGCATCGATTTCAAGAAGATCAACAAAACGACCTTCATCAATCTCTTTACAGGTTGCACATTCACCACAAGGGGTTGAGGTAATGCCTGTTTCACAGTTGAGACCCTTAGCAAATAAACGGCCGATGGTCGTTTTACCGACACCTCGTGTGCCGCTGAACAGGTATGCGTGATGCAACCTATTTTGGCTAAGGGCATTCTCTAATGCTGTTAAAACATGGGCTTGACCAACCACTTCTTTGAATTTGGTTGGTCGCCATTTTCGCGCTAACGCAAGATAGCTCATGAATAATTCCGAAAAGGATTAGTGACCGTCGAATTCGCAGATGCTAAACACTTCTAGACCTAAGCCTTTTAAGCGCTTGTCACCACCGATTTCTGGAAGGTTAATAACAAATGCAGCGTGCTCTGCCACACCACCGAGCCTACGAATCAGCTTTGTTGTTGCTTCAATCGTACCGCCTGTTGCTAACAAATCATCAACCATCAGCACTTTATCGCCTTCAACGATAGCGTCGGTATGGATTTCTAATGTATCTGTACCGTACTCAAGTTCATAAGATTGAGCCACAGTTTCACGAGGCAGCTTGCCAGGTTTACGAACAGGAATGAAGCCAACACCTAGCTCAAGAGCCAAAGGCGCACCAAATAAGAAACCACGAGCTTCCGTACCAACGATCTTAGTAAAGCCCATGTCCTTGAATGTTTCCGCTAGCAGGTCAATAGTCGCTTTGTAAGCCGCAGGGTCTTCCATCAAGCTTGTTACGTCACGGAACAAAATACCTGCTTTAGGGTAATCAGGGATGCTTTTGATGCTTGCTTTGATCAGGGAGATTTTTTCTGTGTTCATAATCTTATGCACTTCATTAGGCCGCTTTCCAAACCCTCGTTAATGAATCAAACATCAACGCTTGGAATTAAGGAAAGGTACGATTGGTATTCATTGCAACGAGAGTCATAGCCCTGATTGCTGAAATAATAAACGCCCGCTTTACAAGCAGGCACATTGGCTTAATGGTAGTGATTTTCTTTGCTGTCAGCAACCAACTCATGGGTCGGAAGTCGCATAAACCATGTGAGAAGAATAACAAGTACGCAAATAAGGAAAACCTTAACCCAAATGATCGGGGAAAAGCAGATGGATAACGCAAAACTCAACAAGATAAAGAACACACCGCGCGTTTTAACTTGTTTGGTTACGGCACCATGTTGATACCAATTGTTCAGTAAAGGACCCAGCGTTTTGTGTTCATGCATCCATTTATGAACTTTAGGATTGCTTCGCATGAAGCATGCGCTAGCAAGAAGAAGAAAAGGCGTGGTTGGCAGAACAGGTAAAACTATCCCTAGCACTGCGAGAAATATACAAAGGCCACCAGCAATATTGAGACTTAAAACTCGAACGCTAATTGTGGCCTCCTTAAATTAATTACGACCCGTTAACTTTCAATCAGTCAGCTCTGAATCAGTCAACTACGATTCAGCAAACGGAAATCGGTTAACTAAAATGTTGCGTAACCATTGAATACACGGATCAACGTTAATGTTGCTGGTAACAATGGAATCGCTAAAAATGCGGCTAAAAATCCTAAAAAATAGAATACATTAAACGGGTCTTGAAAGTCTTTGTTATCTGCCATGATTGCTTCTTGTTTTTGTTAGTAAAGGTAAGTATGTGCTATCTGGTGAACCAAACCCGCTTTGCTAAATTGACATTTAACAAAAAAGGCATAGCCACACCATTTGCGCAACTATACCTTAATCAATTATTCACAAAAACCGAGGAAATATAGGGTTAATCGGTAGACCCTTGGTGTATGTCTAAACTAAAGCTCGCCGCTCCAAGCAAGCTCAATGAGAGTTGGCAGCCTTGTTCAATCGGCAAGTCTCTCGTAATAAAATTCTTCTTACAGTTTTCGCCTAAACGCTCACCAGCGGCAATGTTTTGATTCATCTCACCATTCGACCAGCGTCCATCTAGACCCGCAGGCAAAACAGAGATGGTACCCTCGGCAAGGTTGGCGACACCAAACAATGCATTAACGGGCGTGGCACATTTGGAGCACTCAATCCCCTTCTCTAAAATCTCAGCAATATCTTTGAGATCAACATTAAAATCTTTTCTATTTCTTATGTAATCGTGAAATAGCGCTCGCACCAACAATGTAGACGCTGAGCTGGCATTATCAGAAGAGGACGAATCGACGAGGTAAAAAGCAAACTGCCCATTCATCATCCATGCGTAGTCAAACACAAGCGGCATCATCTCTGTTGATTGCAATAATCGATAACTACAACACCATGAGCCTTGTCTTGTATCTTTTTCAGGCAGCAGCGCATGCAGTAAGTCTTTTGCTGCACTTGGGTTTTCTTGTAAATAATTAAGGTGCCAATGCAGCTCTTGATCTTCGGGGATCTCTCCTCCGTCATCCACACAAAACCATTGGCTTGAAAAATCTCGTTGATCCGAAATGTTGTCGAATGAATCTTTTAACGTATTCGCGATTGCACTGCCTAAGTGACCGTGATCCTCTAAAGGTTTGGCTAAGAAGTCTTTGATGCCAAATCGTAATGCTTTCGCCACATCCGACATATCGTCTGTCCCTGAGACAACGATCATAGGCAATGATGGATACTCTAAACTGAGCTCTTCCACAAGCTCAATGCCGTCCAGGATCGGCATTGACAAGTCACACACAATTAAATCTGGCGCCGAGTCTCTGAGCTTTTGCAGAGCGTCCAGTCCATTTTCAGCCTCAACCACTTTATAACCAATCGTGTCTAAGTACGCGCTGGTTATACGGCGAAAAATAGGATCATCATCAACCAACATCACGCATTTCGGGTTGATTACTTCCTGAGCCGAGGTCATTACTGGCTGACTGTGAGTTTTGTACATAATCTATAACCTCACAAAACTAAGTCGAATTATTATTGTTATCTGTTCTAAGAACTAATATAAAACTTAGTAACAAAATGCTAAATACACAAATGTTCACTCTTTACTGGTAATCCGTGACGAGGGTTGGAATACTTGTAAATAATGCAACGAGTTGACGTAACGCAAACATTGATCTCACTGTTACGTATAAATTAGATGAGATTGTAAACAAATGTGTCTGGATTTATGAAATTAGATGATTTAAACCT
Source organism: Vibrio sp. ECSMB14106 (assembly GCF_000972265.1). Classification (NCBI taxonomy): domain Bacteria; kingdom Pseudomonadati; phylum Pseudomonadota; class Gammaproteobacteria; order Vibrionales; family Vibrionaceae; genus Vibrio; species Vibrio sp. ECSMB14106. The sequence continues at coordinate 22,725 of NZ_LAUM01000001.1, read as the reverse complement.
CTTTCGACTCGTCGTTGAAAATGGGAGCTACACCGCAACATCGCGCAAGACTATGATTCCGGTTGCGACCATTACACGACGTATTCAAGCCTTAGAAGACTCTCTGAACCTGAGGCTTCTCAATAGACACGCACGTAAACTCTCTTTAACAGAGGCTGGCGAACGTTTTTTCAATGAATGCTCTCCGCTATTGCAACGCCTGTCTTCTACTGCAGAAGAGCTCACGGACGTGTGCAAAGGAGCTTCCGGTAAGATTCGTATTACGGCCCCATCCAACCTGACCAAACGCATGATGATGCCAATGTTCAGCGACTTCATGATTCAATACCCTGATATCAATATTGAATTGATGATGAACAACCAAGCCGATCAGCTTGATCCAACCGAGTGGGACGTAATTTTCCGCGTTGGCCCACAACGTGACTCAAGTCTAATCGCAAGAAAAATCAGTGAAGTAAAAGATATTCTTATCGCGAGCCCTGATTATTTAGCGAAGAACCCGGCACCAAGCCACGCGGAAGAACTGGCTCACCACTCTCTCCTAAAAGGCTACCCGCTAATTAAGTGGCAACTGAGTAACTCCAATGATGAGACGGTGGTTAACAGCGAGAAAGGTCGTTTCAACGCCAATGCACTCAATGTAGTGAGACAAGCATGTTCTGGAGGCCTAGGTATTACCCTAATGCCTGACGTGATGATTCGTGAATACATTGAAGATGGCAGCTTAGTGCAGGTCCTAGAAGACTGGAGCGCTAACCCTCGTGATATTTATATGCTTTATAACCACAAAGACCACCTGCCAGAGAAGGTAAGATTGTTTATTGATTTTGTGATCGCATACCACATTCATTAAAACCAACTCTCTTTGCTGAAAATAAAAAAACCAGAGCGAATACTCTGGTTTTTTAGATTCTGAATCGCTTGCAATCATGAATCATTGCCAGAAAAACAATGATTCGTTGCTAGCAAAAAAGCGCTATTCCTAACGGAAAGACTAAGCGCCTTCGTTATGTAACTCTAGGTTCGCTAGGTCTTGTTGGATTTCACGCTGAACCTTTGAGTCGTCATTACGCAAAGAATCTAGGAAATCTAAGTACGCTTGGTCGATATCACCTGTTACATACTCACCGTTAAATACCGAAGTATCGAAGCGAGAAATGTCTTGGTTGCCCATACCTACCGCAGAGATTAGATCTGGTAGCGTTTGGAAAATCAAAGCATCTGCGCCAATCTGCTTACAAATCGTTTCGTTGTCACGACCATGAGCAATCAGCTCTATCGCGCTCGGCATATCGATGCCGTAAACGTTCGGAAAGCGCACCTCTGGAGCGGCTGAAACCATGAAGACTTTACTTGCACCTGAATCACGAGCCATCTCAATGATCTGCTCTGATGTTGTACCGCGAACGATAGAGTCGTCAACCAATAGAACATTCTTACCTTTAAACTCTGAACGGATTGCGTTCAGCTTACGGCGAACTGATTTTTTACGCTGTTGCTGACCAGGCATGATAAACGTGCGGCCAACATAGCGGTTCTTCACGAAACCCTGACGGTATGGCTTGTTGATCGCTTGAGCTATGCGTAGCGCAATATCGTTCGAAGTTTCAGGAATTGGGATAACCACATCAATATCTAAGTCGGCGTACTCTTCTTTAATACGTTTACCTAGCATCTCACCCATCTCAACGCGTGCGCTGTAAACCGAGATTTTGTCGATGAATGAATCTGGGCGAGCAAAGTATACAAATTCAAAGATGCATGGGTTTAGTTGTGGGTTGTCTGCGCATTGCTTAGTAAAAAGATCACCATCGAATGTTGCGTAGATAGCTTCACCAGGAGCAACATCGCGCATAAAATCAAAACCAACAGCGTCTAACGCGACTGACTCAGACGCAACCATGTACTCTGTTTTACCATCAACCTCACGCTTACCAAGACACAGAGGACGGATACCATGTGGGTCACGAAATGCAATCATACCGTGGCCGATAATCATTGCCGTTACTGCGTAAGCGCCGCGAATCGTGCGGTGTACATTAGAGACAGCGCGGAAAACATCATCTGAAGTCACGTTACCTTTAACGGTATCGATCTCATGAGCCAAAACGTTCAATAGAACTTCAGAGTCAGAAGTTGTATTTAAATGACGACGGTCTTTCTCGAACAACTTTTCACGCACTTCGCTTGCGTTTGTCAGGTTACCGTTGTGAGCCAACGTGATACCAAAAGGAGAGTTTACGTAGAAAGGTTGAGCTTCAGATGCACTTGAACTACCCGCAGTAGGGTAACGAACATGACCAATACCAACTTCACCTTGTAAGCGCTGCATGTGTTTTGCTTCAAAAACATCTTTGACTAAACCATTTGCCTTACGCAGACGGAAACGATTGCTTTCTATGGTACAAATACCTGCGGCATCTTGGCCACGATGCTGCAATACCGTTAAAGCGTCATAAATTGACTGGTTTACAGGTGTTGAACCCACGATTCCAACAATACCACACATGTCCTAACCCTCGATTTTCGATATTAACTGGCGCTAAAACGCGCCAGATAAGAAACTAGATGTTGCTTGTAAATGCTCGAAGAACGGCGCAATGATTCGACTAAATTCTGGAACCAATTGCGAACTCTTCCACCACTCAGAACTTGGGAATGCAGTAAACGCATCCATGAAAAACAACACTGCAGAGACAATCAAAACACCACGTAAACCGCCAAAGACGACTCCGAGGATTCTGTCTGTACCTGACAGGCCTGTTTTCTGAACTAGCTGACCGATGACATAGTTAACTAAGGCACCAACAACTAACGTTGCAACAAATAATGCTGCTATCGCAGTTCCGTTTCGAAACATCTCATCTTCGATATTGGTGAAGTACATGGCTAATTTAGCGTAGTACTGGCTAGCAATAAAAAATGCTCCAAACCAAATAACCAATGACAACGCTTCTTTAGCGAAACCACGAACTAAACTGATCACGGCAGAGAAGCCGATCACGCCTAAAATGACAAAATCTAACCAATTCATGAATTCTTCATCTTAAGTTGGCGCGCATTTTAACAGAAAAAATGCTGACGCAAACGTTTTCTTATGGATTTAACGGTTTAAATTTGAGCAATTGACCTTTTGAACCCGTAATTTTCTCTAATTCCTTAATTTGTCGCTCAAGTTTGGATTTAGAGACATCCGGGCCAATAATTACTCGCGTAAAACTATTTTCTTGCTTGGTGTGAGCCTGGTAGCCGCGCTTTTGTAAATCCTTAACAACATTTTTGGCGTTGTCAGCATTTTTTAAAGCCATTAATTGAATAATCCAAGCACTGTCTTGGTATTCATTTTTTTCCGGTACTGGCTTAACCACTACTGCCACTTTGTCTGCTTCTTTACTATTGGAAGAAGACGCGGTTTGCGTGTTTGAATTGTCAGTACTACCACTTTCAACCACTTGCTCAACCGGAGAGTCCGGTAGCGCTATCTGATCTTCAACAGGATCGAGTACTTCAAAAACCTCAACATTACTATCAAGCTCAGGCTTAATTGGAATGCTTGCAAACTCTTCTTTATAGTGGAGCTTCTTACCATCTAGCACATCGGGCAATACAATCACGCCAATAGCCACTAAAATGATGGTACCGACTAATCGGCTTTGGAATTTACTTGCCATTTAGTTTCCTTTTTTCTGCCAATGCTCCAGCACTTCACCCACAGTATGGAAAGAACCGACCACCAACACAACATCATCACCTTGGACAGAAGCTAAAGCCGCTTCAAACGCTGCAACAGGGTTTGAATGCTGTTCTACGCCTTCAGGTAGGCTTTCACACAATTCGGCAGCGGTTGCCGCACGAGGGCCTTGTAGTGAAGCTGGATACCAATGTGTTGCAACTGGTGCTAATACTTCCAATGTTGCGGGAATATCTTTGTCATGAAGCATGGCGACTACAACGTGTAAATTTTTTCCGGCATACTTTTGAATAACTTGTTGTGCAAAATACTCAGCCGAATGTGGATTATGCGCCACATCAAGCACAATCACAGGTTGATCGCTGACTTGCTGCATACGTCCGGGAAGCTGTGCGCTCTTTAGGCCATTGGTGATATTTATATCACTAATACTCAATTTTGAAGTTCCCAATGCCATCAATGCGGTTGCTGCATTAGGTAACGGTAAACCTGGAATTGGTAAAGCTTCTAGTTGGAATGCACCACTGCGCCAGTTCCAAATATCACCGTCAACATCATAGGTGTATTGAATACCCACTTGGTAAAATTCAGCTTTTATATCGTCTGCATGTGCAGCAACTGTAGCGGGTGGCTTAGGCTGTCCACAGATAGCAGGCTTACCACTACGATAAATACCCGCTTTCTCAAAGCCAATCACATTGATGTCGTCACCAAGCCAATCAACATGGTCGACAGCCAAACTGGTAATCACAGACACATCATGATCAACGATATTCGTTGCATCTAAACGACCGCCTAATCCCACTTCCAATAACACGACATCTACCGCTTCCGTTTGAAATGCGCGTAACGCGGCTAAGGTGCCGTACTCGAAAAAACTAAGGCTGATTTCGCCACGCTCTTTTTCAATAAAATCGAATGACTGCACGATTTTTTCATCGGATAGATCTTGCCCGTTGATACGAACACGTTCGTTATAGCGGATTAAGTGAGGGGAACTGTAGACACCAACGGAGTAACCAGCATCTAATAGAATGGCTTCCATCAGGGCACACGTTGAGCCTTTGCCATTGGTTCCAGCAACGGTAATCACGTGTTGAGCAGGTTTGGTGAGGTTTACCTTAGAAGCGACGGCCTTAACTCGGTCTAACCCAAGATCAATAGCGCTTGTGTGGATGTTTGATAAATAATCAAGCCACATCTCCAAAGAGGATGTGGCTTGAGGAATAGGTTGTTGACTCATCTAACTCATAACCATAATTAAGTAGGTTTGTTAGAAGGTACTTTACCCTTTTTCTGGCGCTTCTGGTACTTCATAAGTAGCTTCATTCGGTGAATCGTTCACAGAAACTACCAATGGTGAAGGCTGGTTGGTCATTTTTCCAACTAGGCTAGCTACGCGCTGACGCATCTCACGACGATCAACGATCATATCGATAGCACCGTGGTCTAGTAGAAATTCACTACGTTGGAAACCTTCAGGAAGATCTTCACGTACCGTTTGTTCGATTACACGACGTCCAGCGAAACCGATCAATGCTTTTGGCTCACCGATATTGATGTCACCTAGCATTGCTAGACTCGCAGAAACACCACCCATTGTTGGGTCAGTCATTACGGAAACAAACGGCAAACCTTTCGCAGATAAACGCTCTAGCGCTGCACTGGTTTTCGCCATTTGCATTAGAGACATAAGCGCCTCTTGCATACGCGCACCACCACTTGCAGAGAAACAAACTAAACCACAATTGTTTTCAATAGCAGCATCGACCGCTTTCACAAAACGAGCACCAACAACGGAACCCATAGAGCCGCCCATGAATGAGAATTCAAAAGCACACGCTACGATAGGTAAACCAAGCAGTTCGCCTTTCATTGCTACTAATGCATCTGTCTCTCCACTGTTCTTCTGAGCAACAGAGATACGTTCTTTGTAACGCTTAGAGTCTTTAAACTTCAGTTTGTCTTGTGGTTCAAGATCAGCACCTAGTTCAACACGTTCACCTTTATCTAGGAATGTATCCAGACGGCGACGTGCTTTCATGCGCATGTGATGATCACATTTTGGACATACTTCTAGGTTACGCTCTAGTTCAGCATGGTAAAGCACTTGCTCACAAGAAGTACATTTAGTCCAAACACCCTCAGGGATAGACGCTTTACGAGATGTTACGATGTTGCTTTTTTCTAAAATCTTTTCAAGCCAACTCATGGAAGACCTTTTTGTTTCGATTCTTGCGCTTGATTGCGAAAGAAATAAATTTGGGAATTATGCGTGGGAATTAAAGCACATAAAACAGCGACTGTAGATAAAAAACTGGTTGTACCTATTTTCTGTCACCATCTTACACGCGAAATCACCATGTTTTTTGAACCTAAGTCTCACATTTAGTTCAAATTATCTGGTAAGAAAAGAGGGCCAATCGGCTCTCGTGGTAACTCAAAATGTTCAGGATAATCAACATCCACCAGGTACAAACCTTCCGCTTTTGCAGTTGCGCCGGCTACTTTTCGATCTTTAGCTTCTAAAAGCCACTGGATCCACTCTGGTTTCTGCTCACCTTTACCTACGGCAATAAGGCTACCAGTAATATTCCTCACCATGTGGTGAACAAACGCATTCGCTTTAATATCGATCACAATGTAGTGTCCATGACGAGTCACGTTCAAGTGAATCATGTTTCTCCATGGACTACGAGATTGACAATGTGTTGCCCTAAACGAAGTAAAGTCATTCTCACCAAGTAAGTACTGACCCGCTTCGTGCATTTTTTTCTCATCAAGATGACCATGATAATGGCTCACACCTGAATTCAAAATACCTGGGCGTAGTGCATGGTTAAAGATAATGTATCGGTAACGGCGCGCAGTAGCCGAGAAACGAGCATGGAAATCCTCATTCACTTCTGCCGCCCAACGAACCGCAATATCTTTTGGCATGTTAGCATTCGCGCCCATTGTCCATGCCACCATTTTACGATCGACATTAGTTTCAAAGTGAACGACTTGTCCCGTACCGTGAACACCGGCATCTGTACGACCTGCGCACATAACTTCTACAGGGTGATTCGCGACAACTGAAAGAGCCTTTTCCAATTCTTCTTGGACACTTTTCACGTCTCGTTGGCGCTGCCAACCAAAGTAGTGGGTACCGTTATATTCAATACCTAAAGCAATTTTCATGTTCTTGTTCTCTTTGAAAATGGGCGAGAAGTATATACGGAAATCGGTGCTATCCCAAATAGGATGGGGCTAAAACTGTAATAATAAAACAAAGGCTCTTAGCCTCGCCCTAAAACAAAGGGTAGCCAATGCTACCCTTTCTATTTCGTTGAGCTTACCGACCGTTTAATTTATCGATGATATTCTTGGCCTCGCGACGAATATCATCGCTTCCGTCAACAATAGCTTCTTCTAGAAGCTTAATCGCGCCTTGCGAGTCACTCATCTCAATGTAGATTTTAGCTAAATCGAGTTTACCTGCAGCTTCTGCATTGCTATCAACATCAAAATTGCCTATGTCACCGATAACATCAGGGAACTCATTTAGACCAACATCCAGCTTCAATTCTTCATCGTCTGGATTAGTGGCCTCTTCACCTTCTTGCTCTACTTGAGCCATCAGTTCATCAATCGTCATGTATGGCTTATCACGACCTCTTCCTGATTCGGTTAAGTTGTCTTGTTGTCCCCAATTCTCTTCTTTAACTTTAGGTTCAGCTTGTTGCTCTGCCGATGCCCAAATCTCTTGTTGATCATCAGGAACATTCTTATGCATGCTCGATTGTTGCTCTGGCGCTAAGTTAAACCCCTTCCAATCTTCGCCACCCACTTCAAGCATCGCATCAATATCTAGACCTGCACTATCAATCGACGTTGTATCCAATGGTTTGTCAAACATATTATCGACAGTGGTTTGAACATCTTCTGAAAGTAACTCTGCCAGAGCAGTCTCATCAAAGTCTTCTAATGGTTCATCTTGAACCGCCTTTGGCGTTGAGCCTGGCTCTGAAGACGCGTTCAGTGATTCATCTGGTTGTGTAAAGCTAGCCTCTGAGCTTTCAACGTCCGAGAGAGCATCAGCATAATCAAAGCTTTGCGGGTTTGAGAACAAATCATGCAACGCATCTTGCTCTTCGCCTTGTGGGCTGAAAGAAGTTAGCGGTGTTGTTTGCTCAGCAAACGCATCAGAGATTGCTTCATCTTCACCATATTCTGGTAAATCCAATTCATCGAACTCTACACCCGTATCTTCCGCTACAGGTTCAGCGCTGCTTTGTTCAATATCGTCTAAAACAGAATCAGCTTTTGCGCTCTCTTCATCGTATTCAGGCAGCTCAAGGTCATCAAACTCAAACTTCTCGGTACCACCAGATAGATCTTGTTCTAACTGTGCTTCATCCGGTTCGCTAGCCACTTCTGCTAATGCGTCTTCTTCACCGAACTCTGGCAGATCGAAATCATCAAATGAAAATTCTTCCTCACTTGCTTGCTCCGCCACTTCAGTTTGTGGTGCAACCTCAACTTGCGGTGTAACTTCGGCTTGCGGTGTCGCTTCAGCTTGCGGCTCAGCTGTTGGTTCCGTCTCAGCGTCTAGTTGAGATTCAACAGCGGGCGCGACTGGTTCTGGTGTTGTTTCAACACCAGCTTCCGCTAGTGCCTCTTCTTCACCAAACTCTGGCAGATCGAAATCATCAAATGAAAATTCTTCTTCACTTGCTTGCTCCGCCACTTCAGTTTGTGGTGCAACCTCAACTTGTGGTGTAGCTTCGGTTTGTGGTGTCGCTTCAGCTTGCGGCTCAGCTGTTGGTTGCGGTTCAGCGTCTAATTGAGGTTCAACAGCTGGTTCTGGTGTTGTTTCTGCCTCTGGTGCAGGCGTCTCATCTTCAATCAGCCAATCGTCATCTTCTGGTACGCCGAATTCATTTGGAATGATCTCTGGCATATTTGCTGCACGAACTGGCTCTGGCTCTGGCTCTGGCTCTGGCTCTGGCTCTGGCTCTGGCTCTGGCAAGGATTCAACAACATTCTCAAATTCATCGCTACCTTGAATTTTCGGTTCAAAGTCAAAATCAGAGTCGATGTTCGATGGCGACTCAACATCGTCGATCGATTCTGCTAACCAATCTTCAACTGTCTCTTCTTCGTCTTCTGAGACATCACTCAGTGACGATGGTGAAGTTTGGTTTTCAGAGCTAGGCGCGATTTCTTCGTGACTGTCTTGTGTATATGTTGCTTTCGGCTCAAGCGCTTCTTGCTCTAATTCAGTGAAAGCGGGGTCTTCAACATCAGAATTTTCAGATAACAGCGACTCAATATCCAGTTCGTCATTTTCTTCAACAGGCGATGCGGTATCTTCCGGAAGTGCTTCTTGAATATCCGAACTTGGAGTTTGATCTCGTTCAGAAACCTGTTCGATTGACTCTTCAACTTGCGCTTCATTCGCTTCCAACATGCCACTGTCATCAGGCGTCATTAACTCATCAATCAACGCTTCGTCTGTGGTTTCTAATGAATCATCAAGCAGAGCATCTGTTGCTGGCGCTACACCAAAGAGATCATCGATGAAGTCATCACGATTAAAGGCTTCATCGTTTTGTGGCGTAACATCATCGCTCTCTGGCTCAAGTTCTGAGCTGGCTTGCGTCGGTTCCAAATCTAACGGCTCATCACTAACTGGTTCAGGTTGTGATGTTTCACTCACCTCAGCAGCTTGCGCTGGCTCAACTTCAGAAGGCTCCGATGTTGACTGAGTCGTCTCAACGCTTGACCCTTTGATCGGCTCCTCATTGGCTTTGTCAAAGTCAAAGGCCGCCTCTAGTTCTTTATCAAACGCTTGCTCTTCCGATGCTAATTCACCTTCAATACCGCTTGTTAGTAGATCATCAAACGGATCTAAAGATTCAGTCTCCTTCTCGCCCGCTTCATCTGTTGATGCATCATCGGCTAGCAATTCGCTATCAAGGAAATCATCAAGCAAATCAGTGCTATCTGCATCGAGTTCGAAGTCATCACCGTCAGAATCACCGATCAGCTCATCTAAGGTTTCCGTGCTATCTTCCGCAATGTTTAGGTCATCGTCCGCCGATATGCCAGAAAGCTCTTCAAGTTCAGACAAAGCGTCAAACCCTAAAGGTTCGCTTTCAGACTCATCATCCGATTCACCTTCCAACATTTCATCAAGAAGATCGGTCGAATTACTTAGATCTACGTCATCACCTGCCAATTGCTCATCGAGCAGATCAACGCTGTCTTGAGCTTCTTCATCTTCAATTGGCTTATCAAACTGAGATAGGATGTTTTCGATATCATCATCAGACGCCAAACCACTGCTTAGGTTAGCGGCAACCTCATCGTCATTATCAAGGTTAGAGGGAGCATTCGTTTCACCTTTCTGAGCGGCAACCTGAGCAAAAATATCATCAATATCCTCTTCGACACTAGGAGCCGAAGGTTCAGCGGTTTGCTGTTCGGAAATCAAAGTATCGATATCGAACTCGTCATTGCTCAAGTCAGCAGGCTTGGCATCGCTCTGTTGCTCTGAAATAAGCGCATCAATGTCAAAATCATCGGTTGCTGGGGTGCTGTTATTAGAAGGCGAGTCACTTTGCTCTTCCGAAATCAAAGCATCGATATCGAAACTACCATCGTCTTCGTCATCAAGCGCGAACAGATCATCTAATAGAGACTGATCTAGCTCATTCGCTCCTAAGTCTTCAGTCTCAGACTCTTGAGATAGTAGGGATTCAACCTCATCAGCAGACATCGCGTTATCATCCGCAAGGTCAAAGTCCTCGTCATCAGAATCAAGAGAACTTTCCGCTGTTTTATCCAGAGCGCGTTCCATTTCTTCCAGACCAAGCGCCTTTTCTTCACCATTAACACTGATGCCGGTGTTACTGTCTAAGTCCAGATCGTCGAAGTTGGTGTCTAAATCACCGTTTTCACCGATACTTGCAAACGGGTCATCGTCTTCACCATCAAGATTAAAATCAAGATCGGATTCATCTAAGCCTGCAAATACATCGTCTTCTTCAGCCAATGCTTGATCGTCAAATAGCTTGGTAGCGTCGTCTTCAGTATCAAAAAGTTCATCATCCAAAGACAGCTCATTATCAAGATCGCTCATCTCTTCGCCTAAAGAGATAGGAGCCACACTGCTTGGTTCAGGTTGAATAGGTTGTTCTTGCGTCGTTTGCTGCTGTTCATCGTTTTTAGATCGGCGCCCCAACAGCATCACAATAATAAGGCCAAGTAAAAGGCCTGGAATACTCGCAAGTGCAGCCACTAGCCAACCATTAGATAACAACTGTTCTGTAGCAGTCGGTGCCATTTTTTCGATTTCGGCGTTCTTTTTACGCTCTTCAGCAAGCAGCTTCTCAACTTCGCTGCGGATACGGTCTTCGTCGCTTAGTTCCGTTTTAAGCACATCCACTTCAGACTGCACGTTCGACAGCATTAAACGAAGCTGATGATTTTTCTCTTCCAATGACAGTAACTCTGTTTCTGAAAGTTCTAGTGTCTTTTCTAATTCGTTCATCTCCTTGGTTGGAGACGTTGAATCAGTTGGAGAAGATGGATTTGTAGGCGCTTTAGCTGCACTTACTTGCACTTGCTTTGCTGAAGCCGCATTTTTATCACTTACATCAGGTCGGGTTGGCACTGGCGCTGGTTTTGTTTTTGGCGCTACAGGCTTAGCCACTGGAGCATCAAGCTTGGCAAGGTGCGAAGTCATGATGTTGACCGCTTGCTGCGTTGAGCTGGCACGAGCTTGCTCTAAAGAAGGCACTCGTAAGTTGCTCGCAGGCAACAGGCTATGGATATTCTGGTTTTCAAATGCTTGAGGGTTTAAGCGATAAATCGCCAACAGGGTTTGTTGGACTGACACGGAGTTATCCGGACGTAATTTTGAGGCGATAGACCACAGCGTCTCTGAACCACGAGTTGGACCATAGAAACGTGAGGGCTCACTAGTACCATTGGAGGCGCTAAGCGGCTGCACTCTTTGCAGAGGTTCGGAAAAAGTAGGCGCTGATTGTATCTGACCATTAGGCCCTACAACTCGAATGGAATCTGCACGAACAACGGGAATCTGAGTCGCAATGATAACGGCCAAAGGCATTAACCAAGGCTTAAAAATTTGAAACATAAAGTGCTCAGCTAGGTGCTTAAATTCGGATAAAGTGATGAACTATTAAATATATCGGATAAATGACATAAAACTATAGAGACGAAGACAAAAAATGTGTTACGACAACAATATTCGCAGCAATTTCACACAATTTTCCTAACAATATTTTCAATTGATTAAAAAAGCCCCACTAAAGAGTGAGGCTTATTTATCAAAGCAATGAAACTTAGAAGTAATCGCGAATCAGAACTTCAGCGATTTGCACTGCGTTTGTCGCTGCGCCTTTACGAACGTTATCAGCAACCACCCACATGTTTACGCCGCTGTGATGGCTGATGTCGTTGCGAATACGGCCAACCATTACGTGATCTTTACCACCCGCATCACGAACTTGAGTTGGGAAGTCTAACGCTTGAAATACTTCAACGCCTTCTGTGTTCTCAAGAAGCTGAACCACTTGCTCTGCAGCAATTGGAGCGCGAGTTTCAATATGTAGAGATTCAGCGTGACCGTAGAATACAGGTACGCGAACACACGTAGGGTTCACCGTGATTGAAGAGTCAGCAAAGATTTTTTGAGTTTCCCAAACCATCTTCATCTCTTCACGCGTGTAGCCGTTCTCTGTAAATTCATCGATTTGAGGAATACAGTTGAAGGCGATCTGCTGTGAGAACGCTGACTTGTCCGCTGGCATGCCGTTAAGAAGCTTAGCCGTTTGACCCGCTAGCTCATCGATCCCCGGCTTACCCGCACCAGATACAGATTGATAAGTTGAAACGTTAATACGCTCAAGGCCCACTTCATCGTGAATTGGTTTAAGTGCTACAACCATTTGGATAGTAGAACAGTTAGGGTTCGCGATGATGTTGCGGTTACGGAACTCAGCAATCGCTTCAGGGTTAACTTCTGGCACAACCAGAGGAACATCATATTCGTAACGGAAACGTGATGTGTTATCGATAACCACCACACCTTCGTCAGCCGCGATTGGAGCCCAACGTTCTGAAAGCTCGCTACCTGCAGAGAAAAACGCAATATGTACTTGAGACCAATCGAAGTCTTCTACGTTTTGTACTTGTATTGTTTTGCCGTTAAAACGGGAAGTTTTGCCTTCACTACGTTCACTTGCTAGTAAGTGCATTTCACCGACAGGGAATTTACGCTCTTTAAGTACTTCAAGAATGGTTTCACCAACCGCACCAGTCGCACCCAAAATAGCAATATTAAATTCTTGGCTCATTGTTTCTCTCTTTTATAAAGTTGGCTTTACCATAAAACCGAGTTTAGATAACGGCGTTAAATTACAAGATTCATCGCCCGTTAACTCGACTGCACTGTACTCTCTACGGTCCCAATATTCTTTACGCATCTTGTCAAAAGAACCCGGCGTAGAGATATTGCGACGGAATAAGGCGTCGTCTTTGCGCACATCATAGATCAACTGAGTCAAATTGTGCAGTGTTGCTTCATCCCAAGCCCTATCTAATTTCATTTGAGGCACTGGGGCTGTCGGTAGAAGATCGCTTGCATAAGCACGTTGTTCCGCACCTAAAAACTCACAATAGCTGTTAAAGATCATGGTCGTACCGCGCGCTTTGCCCTCTAAACCGTAGCCCGCTACGTGAGGCGTTGCGAAAGCAAGCAGTGGAAGCAATTCCATGTCGACTTCAGGTTCAAACTCAAATACATCAAGAACGGCAGTAAAACCGTCAGCTTTTAGCAGGCGAGCTTTTAGTGCTTGGTTATCAACGACTGGGCCGCGCGCAGCATTAATCAGGATTTGATCGGCGCGGAAGTTGTTTAGCACTTGCTCATTGATCATATGGTGCGTTGAAAACTCGCCCGTCTTGGTGATAGGCGTATGTAACGTGATCACATCAGATTGCTCTAATAACGTTTCAAGGTCGGTAAATTCACGAGTGTCACCCTCCAGTTGCTTAAGAGGATCGTTGAGCTGCACTTTAATACCAATGCCTTCTAGGCATTTCGCTAAGTAGCTGCCCACTTGACCACAACCAATAATACCGACCGTTTTGTCGAAAACAGAAAAACCTTGTTGTTGAGCAAGCACCATCATCGCGCTGAAGGCATACTCCGCTACACCCACCTTGTTACAGCCAGGCGCCGCGGTGAAGAAAATGCCACGCTCTTTCATCAATTCTTGGTCAACGTGATCCATACCAGCTGTTGCGGTTCCAACAAACTTAAGCTTGTTCGCTTTGCTGATCAGCGCTTCATTGACCTTAGTCACCGAGCGAATCATCAGAGCATCTACGTCAACAAGATCGTCAGCGGTTAGCGTTCGACCGGACTTCATTGTCACTTCACCTAGCTGGCTAAAAAGCGCTTCAGCATAAGGCATATTTTCATCGATTAAGATTTTCATTGGGAAGGTACTTTCGTTGGGGTCTGTCGACCTTAAATGTGAATTGAAATGATTGTGCAAAATTCCACACACGGTGTCGAGTCGCAATTGGAATACATTATAAATAAAGGGCTGAATCCCCTAGCCTTCACAAACAAGAACAGGAATTGAGTCATATCCAAGGTCAAAACGAAAAATGCCCGATTGAATAAACAATCGGGCAAACATCCAGAACAAAAGGATCCTATCTCGCTCTCCAGGAGACAGAGTCTTGCGTCTGTTCAACCAGTACTAACTAAGTCACTACTGATCAAGCTCTGGAAACCTTTCAATTTCTAAACCCAGATTTTAAAAACCATGTTAAAAAACAAGTTTCAAAAACCACGCTTAAAAACCTATATCTAAACAAGCTTCTGATAGCCGTTATTATTAGAAGACCTGCGCGTGTTGAGTCTGCACTAGCCCACTTTTACGATTAACCTTGTCTCTCTAACTCAAGCCTAAGTTAAGCTTGATACTTTTTGATTACTAGCGTTGCGTTAGTACCGCCGAAACCAAAGCTGTTAGACATAACCGTCGTTAGCTCTTGTTCACGAGCTTCCGTTACGATGTCTAGGCCTTTACCTGCTTCGTCTAAGTTTACAACGTTAATGCTTGGAGCAATAAAGCCATTATCTAGCATTAGCGTTGAGTAAATAGCTTCGTGTACGCCAGCAGCACCTAGAGCGTGACCTGTCATCGCTTTAGTTGCTGAGATTGCTGGGCTGTTACCGCCAAAGACTTCTTGGATTGCGCCAAGCTCTTTAACGTCACCAACAGGAGTTGAAGTACCATGAGTGTTCACGTAGTCCACGCCATCAACGTTTTGCATTGCCATCTTCATACAACGAACCGCACCTTCACCAGAAGGAGCAACCATGTCGTAGCCATCTGAAGTTGCGCCGTAACCCACGATCTCACCGTAGATTTTCGCGCCACGAGCAACTGCGTGCTCAAGTTCTTCGATAACTAGCATGCCGCCGCCACCAGAGATAACGAAACCATCACGGTCTGCATCGTAGGTACGAGAAGCCAATTCTGGCGTGTCGTTGTACTTAGTAGAAAGTGCACCCATTGCGTCGAACATCATAGTCAGAGACCAATCCAGTTCTTCACCGCCACCAGCGAATACAACGTCTTGCTTACCAAGTTGGATAAGCTCCATTGCGTGACCAATACAGTGTGCAGATGTCGCACATGCAGAACTCATAGAGTAGTTCACACCACGGATTTTGAAAGGAGTTGCTAGACAAGCAGAAACCGTAGAAGCCATTGTACGTGGCACCATGTATGGACCAACGCGCTTAACGCCTTTTTCACGGATGATGTCTACAGCGTTAACTTGGTTTAGAGATGAAGCACCGCCTGAACCCGCAACGATACCCGTGCGGTCATTAGATACTTGATCTTCAGTTAAACCAGAATCAGCAATTGCTTGCTCCATTGAAAGATAAGCGAATGCCGCTGCATCACCCATAAAGCGCATTTTTTTGCGATCGATATGGTCAGCAGGGTTCATTTTTAGGTTACCCCATACTTGAGAGCGCAAGCCATTTTCCTTGAACTGCTCTGAAGCGGTAATACCAGATTTACCCTCTTTCAGTGATGCTAAAACTTCTTCGACGTTGTTACCGATACTTGAAACAATACCCATACCGGTGATTACGACTCGTTTCATGTGACATTCCTATAATTCTAAATTCAGCTAGATGATAACTAAGAAGCCTAACAAAAGTGGTCAGCTTTCCTAGAAATTCGTACAATCCCTACCAACATATCGCTTCAAATCACAAAATGATAGATTTTATGACTTCAATTACTAATGCAGAACTGGAATGGAATGAATCTGGCACGCCAGTTTCAGACCAATTTGACGACGTTTACTTCTCTAATGTTAACGGTTTAGAAGAAACTCGCTACGTCTTTTTAAAGCAAAACCACCTTCCAGAGCGTTGGGTTGAACATCAACAACGTCGTTTTGTGATTGCTGAAACCGGCTTTGGTACAGGTTTAAACTTTCTTGCTGTGTGGCAGTGGTTCGATACTTTCCTTAAAGATAACCCACAAGCGATGAACAAAGAGTTACATTTCATCAGTTTTGAAAAATATCCTTTAAACAAAGAGGACCTGATCAAAGCACATCAATCGTGGCCAGAATTAGCCGAGTATGCGACGCAACTCCAAGAACACTACCCTATCGCCCTGCCTGAATGTCACCGTATTGTGCTCGGTGATGGTGCGATCACGCTTGATTTGTGGTTTGGCGATATTAAAGATTGCATGCCTAACGTACCAACCCCACGTGAAGGTTTGGTTGATGCTTGGTTCTTAGATGGTTTTGCGCCGAGCAAGAACCCAGAGATGTGGAATCAAAACCTGTTCAACGGCATGGCCAAGCTCGCTAAACAAGGTTGTAGCTGCGCCACCTTCACCGCTGCTGGCTTTGTTCGCCGTGGCTTAATTGAAGCAGGCTTTGCGATGAAAAAAGTCAAAGGCTTTGGTACTAAGCGAGAAATGATTGCCGGCCAACTTGATGAGAAGCACGCTCATACCAACATCAAACCTTGGTATGGCCTCGCTCAACACAATGATTCACAAGACATAGCTATTATTGGTGGTGGTGTAGCCAGTGCAGCACTTGCAAAAACCTTAAGCCGTCGTGGTAAAAACATCACTCTTTATTGTGAACACCCACAAGCTGCGGGCAATGCCTCTGGCAATAATCAAGGTGCGATTTACCCGTTATTGAGTGAAGCGACCTCGAACGTGTCTCGCGTGTTCGGCCCAGGGTTACTGTTTGCTCGTCAATTTATTAATCAAGCGGCTCAGTCTGTTCAATTTGATCACAGCTGGTGTGGCGTGAACATCTTGATGTGGGATCAAGGCTCCACTAAAAAACTCAACCGCATGTTGGAAGGCAACTTCCACACAGATTTGATTCAGCGTTTATCGCCAGACCAAGCCAACGAAGAGATTGGCTTACCGGTTGATAAAGAGAGTGTTTACTTTCCGTTGGGCGGTTGGTTAAGCCCCCTTCAGCTTACTCAAGGTTTGATTGGTAAGTTGGAAGAGACCAACCAAGTGAGCGCGCACTATCAACATCAAGTGACTCAACTTGAATGGTTAGAAGCAGAGCAACAATGGTTGCTGACGATTGAGACACCTCAAGGTGAGATTCAAACCAAGCACGATCAAGTGGTTGTAGCGAACGGACACAAGTTCACTCAGTTTAAACAAACTCAGCCAGTACCACTGACTCCGGTTAAAGGCCAAGTAAGCCATATTCCGACTACAGAAAACTTAGCTAAGCTAAAAACGGTTTTGTGCTTTGATGGCTATCTGACGCCGCAGAATCCAAATAACGGCCACCACTGTATTGGCGCAAATTACGATAAAACCAATATCGACCAAGAGTTTGATATTGAGGTTCAGCAACATAATGGCGATCGCCTGAACGGGTCGTTGCCAGACCAAGCGTGGACAAAAGATGTCGACACCAGTGACAACTTAGCGCGCCAAGGTATCCGAAGCGTAAGCCGTGATCACTTACCATTTGTCGGAAATGTTGGTGATTTTGAATCAATCAAAGCTCAGTACCAAGATCTGCACAACTTTAACCCACAGCGCCACTCGGTTGATGGTGTTCAAACGGTAGCAAGCTTCCCTAACCTGTACTGCTTTATCGGGCTGGGTTCGCGCGGCTTAAGCTCTGCTCCATTGCTGGCCGAAGTGTTAGCATCACAAATATGTGGCGATCCGCTACCTTTACCGGTTGATGTGCTTGAGGCGATTCACCCAAGTAGAATGTGGGTGCGCAGGCTGCGTAAAGGTAAGGCATTAACCGCTGGTTGGGTTGCAGACAAACACTCTAGAACAAACCCATAGTTTCTAGTTCAACTATTCTGAACATCTGAAACACCTGAAACTAAAAGCTAAAAAGCCCGAGTGACATTATGTCACTCGGGCTTTTTGTTGTTCTTGTTGATCTAAACTGATGTTCTAAACGGAGCAGTATTTACAGCTTAGCAACCGCGTCTTTGATCTGCTGAGCAATCTCTTCGTTGCTGATAGCACCGGACTCAAAGTCAAAGTTATCGTAGAAATTTGGCACTGAAAGTGAAGCCTTAACGTTGCCGCCAAAGAATGATGCAGACCCCGTTGCAGCACCAAGTACCGTTTGAGCGCCACCAGGGCCAGGAGAAGTTGCTAGGTAAACCGCTGGCTTCTCGCCAAACACTGAACGCTCAATACGTGTTGCCCAATCAAATAGGTTTTTATATGCCGCTGGGTAGTGACCGTTATGTTCGGCAAAAGAGATAACAAACGCGTCCGCTTCTGCTAAATCACGCAAGAATGCTTGAGCACCTTCCGCTTGGCCAATCTCTTTTTCAGTGTCTTCACTGAACATAGGAACGTTGTAATCGTTGATGTTTAGGACTTTTACTTCAGCACCTTCAATCAAGTTAGCTGCGTAAGTTGCTAGAGTTTTGTTGATAGAGGTAGAGCTTGTGCTTGCGCCGAATGCGATAACTTTCATGATGTGACCTTTTATGTAATTCCGTTAAGTGAGCTTAGAATAACGTAGTCGGGAAATGGAACCATCACAAGGATTGAACAGACTCATTCAAAAATTTCGAATGAGTCTCAAATAATTAACGACTCAGCAAAATGAAAAGGAAGGGACTGAGCGGATAATGATAAATAGTTAGCGATTAAGCTTGGTTTTGCAGCTCAACCCAAAGGTCATTAACAATAGTACGATCTGCGGGTGTTAGTTCAGAGCGAGCGTCATCTAGGCTCTTCTCGATGCGTGCTTTAACTTCAGCCACGTCTTCAATGCCTTCTTCTTCACATGAAGCCACTGAAAGAGAAATATGACCACGTAAGTAACCACCGGCAAACAGTTCGTCCTCTGATGCGTTTTCAATGCGAGCATCAATTACTTCAAGTAGTTTTTCTTCAAATTCGATAATCATAATATTCTCTTATTTCACAATAAATTGGCTAGCACATAAAGGTTCTACATCGTAGAAGCTGCGTAATGCTTCAGAGAGCATTTTTACGCGAGGCGGAAGGCCAACTTCGAAGATCCCCATGACTTCGCTGTGTACTTTATTCATAAAGGCCAAACGATCTGGCTCAAAATCGCCGTGTAGATTGTCACAGCTGACATTAAAAGGAAAGCCTGCGCTCATCGCAATGATCCATTCATACGCTTGTGGGCGAATTTCTACTTTTTCAAACTCAGCTTGAACCGATTCCGTTCGACCATCAGGTTCATACCAATAGCCAAAATCTTCCAGCAATCGACGTTCAGGGCCAGCAACACACCAGTGTGCAATTTCGTGCAAAGCAGAAGCATAAAAACCACGTGCAAAGACAATTCGATGGTGTGGGATGGTTTCATCAGCAGGCAAATAGATCGGCTCATCATCACCTAGCTCTAATTTGGTATTAAAGCTTTCAAAAAAGGTCTGATTAAAAATATCGATAAGGTCTGAGTATTGGTGCGTCATAAAACTGGCTTAGAATAAAATAAACCCCCGTATTTTGCTCTGTTTTCGTGCCTTGGTAAACCCCATATCAAGCGTAACTTTCCC
Source organism: Vibrio sp. ECSMB14106 (assembly GCF_000972265.1). Lineage (NCBI taxonomy): Bacteria > Pseudomonadati > Pseudomonadota > Gammaproteobacteria > Vibrionales > Vibrionaceae > Vibrio > Vibrio sp. ECSMB14106. The sequence goes on along the minus strand of NZ_LAUM01000001.1, from coordinate 2,899 downwards.
CGTTCAAGCAAGCCCCGTGATTGCACGCCTGTTTATCTTCAAGGTCGGTAACCTCAAGCTAGTTCAACAGATTACTTGAACTAATCTGAAATGCTCATTCACGGTACAAATATTCATTCGTCAACAAGCATTTTTATTACTACACTCGCGCTTCATTTTATATCCCTAAGGCCTATAAGACTCGAATTTATAGACCTAAATTATAGAGCTACAGCAATGCTACTAAGTGTTTTGTATATCATTGGCATCACGGCAGAAGCCATGACCGGCGCTCTCAGTGCTGGCAAACAAAAAATGGATTGGTTTGGTGTAATGCTAGTTGCGAGTGCAACGGCAATTGGCGGTGGTACGGTGCGAGACATACTACTCGGCCATTACCCTTTAGGTTGGGTTGAAAATCCAGAATTTTTGGCTATCACTTGTGTCGCAGGCGTCGTCACGACAGGCCTGGCGAAGTGGGTCATCAAGCTAAAAGGCTTGTTCATTCGTTTGGATGCCCTAGGCCTAATTGTATTCAGTATCATTGGCACTAAAGTCGCGATGACCATGGGTCTGCACCCAATGATTTGTATGGTGTCTGCCTTAGTGACTGGTGTTTTTGGTGGTTTACTACGCGACCTTATCTGTCGTCAAACACCATTGGTTCTGCACGAGGAGTTATATGCCTCTATCGCGCTTATCGCTTCAGGTTTGTACTTAGGTTTACTTGAGTTTGGTATCAACGACGTAACCGCGACGATCGTCACACTTGTGGTTGGTTACTTGCTGCGTATGGCTGCAGTGAGATTCAAATGGCGCTTACCGTCGTTCCAACTTGATTCTGAAAGTTCAGTGCATTAATCGCTTAGAGCCTTGTATTGATAGCGCTCATTGATGGTCTCTAACTGGATGAATAATCCAACGAATGTGAAAAAGGGTTGCTTCATTACGAAGCAACCCTTTTTTGTATCTATCAATTCTATTCTGAATGAACAGAAACAGAATTATATTTGTGGCGTTTCTGTTGTCACACCAAAGTTCTGACCACGATGGCGTAGCAAGTGATCAAGCAGCACGATAGCCAGCATTGCTTCTGCAATAGGCACCGCACGGATACCAACACATGGATCGTGACGACCTTTCGTGATTAGCTGCGTCGCTTCACCCTCTTTAGTGATAGTGTCACCCGGTACCGTAATGCTTGATGTTGGCTTAAGCGCAATGCTTGCCACAATATCTTGGCCAGTAGAGATACCACCTAAAATACCGCCAGCATGGTTGCTAGTGAAGCCTTCTGGCGTTAATGGATCACGGTGTTCGCTACCGCGTTGATTAACGACATCAAAGCCATCACCAATCTCAACACCTTTCACAGCGTTAATGCTCATTAGCGCGTGCGCGATGTCGGCATCTAAGCGATCAAAGATCGGCTCACCAAGGCCTACAGGCACTTTAGTCGCGACCACTTGAATCTTCGCACCGATCGAGTTGCCTTCTTTTAGTAGGTCACGAATCAGTTGGTCAAACTCAGATACTTTATCTGCATCAGGGCAGAAGAAAGCGTTGTTTTCAATCTCGTTCCAATCCACTTTATCAATTGAGATATCACCCATTTGAGAAAGGTAAGCTTGGATTTCAACACCAAATTCTTGTTTTAGGTATTTCTTTGCAATAGCACCTGCGGCAACACGCATTGCTGTTTCACGAGCTGAAGAACGACCACCACCACGGTAATCACGCACACCGTACTTTTGATGGTACGTGTAATCAGCGTGGCCTGGGCGGAATTTGTCTTTAATTTCGGAATAGTCTTTAGAGCGTTGGTCTGTATTTTCAATCAATAGACCAATAGAAGTACCCGTAGTTTGGCCTTCAAATACACCTGATAAAATCTTTACTTCATCTGCTTCACGGCGAGCCGTTGTATAGCGAGAAGTACCAGGGCGACGACGATCCAAATCTCTTTGAAGGTCTGCTTCAGTAATTTCCAATCCTGGTGGGCACCCATCTACGATACATCCTAGTGCGATACCGTGACTTTCTCCGAACGTGGTCACGCGGAAATGTTGTCCGATACTGTTTCCTGCCATTACTTCCTCTAAATCAGCAATTAATCAGAAGGTTTGATTCTTAAACCGACTGGCTAATAGCTTTACTTGTCTATTCTTCGTGAATTCATAGTGTCTTTATTACCAAATGATGTAAACCCCAAAAAACGAACAATTTTAACTTTCTATTACATAAGCCGAATGAAATGAATAACGAGGGGAAATGAGTGGCGCTTTAAAGTGGTGATTTTGAATAGTTTCATGGCCAGTTAACAAAGGTTAATGAACTCGGTTTGAATACTCTCTATATTGTAGCCCAAAATAATAAGGAGAAAAGTGATGATCGAGTGGGGAGTTAAAAAATTTGCGGAGCTGTCTGTTCAAGAGCTCTATGATTTCTTACAGCAAAGAGTCGATATTTTTATCGTGGATATGAACACACCCTATAGTGATCTAGACGGCAAAGATAATCATCCAGAGACCTATCACATCATGGGTTATGAGAACGGACACCTAGTGGCTTACAGTCGAATTATGGCTCAGAAGCTTGGATACCCCGTAGATGTTCTCCCTCTGCTCGATTCTGATGCAGATGATGTTTGTATCGGGCGAGTGATCGTAGCGAAAGAATGCCGAGGTAAACAGATAGGTAACCAGCTCATGCAAGTGAGTTTTGATACCACTCGGAAGATTTACCCTGATTGCTCAATTTTTATTTCGGCACAAGCTCACCTTAAAGACTATTATGGTAAGTTCGGTTTCGACGTAGTGACCGATCGTTACTTGGAAGATGGATGCAGTATGCTAGGCCTTAGATATACCCCTGTAGTGGTACGGTGAATTTGGTCACTTAGTTAGAGGTGATATCATCA